>JBCDHX010000174.1:0-11505 GCA_038749535.1 Bacteroidota bacterium
ACTATACGTCGTCATTCTTCTATAGGAAATACCAGCCCTTTAGTCTTTGAGCAACGCTTTAACGATCAAGCAGAACATTGAATAATCTATTTTTTTCCTCAAAAAGCCCCCCTCTTTTTGAGGGCTTTTTGAGGAAAAAATGTTGGCATAACCCGAATCACCAAAATTTTGAAACCTATCTTAAATTTTTGTCCTGATTTATTGAACCACCTCAAACGTCATCTCAATACACTGAAAACCAATCTCTTAAATATCTTGGATGTCCTTAGGTGTTTGAAAATAACTACCCAAAATCAATCTCCGTATTATCTCCAATGTTCAAACTCTGCCGAAAGCCTTTGATAGAGGTATCATTTCCGATAATAGAGTTGCGCAAAACCGCTTCTCTGATAGACGCATAGTTGCCAATAATAGAATCTTGAATGATAGAAGACTTGATGGTTGCGTTGCCGCTGATGGTCACATTGGGACCGATGATGGAGTTGACGATGGTACAGCCTTTACCGATACTCACCGGATTGATGATGATGGAGTTATCGTAATTGGGTAGATTGTGAGAAGCGTAGGTATCTCGATTGAGGAGGAGAGCATTGGTTTCAAGTAGGACTTCATATTTACCGCAGTTGTACCAATTATCGACCTTGATAGTTCCTAGTTTCACCCCTTTTTCGATCATCCGCATCAGCGCATCTGTGAGCGGATATTCTTCATTGGTCTGCACTTCTTCACTGATATTATAGTCTAGAGCTTCTATCAGGGCTTCTACTTCTCGGATTTTGTAGAAACCGACCATTGCCATATTGGACTTGGGGATTTTTGGTTTTTCGACGACCTGTCTAGCGTAACCATCCTCCCCTATTTCTGCTACCCCATATTCCCAAGGCTGATCGACCAAACTGATGCCTACACAAGAAGTATCCGATTCGATGATTTGCTGAAAATCCATATCGATGATCGTATCACCATAGAAAATAATGACTTCGTCTTCGTCTTTGAAATATTCTCGGGCGACCCAGACAGCATGACCCGAACCTTGACGGGATTCCTGAACGACATATTCTTTATTCAAGTCCGGATAGGTGCTATCTACATACGCTTGAATTTTTTCTCCCAAATAACCAATGATAAAAACATAGTCCGTCACCCCTACTTCATACAACTGGTCGATGATGAAGGAAATGATCGGCTTGCCAGCTACTGGAATCAGTGGTTTGGGCTGTGTGTACGTCAGCGGACGCAATTTTGTGCCGGCTCCGGCTACAGGAATGATTGCTTTCATAGAAAATGGATGCTACTCTTTCATCAACAAAGGAAGTGAAGGAAAGTCCGCACAGTATACTACTTTTCTACAAAAGAAAAGACTTGGCTAGCTACAAAGCCGACCAAGTCTTTAACTGTACTTCTCTTCGAAGTTCAATATTATTAGGCTAAAGCAGACGTATCGAAATAAAAAATACTCACATCTGATCTAGAATCTTTCGAAAATATTAATTGTAGTTCATAGTACTAGCATTTGTCTCAAGCCGACGGGCTCTTCCTTTTTGCATTGCCAAAAAAGGAAGCAAAAACGCTAGACCTTCCAAACTCCTCCGTCGGACAGTGGAAGCTCGAAGCCACCCGCCAAATAAGATGTGTTCCACACTTGCTCCACCTACAATTCTTCGATCTGTATATTCTTGATTTGACTAACTCGCTACTGAATCACCATCTTTCCAGTACTCAATAATTGACTGTCGTTACTAATGCGATAAAAATAGATGCCGGTACTCAAATCACCACGATTGAAATAGAGTTGATTGTTTTGGAAAGTTTCCGTTCTCAATAAACGTCCACTTGCATCCATAATCTCCAATTGAGCGGCTGCATTCCATCCATCCAAGATGAATGTAGTATTTTCCACAAATGGATTGGGTGTCACTTGAACAGTCAATCCTTCTAATACAGGATCGTCTGTGCTGACCGTACCCACTTCCACAAAATCGAGCAACTCACCGCCGATGGTATGACGCACCGGATTGGTCAGGACAGGTTTGCTAAAATTGCTGGAAATCAAAGCACGATTGGTGATGATCGTTCCTTTTTCTAGACCGGGATTTTGACGCACTCGGAATTTAATAAATCCTTTGGAAGCCGTCGCATCTTCATTGACGTTAGGTAGTTCTAGCTTATCAAAGGTAAAGCGCAAAATGCGATCTTCGTATATTTCATATGTGTAGGCATGGCTACTCGCTTCGATCTGAATAGACGCAATGTCTAGTTCTTCTGGCAAGGTATCTCTAATAACTACATGGCGCAACGGCTGATCTCCCAAGTTCTGAAACTGAATGTGATAGCTGATGTCGCGTCCACGCTCGATGAACTGCTGTTCTCTATATCCTTTGGGTTGCGCGCTCAGGATGTTGCCTGTCGCATCCGTTGTATTTTCTTGTACATCAATACCGACAAAAGGATCAGCATCATCTTCGGGGAACATCGTAACGAATCCAGTTTGCACCGTTACATTCGCATCTTCTGCTCCGCAACCTTCTACTGCCACTGTCGGGAAACTACGACCAGGATGACCTTCTGCTTGCTCTACGATGATACGTGTCGTCACACCTCTAGCTTCTCTAGAAATGATCGTATCGCGCTCTGAATCTAACTGGTACGGTGCAGAGAAGCCAATCAAATCCTCTAATCCAACTGTGTAATTTCTGGCAGCACGCATATTGCCATCGCCTTGATTGCTGACCACAAACTCAACATTGCCTTCATCCGTACAGCGTCCTTCTACTTTAATGCTTGCCATATCCCAATCTGGATCCGGCTCTAAACATGCCAAACTTTCATTGACACTAGCTCGTACTTGATGCGATTGCCCAACAACATAACCTTCACAAGCAACAGAAGCATTGATGCTGAAAGTACCACATTCTCCTAAAACTAGATTGTCAACTTCGAAGATGTAAGTACCATCTTCTTGTTGCGTAAATGGCAATTCTGCTTCAATCAGTGTCAACGCTTCATCCAGTTTTACTTCGACATCAAAAATACCACTCTGTGCTGTTCCGATATTGCAGTAGGAGACATTATAATTGACATCATTACAGATGCTCAAAGAAGGTGCGGAGACACCTACTTCCACATAAGGACAAAATAAATCAGCCGTGACCGGAAAGTCGATCATACTGATAGTGTCGTAAGTAGTGCTGAAAAAATTCGGGATATTATTGCGCGTAAGCGTCCAATAGTCTTCGTTCTGGTTGAGGACAGTTGTAGTATATCTTCCTGTACCTACGGTAATATTGTAGCTACCCGTCTGATCAGAAGAAGTGTAGAATACTCTATCCCCATCTGTCTGTGTATTGGTAATCTTTACTGGCCAATCTGCCAAAGCCACATCGCCTTCTGAGAACGTACCATCTTCATCCACATCATAGAATACACGTCCTTCCAAACGATTGGATTCTATATTTCCTAGACCATCGGTTTTGATGAGTACAAAATCATCCAATGGACCTTGTGCAATTACATCAGCGAAAACAGCACTTCCACCTACTATCGCAACGCCGCCGTCCATTGTAGCAGTCACGTCATAGCTAAATTCGCTACGCTCTACATCACCAAAGTGGTTTTCCCATCTAAAGTTACCGTTGTTATCTACTTTCAACAAGTAAATATTGTTGTCAGTAGCTGTGACTGCAACTGTACCGGACAACAAGATGCCATCTTCAGTTGCTGCCATTTGACTGAATTGCGCTTCGACAAATTCAGTTTCATATTCTCTTTCCCACTCCAATACACCTTCTGCATTGGTTTTCATCAAATGAATAGGTCCCACTGTGCCTTGATTGCCACCTATCCACAGTTCATCTTCTTCATTGGATAATATGTCTAAAGCTTCTTCGTATTCAAAACGATCTCCGAACGTACGACTCCAAACTAGACCTCCATCTTCGTTCACTTTGACGACATAGTAGTCTCTATTTCGATTGTCAAACTCTACATAACCTGCCATCACATAGCCATCAGAGACAGCGGTCACAGCATTCGCTTCTTCGTCTAGATCACTACCGTAATTTTTACGCCAAATCGTATTGCCATCTTCATCAACTTTGACGATGAACATATCGCGATCACCTCTACCATAACTATCGCTGTAACCTGCCATGACGTAGCCGCCATCATTGGCAGCGACGATAGAGTAAAAGTGATCGTCTCCAGCTGCTCCATAAGATTTAGACCACTGAGCTTCACCAAATGTATTGATTTTCAGTAGATAAGCATTGGGTTCTTCTGAGCGATTTTCTTGAAATGTACCAACGATGAAAACGTCTGATTGCTCATTGGCTACGGCATCATGAACAAACTCTTCCATGCCTTCATCGTAGAACTGCGTCCACTGTACGTTACCATTTAGGTCGTAGCGAACGACATAAACGTCGCGGTCACCACTATCCCCAAAGGACTCGCCATGACCGACTAGCAAATAGCCTTCGTCTTCCATTTGAATGATGGCTTCACCCGGATCGTCGGCGTTTCCACCAATAGTTCGTTTCCAACCTTGTGCAGATAAGGAAGTAGTAAAGAAAAGAAGTAAAAAAAGTACGTGTGTTAAAGTATATTTCATGCGACTAACTTTTGGGACAAGAAAATTGATCTAAGTAGCTCATCCCTGGCAATTGAATGTTAATTCCGATATGAATCGAAATGGTCTTTTATTTTATTGAGAAAAATGCTCTTGAAAAACATCTACCTTCTCAATTACAAATGTGAGCAAACTTTCTTGACTATCGAAAGACACTTTAGTATCTTTGTTGGACTTTATAAGATAATAAATATTTTCAATATACTGTTATTCAATAAGTTATACTTTTATCTTGTTGATTCAAATTTGCATCTATGCACAGAAGTCAGTTGGTAGAATTGTTGCGTACATTTGATAAAAAAGAAGTTCGTGACTGTCGTAAATGGCTGCGTTCGCCTTATCATAATCAGCGTCAGGATGTCATTGACTTATTTGACTACTTTTTTAAGGGTAGCAATCTGGAAAAAGAGACCAAGCTGCGCAAGGAGAAAGTCTTTACCGTTTTATTTCCGAAAGAGTCATTTGATGATGCAAAAATTCGGCAGAGTATGCACTTTTTACTAAGGGCATTGGAGTCATATTTATTGTTCAAAGAGAGTACTATACAAAGCTTTTCTACTCAACTCATTTTAGCCAAAATATACAGGAAACGACAACTTAATAAAACAGCTCAGAAGGCTCTACAGCATACAGACCAATTACTGGGAGATATTTTTACACGAAGTAGTTCTTACTACTGGAATAATTTCGTCTATGAGCAAGAGGCTTATGTACAACATGTTTTAAATAACAATAATCGCTACTTATATGATAACGTACAAAAGCTATCAGAAACACTGGATGAAGCGTACTGTATCGAACAATTGAGATTGGTCTGTTTACGGCTTTCCACTATTAAATCTAGTCAAGATGTTTCTTATACTTCTCTTATTGAGAAACTTTCATTGCCCAATATTAAATATATCAAATCAGAAGGTATAAAAATTTATTTCACTTTATATCTATTACTGACTCAACCTTCTCAAACACACTTTAATCGACTAAAACAAGAAGTAGAGAGTAACTTATTTTTATTGGATACAGATGCGATCAGAGAGTTCTTACTTCTTCTTATTAATTATTGTGTTCGAAAAATCAACTCAGGAGAGAAACAGTATCTTGCAGAGCTATTTCACTTTTATCAATTACTAATAGAACATAATGCCTTTCTTGAAAATGGATTTCTTAATCCTAATCTATTTAAAAACATTGTCACTAATGGTAGTATATTGAATGAATTTGACTGGGTAGAACAATTTATTCATGACTACAAGGAGTATTTAGATGATGACCATCGAGAGAACTATACTACTTTCTGCCTAGCTCAATTATACTATTATAAAAAAGACTACGATACTGCCATGCGATATTTGGCAGCTTATGAATACGACGATATTCTACTCAACCTGAATAGCCGAGGAATGCTCACCAAAATGTATTATGAACTAGCAGAAACGACAGCTTTGGAAGCGCATTTGGAGAGTTCAAAAGTATATCTACGCCGCAAAAAAGGGATTCCTGATAATTACCGAAATGTATACGGCAATTTTTTTCGCTATACCCGAAAGCTTTTGCATGTCAATCCTTATGATAAAGAAAAACGAGCTAAGTTGAAAACAGAAATCGAATCTGCGCCTTTGATTGATAAGAAGTGGTTCTTGGGGGAGTTGGAGAAACTCTGATTGTGTCACCCGGTGAATTGTCAAATTTGGAATCAGATGAATAACTTTTGACATTATTCAAACTGCACATTCACCAGGCGACTTACTTGTTATGCTCTTTTAGTCACACGCTGAACGTGCAGCTTAAATTTACCATAAAACAAACTCCCACTTTTCAGACATCAAATTCAATGGGTGACAGACGTCAGTTCCAAATTCCGCCATTGCACCTGAATGCCACCGCCGTCGTGTATTTGCAAAGCAATCTGTCCATTGGCTTCTCCAATTTTTTCGTCTTTAAAGTCGATCATTTGAGTGCCATTGAGCCAAGTCGTGACACGATCACCCACGACGCGGACACGCATTTTATTCCACTCCCCCATTTTCAGTGTGCTGTCTAGTTTTTTAGGCGGCTTTATCAACCAACCTCTTCCGTAAGATTCATAAATACCGCCCGAGTTGTTGCCCGGCGGTGCGACTTCAGCTTGCCAACCTGTGATTTTTGTGCCTTCTAGAGAAGAGCGGAAAAAGACGCCGCTGTTGCCATTGGCGGTTTGTTTGAACTCTAGAGTGAGGTCGAAGTTTTTGTATTTTTCATTGGTCGCCAAGTAACCGTATTGCTCGTCCGGTCCACTTTCGCAGTAGAGAATGCCATTTTTGACGAACCATTTTTCTGTGCCATGTATCGTCCAGCCGTCTAAGTTTTTGCCGTTGAATAAGCTGATTTTTTCTTCCGCTTTTTCCTCGTCGGCTGCTTTCACTAGACTCAAAAACTCCTCTAACTTAGAAGGTTCTAACCAACGTGTCACGATCACCATATCGCGGGCTTCATCGATTACAATAAAATTGCCCCCGAATCCAGCAGCGTAGTATACATTTTCGTCTATGCCTTCCATATAGCGATTGCTTCCTTTTGTGTTGAGCCACCACATATAACCGTAGTCTGGCTTTGGTGTAGAAGGTTGTATGGCTTGTTCAATCCAATTTTCGGAGATGATTTGCTCGTTTTTCCATTTGCCATCATTCAAGAATAAGTAGCCAAATCGTGCATGATCGAGCGTATTAATCCATAAGCCACCACCAGAATGTCCACCCCCGCTGACCGACTGCATCATCATCCCATCGACGAGCGTAAAAGAATGATCGTACCCAAACCATCGCCAAGTCGGAGAGGCTCCTATTTTGTCCATGACTTGTTCTTTCAAAACTTTAGGTAGTGGCTCTCGAAACAGCTGTAACAAACTGTATGCCAATACGTTGACACGTACATCATTGTACTCAAAAACTGTCCCAGGCTCATTGAATTCGCGCATTTTCCAGTCATCTACATCGCCCTTACGCGGCGGACGATCTGCCCAATCTTTGACGCCAAACAATTCGCCTGACCAGTCAGAATTTTGCTGCAATAGATGATGCCAAGTGACTTTTGAGTTGTGTGCCCCTCGAAATGTTCCATCCCAAACGTAGTCACCGACCGGATCTTGCACGTGTTGAATCAAACCCTGATCGACTGCCAGTCCAGCAACGGTAGATAGATAACTTTTGGTGACACTAAATGTCATATCGACGCGCTCGACCTCGCCCCAACTCGCCACGATATATCCATTCTTAAGAATCACACCTGCCGGACCACCTCGTTTTTTGACTTGTCCTAATAAGTCATGATAAGGTTCGCGGGCAAAGCCTTCTAAAATGGCAATACGTAGATCACGTGAACCGGAGTATTCATTGTCTTCTGCGAATACAATGGCTTTTTGTAGTTCGGTGGCATTGATATTGAACTCAGAAGGACTTCGATGCTGCCAAGTATTTTTTTCTGGAAAGTAGGTCGTTTGGGCGAAAAGAGAGATGCTGCACAGGAGGGCAGCAAGTAGGAAATATTTCTTCATTTTGTTGGTTGATTTTGAGGTGAATTTAGGGAAATATTTGGTTGAAGAAAGCCTGCTGAATAAATTCGGCGGCTACAATCAGTCATTCAAAGAATCACGCAGCAGACAGAGAACGCTCAGTTCTTCTTCAGAGAGGTTCTGTTTGTTTTTGAGCATTTTTTTGACTTGCTGCTTGAAATAGCGAGTGGTGCGACCATTCATATAATGCTCTATGATGCGTGGATCGATGTAAGAATTGCGTGCTACGGCTGGTGTGTTACCTAAATGCTCCGCAACTCGATTGACGGCTTCGCGGATGCGTTTGTTCATAGCTTCTTGCGCTTCGGGTTCACAGATACCCAACTCATCAAGTGCAATAGCCGCAATCATCGTCCCTGCCCAAGTTCGGAAGTCTTTGGCAGAGAAATCTTCGCCCATCACTTCTTTGATATATTCATTCAAATCGTGACTTTCGACAGTTTGTTTGTCACCGCTTTCATCAAAATATTTGAAAATGCGATAGCCGGGAATGTCGTCTAGCTCTTGAATCACTTTCGCCAAACGACGGTCTTCTACGTGTCGCTCTTGTTCCTTTCCTGATTTCCCAACATACTCAAAAATAAGTTCATCCTCCTCAATTGTCAAATGTCGGCTACGTAGTGTCGTCAAACCATAAGTCTCATTTTCTTCAGTATAGCGTGGACTACCTGGTCGGAAGTAAGCAGAGTCGAGTAGACGCACCATACAAGCCAACACTTTCCCGCGCGTAACTTCCTCATGCCGCAAATGTTGACCCGTGACGCGGCGCATGGTCTCCAGTTGCTCAGCAAAACGAAGAATGCGATCGTATTTGGCACGTTGGCGTTTTTGGATGTATTTAGGATGATAAATGTATTGCTTTCGCCCTTTCGTATCTCTTCCTGTGACCAAAATTTTTGATGAAACGTTTTCCGCAATTTCTACTTCTTGCCAAGCCGGAGGAATGACCAATTCTTCAAAGCGTGCTCTCAGCTTTTGATCTCGAATTGTATTGCCCGTTTCGTCCTGATAAGTGAATCCTTTGCCGTGCCGTTTTCTATAATACATCTCTGTTCGTGTTGCGCTTTGGGAAAACGATGATGGTTTGGATTTGTTTGGTCTTGAAATTTATGGTTATCTTGACCATGGCTTTGAAATACTAACTACAAACATTTACACTAGAAACTCATGCCGTTCTTTTCTTACTTACACAATCGCTCTGACATCACAGATGTCCTTTTTCGTCGTCCACGTCGCTATGCAGGCTTGAATAAATTTACACAAGTCATTTTGCGCGGCAAATCTGAATTATCCATCGCTCAACGCGAATTGATCGCCGCTTTCGTCTCCGCCACCAATGCTTGTCAATTCTGTGCAGGTATTCATACTGCCGTCGCTGAACGATTTGGTGTGCCAAAGCAAATGGTGGAAAATTTGATGGAAAATATAGATACGACTGATGTGGAAGAGAAGATGAAGCCACTACTTCGCTATTGCCAAAAACTCACTTTGTCACCTGCCAAAATGGAAAAAGCCGATGCCCAATCAGTCTTTGCCGCCGGATGGAGTGAAGATGCATTAGATGATGCAGTAGATGTAGCTGCGCTATTTAATTTTTACAATCGATTTCTAGAAGGACATGGCATCAAAGGCTATCCTGAAATCTTTGAAAGTGGCTCGGCAACTTTGCACAAACAAGGCTATAATGTGCCGCCGATCATAGCGCGACTGTTATTGTGGAATAAGCAGCGGAAGATGTCGAAAGTGGGATGAATAATACCAAATATTGAAGTCAATTTAGAAAGATTCCATCTTCAGGTAAGCCTTTCAAAATCCCCTTCTCCCTTGCCACCACATACATTTTCTCAATCGCCATTTTCCCTTTTTCTCCCAAATCACGTGTATACTCATTGACATACAAATCAATATGCTGTTGCATGACTTTATCCTCCATTTCTTGGGCATATTGGCGGACGTAAGGCATCGTTTTTTCGGGATGATCAAAGGCAAAAGCGACGCTACGAGCGAGGACGCGATTGACTTTAGCTTTGATGTCGTCTGGTAAATCGCGTCGTACGACTATGCCGCCTAGCGGAATCGGCAAGTGATAGTTCGACTCCCAATATTCTCCTAGATCTTGAATTTTGAACAAGCCTTTTTCTTGATATGTAAATCTATTTTCGTGGATGATGACACCCGCATCAACTTCATCGGTCAGGACTGCGTTTTCGATCTCTGAAAAGAGCTTTTCTTGTTTGTCTTGTGCATTGGGATAGGCTAAATTGAAGAGAAAATGAGCCGTTGTGTATTTTCCTGGAATAGCGATCGTTCCGCTTGTTACTTCTTCATCTTTCAGTTGCTTTTTGGCAATCAATAGCGGCCCTACATTATTTCCCAATGCACTTCCGGCATCCAGTAAAACATAATCATCCCAGGCGTACGCATAGGCGTGATAGCTTAGTTTTGTGATATTCAAATCGTTGGAAAAGGCGCGTTGATTAAGTGCTTCTACATCTTCTAGTATAGCATCAAATTGCAAGCCTTCTGTGTCGATGGCATTGTGCAGTAGACCGTAAAAAATAAAGGTGTCATTGGGGCAGGGAGAGAAACCGAGTGTTAAGTGCATACTATCGAGAGTTTGAGAGAATGAGAGAGTGAGAGGCATTCACACTAATATCTGCATGAGTTCTTCAAAAGACAATGGTTGTTGATAGAGATGGTCTTGATAGTGCGTGGCTGAGAAGCGCAAATGATGTGGGCGATCATCGCGTAGCACTAGGTCGATGCTGATGTTGCCGTACTGCTGATTGATTTTTTGTCCTTCTTCAAAAGTAGTTCTTGGCTTGAGATAGTGTTTTTGTATACTTTCTACCCAATTGGGGCGATTGTAGGTGCGAACGTCAGATAGTTGTAGGCGATAGTTGAGCGTGCGGATTCTTTCTTTTAAATAATCTAGCAGATAAATAGCATCGCGTCGGCTGTATTGTGTCTGATTGAAATGAACGACGAAACCTTTCATGCTAGGGGCATTTAGGAAGTCAATCGCTTCATCGGTATCATTTGGTAGACTTTGATAGAGCGCATATTGATTGACGAGCCAGTCGATGAGTCGCCGCCGTACCAATGTCCTTTTCCAATGCTCATAATCTGCCTTTTCTTCTTCTGTCCGCTTGAGCAATTCGTGTACAGCTGGGCGAATCGGCGAGCTTTCTTCTACTGTCGTGAAAAGCGATTTTATTTGTTCCCAAAGTCCACTCATAAGAATCATTTTTTAGGGAACACGCACTAAGGCAAGATGTTGTCAACGGGCTATCATTCACCAATTTTGAACAAAAATCAACTTTTTTCGAGC
>JBCDHX010000175.1:0-11085 GCA_038749535.1 Bacteroidota bacterium
CCGCTTGCGGGGCCAAAATGAATAGCCCGTCGGCTTTGCCTGTCCCGACTCTCGGGGAGACAAATACCATGCTCATGTCGCTGAAAAATTGAATCATTTGATAAATCAAAGAGCAAAAAGGAATTTGATGCGTTTGCCCTAAAAGATTGTAGGTTGAGTTTTTTTCGATAAAAGTCTATCGTCTAATATCTACTGGTCTAATATCTTGATTAAGCCGCCTGCATCTCCATCTGCATAAAGATAGCTTCCAAATGTGAGTCATCCACTTCCTTCATACTATCCGCCACTTCCAAGAATTTGTCATACGCCATATCCAGATCCGTTTTCGTCAATTCATATCCAATATTTTTGGCTCGATACGCCAAAGCAGAACGCCCACTTCTCGCCGTCAATACAATTTTGGATTGATCGACACCTACGTCTAGTGGATCGATGATTTCGTAGGTTTCTCTTTTCTTGATGACCCCATCTTGATGGATGCCCGAAGAATGCGCAAAAGCATTGTCACCGACGATGGCTTTATTAGGCTGTACGACCATCCCCATACTATCCGAAACCAATTGGCTAGTGGAGAACAACAAAGGCGTATTGATATTGGTATGCAAGCCGAGTTCAGGATGTTGCTTCATCACCATGACCACTTCTTCTAAGGACGTGTTGCCTGCACGCTCCCCGATGCCATTGATGGTACATTCGATCTGGCGAGCACCGTACTGTGCACCCATGACCGAGTTAGCAGTTGCCATACCGAGGTCGTTGTGACAGTGCGTGGAAATCGTCGCTTTGTGGATATTGGGAACATTATCTATCAAATATTTGATCTTATCAGCATACTGAACGGGCATACAATAGCCAGTCGTATCCGGAATATTGACAACTGTCGCTCCTGCTTTAATGACTGCTTCTATCACTCTAGCGAGATACTCATTGTCCGTCCGACCTGCATCTTCCGCATAAAACTCAACGTCTTCAACGAAGTTTTTGGCATATTTGACAGCCGAAACAGCTCGTTCCAGTATCTTTTCGGGCGTCGTTCGCAACTTATGCTGTATGTGCGATGGCGATGTCCCGATTCCGGTATGGATGCGTGGTCGTCTCGCTTTTTTCAAGGCAGCCGCAGCTGTAGCAATGTCTTGCTTGATGGCGCGAGAGAGTCCGCAGACTGTTGCATTTTTGATGTGCTCTGCTATGGTCGCCACAGAAGCAAAGTCGCCGGGACTAGAGATCGGGAAGCCTGCTTCTATCACGTCAACGCCTAGCTGCTCTAGTCGAAGCGCGATTTCTAATTTGGCGTCTCTATCTAGTTTGCAGCCCGGTACCTGCTCACCGTCTCTTAGTGTGGTATCAAAAATATATACTCGTCCATCAGACATAATGCTTCGTTTTCGTAAAAAGATGTGGCTGCTATGCTGTCACAGCAGGCTAAATTTTATATAGAAGAAAAAAAATGTAAGTTTGCTTTAAGGAAATTGTAGAAAAATTGGTCTACAAACTTCCGTATTCAAATTTATCCTTACCTATCTGCTGAATAAAACTAAATTGGGATAGCTAATACAAGACTGCAACGGTCGAATAGTTGTGGTAAGCGATTGATTATCAGAGTAGTAAAAAAAGCGAATTTACAATGCCAAAGCAGAAAACAGACGACCTCGTTCAGTTGATTCTATCCTTGACCAGATCAGAAAAAAGGCATTTTCGGATTTTTGTGAGGCGAAATCAAGCTTCGGATGATATTCTGTTCTTGAAGTTATTTGATTTTCTAGATAAATATGGCGTCTATGATGAGGAGCGCATCTTGAAGAAATTTTCCGACATTAAGAAACGGCAACTCTCCAATCTAAAGGCGCATCTCTACAAACAGCTACTCATCAGTCTGCGACTTCTCAACCGCAATCACAATATAGATACGGACATCCGAGAGTCGATTGATTATGCACGTGTCCTGTACGACAAAGGTTTGTACCGACAAAGCTTGGATATGCTGAACAAGACTAAGCAAAAGGCGATAGAAACCAAACGAAGTCTGCTCGCACTAGAGATTGTGGAATTTGAAAAGCATATAGAGGCACAATACATCACACGCAGCATCGAAAATAAAGCAGACGAGCTAGCGGCAGAAGCCAATGGGCTATACGATAAGGTGTTGGACATCAATCGCTACTCTAATTTGGCGATGCAATTGTATAGTCTGTACCTGAAAACAGGTTTTGTACGAGATGAAAAGGAATACCATCTGGTCAAAGATTTATTTCAGCATCGGCTGCCCAAGCAAGTGAACGTCACTGAGATAGACTTTTTTGAGCAAGTCTATTACAGTCAGGCGCACACTTGGTACTATCACATCACACAGAATTTCTTGCTTTGCTATAAGCATAATCAAAATTGGGTCGACGCTTTTCATGCCTATCCTGATATGAAGGTGTACGAGACGCCACTCTACCTCAAAGCTTTGCACAATTTGCTAAGTACGCTCTTCAATTTGTGGCACTACGATGCCTTTATCTCGAATTTAGAGCAACTCAAATCCCTCAAGTCTGAGAAGTACATACAGCAAACCAACAATACGGAAAGCCTTTACTATCTCTATTATTATCTGCACGAAATCAATCGCCATTTTATAGAAGGGAGTTATGGAGAAGGCATAGAAGTGGTCGGTGACTTGGTCAAAATCATGGAAGACAATCGCTACAACTGGGACGATCATCGCATTATGGTGTTCTACTACAAAATAGCATGTTTGTATTTTGGAAGTGGCGACAACAGCACTGCCATTGACTACTTGAATCTCATCATCAATCAGCGCAACCCCGACTACCGAGAAGACATTCAGTGTTTTGCACGCATCCTGAATTTGATGGCGCACTTCGAGTTAGGCAACGAACGCCTCGTCGAGTATCAAATCAAATCGGTCTACCGCTTCGTTGGTAAGATGAAAGAACTCCACGAAGTGCAGCGGGAGATTTTCCGCTTCTTGCGTCGCACACCAAGGATGCGTCCCGACCAGTTGAAGCAAGAATTTGTCGATCTGAAAGGACGGCTAGAAAAAGCCAAAGAAAAAGCATTCGAGCGGCGACCGTTTTTGTATCTGGACATTATCTCCTGGTTGGAAAGTAAGATCGAACAAAAGACCGTTCAGGAAGTGGTGCGCGCGCAGTTTTTGGAGCGACAGAAACGAGAGCTGCCTACAGGTTAAACCGAACAAGTAAGTGTCATTATGCCTTGAATGTTAAAAAATGGCAAGCTACGAGACCTTTTGATAACAATGACGTCTTAAATAGCCAACTCAAACAGACATTCAATGAAAACACGATTCTACTTACTATTTTTCTTCTTCTCTTTCTGCCAAGTGTCCCTTTCCGCTCAGTTCGCTGAAAATATACGATCCGGTCGCCCTGGTCAAGGTATAGGTGCATACACTTTAGGCGCAAAAGTCTTTCAATTGCAATCGGGCGTCAACTACAATTCCATTGACTTTGATACCAACAATGGTACAGATCGCTGGCTACACAATACGGTCGTCCGGCTCGGTTTAGTCGAAAAGTGGGAAGTGAGTGCTGTATTTAATTGGCGTACGGATGAGTTTACCATGAATCAAGATGAAGAGCGGCAATTCGGGATCAGCAATACACAAATCGGAGCACGCTACAATGTGGTCTCTGGCAAAGAGAAAGGACCGACTTTGGGTATACAAGCGCGTGCTTTATTGAGAGCTCAAAGTGAAGCTTACAGACGTGAAAAAATAGGTGTCACTGCTATCGCCATGTCTAGTCAGTCGCTGAGTGACAAGTGGGGACTCCTGCTCAATGTTGGTATGACTTGGACTGGTAACAATACCGATCCGAGAAGTTTTTACGCCCTTTCTTTGAATGGTAGTCTGTCTCAAAAATGGAGCACTTTTGTCGAAGTTTACGGCAACATCGAAAACCCGACTGCCAACTATGACGCAGGCTTTGCTTTTCTCGTCAATCCCGATTTCCAACTGGATATTTCTGCCGGCTGGCAAGGAGACGAAGCTGTACAAGACTGGTTTGTAGATGGTGGGATTTCTTGGCGGATTGTGTGGCGAGAGTAAAATCTTGGATTTCCTAAACTGCCGGTTTTGTCCTGTCGGAACAAACTGTTTATAGTTATCTATTTTGCTACCTATTTGCGTTCCGTAGGAACCGCCTGATGTGTTGTGACGGAGGCTGTTCCTACGGAACGCAAGCACGAGATAACCCTTTTCTATAAACAGGTTATTCCTACGGAATATCGTCTACTTGCCTATATCTGCTTACATTTTTGAAAAAAAGCGGATACGGATCTAATTGACGATACGTCTAAGCATACTCAACTAGTCTTATATTGGCTATTTCCGGTAAATAAGACTAATCTATTACACTTATTTTGCTAAAAATGGACAAATAGAGCGGATCTTCCTTGCTTATTTGAAAAAAGCGGATCTTGTGGTACTTCATTTTTAGCTCTTCAATTCAACTCAAAATAATTTATGCTTTAGCTAGATTGACGCAATTCTTAAACTAACATGCCGATCAACAGTTTGTCCTCTATGCAGCAAGATCATCAACAAGAGCTGGAGCAAGAATTTGAGCGATTCATTGAATTTGGGCAGTTGCTCGACCGCCCGACGCGCAAATATCTGGTGCGCTATTTGCAGCAAAAAATAACGGGAGAAGTCGATAGCTCGCTGGAAAGTCTGGATGATCTAAAAGATGATTACTTCCAATATTTTCGGAAGGCACTAGATGGTTTGTTTGGCATCAGTGGTTTGCTGGACATCATTCAAAACAATCCGACCAATGCCAAGCAGATCGTACTTGACACGCTCTATTGGATGCGCAAATCCTACGAAAAAGCGCGTGTCAAAAACCCTTTTGAAGAAGAGACCACTCGACTAGGTTCTTGGTCGGTGACGCCGCTTCGCGTTTTCATCAAGCGATGGAATTTCCTCATCGACTATCTCCGCAATGTCTATGAAGAACAAGAACTACCCGTCAACTTTTATCGGGATCGGTTCAAAGACTTAATTCAGGGAAAAGATTGGGACAACATTCCACAAGACAATCGGCAAAAACTGGAGCTGATTTTGACAGATTTATTGGCACAATGGGATGCTTTATTAAATGCTAAACTACTTGATTATCAGCTCAATAAACTAGAAGAAGAACGCAAAAACTTTATGCAGACCGTAGAAGCCAAAGTGCAAGAATATCAGCAATTGATGCAGCTCGTTTCACCTTTTGCAGAGTATTTGGGCAACTATTGGGATATGTCGAGAGAGTTATGGAAAAGTACTTCTTTTGATGTGGTCAAGCAGTACGACGACTTGCTCAAAAATGAGAAATCCATTCAAGACCTCGCTGATCTGCTCGGCAAGATGCGCGAAGCAGAAATCGAAATGGAGGAAGAAACGTTCGAGCGCACCATCATTCGGCAGCAGTGGATCGTGGATGAAGAAGCTAAGTCAGAAATAGTTGGTGTCAAAGAAAGCGATGAGCTGAGTCATATTTTGAGTTCGGAAGTCGCTTTGCTTTCGGATAGCGATACGGAGACTTTGTTTCTAAAAAAGTATGCCGATAAAAACTTGCTCACCTTCCGCTACGAAGATCGAAAACTCGTAAAAAGCGAAGATTATTTGACGGAAATCCATCAAAAAGTCAAACAGCGCGAGAAAGGACCTTTCATCATCTGCGTAGATACGAGCGAGTCGATGATGGGACGACCAGAGCAGATCGCCAAAGTATTGTGTTTGGGGATTCTGAAAATGGCAGCTCGTGACAATCGCCGCGCTTACCTTATCAATTTTTCCATTGGTATAGAGACGCTGGATTTATTCGATATTTCTAACAATCTGGACAGCATCGCCAAGTTCCTGAATATGTCTTTTTATGGTGGTACGGATATTTCATTGCCGCTCTACGAAGCTCTTCGCCAACTCCAAGGCAACGACTACGAAGATGCAGATGTACTGGTCATTTCGGATTTTATCATGTACAAAATAGATGAAGATGTGCTCCAGCAAGTGCGTTTTCAACAACAAAACAAAAACACTCAATTTCACAGCCTCACGCTCTCCAAAGAACCAAATCCTTATGTATTGGAGTATTTTGATACCAATTGGGTGTATGATCCAAAGGAGAGAGGTATTATTAAGTCCTTGACGGAAGGATTGAAGACGATATCGGAGCGGTATTGATTTTTTTGATCAATCGAAGAATTGAAAAATTGATAATCCGTGATCTGCATATGTTGACGAAATTTTTATCCCAAATAAAATCGTCAATTCAACAATTCATCAGTTCATCAAAAAAAGAAAATGGCGCTCATCAAAACAGTCCGAAACACCACGCCAAAACACGGTAACAACTGCTACTTTGCCGAAAACGCTGTCCTTATCGGCGATGTCGAAATGGGTGACGACTGTAGCGTCTGGTTTCATGCCGTCGTGCGCGGCGATGTCAATGCCATCCGAATGGGCAACAGGGTAAACGTGCAAGATGGGGCGATTATTCATTGTACCTACGAGCAAGCGGCGACGACCATCGGCAACAATGTCTCTATCGGGCATCGTGCGATCGTACATGGCTGTACTATTCATGATAATGTGCTGATCGGGATGGGCGCGATTGTGATGGATCATGCCGTAGTCGAGTCCAATGTCCTCATCGGAGCGGGAGCCATCGTGCTAGAAAATAGTCATCTGAAAGCTGGCGGTGTCTATGCTGGTGTGCCTGCCAAGCGTATCAAAGAGCTGAGTCCTGAGCAGCTAGAGCATACTGTTCAGCGGATCGCGAATAATTATGTGATGTATGCGGATTGGTTTCGGTAGCTTCCGTCCATTCAGAGAGAAGAGTCGTTCAATTTATTCTAATATAAAATATCAAAAATATACCGATCCTGATCATCCGCAATTTCATTGATGATATCGACGCACGCTATCGCATAATACATTCCTTCTCGACGCACGATGAAGACATCACCGATACTAAGCGGCGTGGATACTTCTTCGCCTTGCTCCAGGTCAGAGGAAGCCGGATTTCCGCTGTTGTCCGTATTGTTGTCGCTGCCCTCTAGCTCTCGCCCTCGATTATAAGCGACTACAAGTTGCTCCTGAAAGATAAAGTCTGATAGTTGCACATCTGGCTGTGCTTTTCGCATCTCTGTGGTTTCGGGATCGACTACTGAGATCTGTCGTCGCCAGTTTCGCTCAGGATTGTCGGTGGTGATGATGCCTTCGTCTTGTATTTCTGCGTCTTCATCTTCCGCATCTACGCTTTCACCTGTATCGAGATCCAGTCCACCATTGCCTTCTCCGGCTGCTTGATTGATGAGTAGAACGCCTGCTAGTGGGCTGGATAGTTGTAGTGGCGTAGGTTCTATGGTTCGTATGGTGACGCCATTCGTTCCGATCTGATCTCTTGAATTTCGGATGCGGAAGAAGTATCGCCTACTCGTAGAATCTGCTAGCGGCGGACTTGGCGTAATTTTTATATCATAGATTTCTCCACTCGGACTTTGAATATTAAAAGGATTAGTGGCACTCAAAGAGCTGCTATCTGCTGCTAGTTTGATCTCAAATTGGGAAGAAGGAAGTGGATTGCCATCTTCAAAAACCTCTAATGTTTGCAGACCATTCCAACAATCTTCTACTTGCATCCTCAACTTGAGGTCTTCTCCAATGAAGATGACCGAATCGCTTGAAATAACATTGGGGACATCTAAAAATGTTATACGTGGTCTTCCTATGAATAAGTTAGTTGACGCTACCACAGGTTGATTCAACTCATCTACTACCCGAAAGAAATAACTACGATTTCTCACACCGGGAAAATCAGGATTGATCTTGATAAGAAAGTTGATAAATTGCTGTTCCTCATTCGTTAGCGTAATTGGGTTTTCTCCATTGAAAGAACTACTACCTTCTATCGTAAATTCATTGGGACTCAGTAAAGTATCATTTTCATAGATCGCAAATTGAACCAAGTTACTTGAACCTGCACTCATCCTCACTCGAACAGTAAATTCTTGTCCTACACAAAGTGTTGTATCAGAAAATACAAAGCCATCTTCTTGAGAAAATTCAGCGGAAGGAAAATCCGTCACAATCTCTTCGGCACAAGCACTCAGCAAAAAGAGCGGGACGATCAGACCAAAACTATATTTTAAGAAAGTAGAATACATGTTGAATGTTTGTTGTAGCAGTAGCAATAGATGACTCAAAATTCATCTGAACACTGGGTACTTAATAACCCAATCAACCTAACGTATTTCACGTTCGATCATTATACATCCACACTCGAAAATTTACAGCAAATGCACATCAGAACCGCTACGATCTCAGAAATTCTTGCGCTCGCTCGACAAATTCCTGAATTTCAAGACAGTTATCCACCTACAGAGTATCATCACCGATTGGCAAAAGCAAAGCAGCTCAGTTTGATCGCAGAAGTGGACGGGCGAGCGGCAGGTTTTAAAGTAGGCTATGAGAAAGAAGCTAGCGTTTTCTATTCTTGGATGGGCGGTGTTCATCCAGATTTTCGACGACAAGGTGTGGCACAAGCTTTGGCGAATGCACAAGAAGTATGGGCGAGGAAAAACGGTTATCACTTCGTAGAATTCAAAACTCGAAATTATCTAAAACCGATGTTGCTGTTTGGAATTGGAAATGGTTTTCATATCTATAAGGTTGAACCGCGCGAACAACTAACAGATTACCGCATTTATTTGCGAAAAGAACTTTGACGATGACATGGCAGCAACAACTATGAGTAGGATGAGGTGTTTTCGTAAATTCGTATTTTAAAAAGAAAAACTAATTCCTTTTGTGTTTTCAAAGACTTCAGAATTTAGCAGCGCTTCATACGAAGGCGTCTATTGTCTAAAATCTAATGTCTAAAATCTACATTTTTGAATGGCGACAACGACGCAGCAGAAAGAGAAGTTCAGTAGAGAGAAATTGCGCGACGCGCTCCATATATTTCAATATGTTTATCCATATCGGTGGTATTTGATTGGTGGATTCTTTATTCTATTACTATCCAGTTCAGCTACCATGGTCATTCCGTATTTATCGGGACAGATGGTCGATGTGTCCCAAGATAATGCAGAGACGGATTGGTCACTGCGCGATATTGGGAAAATATTGATCTTCATTTTCGTTCTGCAAGGGGTGACCTCCTACTTTCGAGTCTTGCTTTTCGCTTATGCTAGTGAAAAAGGCGTCGCCAACGTCCGAAAAGCCGTTTTCGGCCGCTTGATCGGATTACCATTGTCCTTTTTTGAGGAGAACAAATCTGGTGACCTCATCAGTCGCATTTCTGCGGATATCGGGAAGATGTACAATATGTTTTCCACAACTTTGGCGGAGTTTGTACGGCAGTTTTTGACCTTGGTTGTCGCGGTTGTTTTGCTGTTATTCCGCTCGACAGAATTGGCGTATATCATGCTCATGATCTTTCCGGCTGTCATTGTAGCAGCTATGCTCTTTGGTCGCTATGTACGTCGCTTATCCAAAGAGCGTCAGGAAGAACTAGCTGTTTCCAATAGTTTTTTAGGCGAATCCATTCAAGCCATTCAAGCTGTCAAAATTTTCACCAACGAGTTCTTTGAGTTTGGTCGCTATCAAGAAAGCATCAATAAAACAGTGAGCGTATCATTGAAATATGCGCGGGCGCGTGCTTTGTTTGCATTGGTCATTATTGTGATGCTATTCGGGTCTATTTTCTTCATTTTGTGGCGTGGAGCAGGTATGGTAGAAGATGGAACGATGACGGTTGGGCTATTGATTGAGTTCTTATTTTATATGATTTTCATTGGGACGAGCGTCGGTAGTTTAGGTAGTTTTTATACCGAAATACTAGGTGCATTGGGAGCGACAGAGCGTATCCGAGAAATCCTCAAAGAAGATACAGAAATCAATGCCGAAGCCACTAAACCAAAGCGCGATCTATTCCTAAAAGGCAATATTCAATACCAAAATATACAATTTAGCTACCCGACTCGACCGGACGTGGAAGTCTTGAAAGGGCTTGATTTAGAAGTACAAGCTGGGCAAAAAGTAGCTTTGGTAGGTGCGAGTGGTGCTGGCAAATCGACAATTTTTCAACTGCTACTGCAGTTCTATGAATTGGATAGTGGTCGCATTATCGTTGATGGCAAAAATATTCAAGACTACGACCGCACCAATTACCGCCAAAATATCGCCGTCGTGCCTCAAGAAGTCATTTTATTTAGTGGTAGCATTCGCGAAAATATAGCTTACGGCAAACACAGTGCCACAGATGCTGAAATCATAGAAGCTGCCAAGCAAGCCAATGCCTACGAGTTCATTTCTTCTTTTCCAGAAGGCTTTGATACAGTAGTGGGCGAGCGCGGCGTCAAACTATCCGGTGGTCAGCGGCAACGCATCGCCATTGCTAGAGCCATTTTGAAGAATCCGGCGATTCTATTATTGGATGAAGCTACTTCATCCTTGGATGCAGAATCTGAAAAAGTCGTCCAAGATGCCTTAAATGTGCTGATGGAAGGCAGAACGTCGATTATTATTGCGCATCGCTTGTCGACGATCCGAGATGTAGATGTGATCTATGTATTGGAAGATGGTCAGATCGTGGAGCAAGGCACACATACAGAACTGTCGATGAAGGAAGATGGGGCGTACAATCAATTGGCGAAACTACAATTTGACATATTAGAAAGTGAGAATGTGAGCTAGTGAGCGTATGAGCTGGTTGCGTCTCTGTGGAATGTAATACCAATTTCAAAAACCAATTACGTATAAAAACTTATTCTTTTGCGCCTACTTTTCGTTGAAAAGCCTCGCTGACGCTAAGGCGTCGTCTACGTTTTTCGCCTCAATTAGACCCAAAATAATTTAGTTTTTATATATGTACTTCATTATTGAATTTGGTATAAGAAGCGTGTAGATTTGACTATCACTCAGATGCTAGAAAACTTTCGACCCCGTAGTGCTAAGTTTTGATAATCTCTAGTCTGCTTAATCTAGTCTAGGGCAAACGCATCAAAAGTATGATAAGTAATAGTTGTCGTATGGAGCAAGTGTGGAACACGTTTTACTTAGGTGGC
>JBCDHX010000176.1:0-11046 GCA_038749535.1 Bacteroidota bacterium
AACGAATCAAAAGGTCTAGAAATGGCAAACTCCTCCGTCGAACCTGCCCTTTCGCCATCCGCCACCTAAGTAAAACGTGTTCCACACTTGCTCCATACGACAACTATTGATTATCATACTTTTGATGCGTTTGCCCTAGAAAAAGAGGTGAAGGAAATTCAGAAGATCAAAATAATATATGTAGAAATTAAATCGATGCTCAAAACATTAGTCTATGATTTTTATCAGGCTTATGGGCAGTATGAGTTTTATAGAGAATCACTGGAAGATGAGGGGATTCCGCATCCTATATATTTAGCTATTCCAATGAAAGCTTATGAGAGAGTCAATGATGTTCCAGTATTGGCACGTTGGATTAAAAAGCATAGAATAAATCTGCTGGTTATTGATGTAGAAAAAGAAGAGATTGTAAAATGGATTACTTATTGAAATATAAGGAAGATATAAAAGAGTACCTAGAAAGTAAACTAGGCTTCCCGAACCGTTACTTTCCGAATCTGCGGGACTATGTCATTGTAGATGAAACGCAAGCACATTTCATTCATTTGCTGATGGGATGGAAAGAGAAAAAGTACATCTATGAGGCATTGAGACATGTCGAGATAAAAGCGGATAGCAATATTATCATCCATCAGTCTAATGTAGACAAACCGCTTCATTTGGATTTAATTGATTTGGGTATTGATGCAACACATATTCGGTATCATCAAGATGAAATGGAATTAATAGAATCCAATCTATTTTAAAGAAATAGGTCTTTTTCCTACGAATACTTAGCATATAGCTATCTAAAACTCGACCTATCATGACAATCAAAGCCAACTCCCCCGAAGCGTACATCTCTAAACTCCCTGAAGAGCGCCAAGCGGCATTTGCTCGTCTTCGCCAAATTTTGAAAGATCATCTGCCGGAAGGATTCGAAGAGCAAATGAGCTACGGCATGATCGGTTATGTTGTACCGAAATCCATCTATCCCGAGGGCTATCATGCCGATCCAAAACTACCCTTGCCATTCATCAATTTAGGCAATCAGAAAAACTACATTGCACTGTATCATTCGGGTATTTATGCTGATGATGAGCTAAAAAAATGGTTTGAGCAGGAGTACGCCAAAAGCGTACCGGCCAAGCTGGATATAGGCAAAAGTTGTATTCGATTTAAGAAGATGGAGCGGATTCCATTCGATTTGATCGCAGAGCTGGCAGGAAAAATGAGCGTACAAGATTGGGTAGCGAGATATGAGCAAGCGGTGAAACGCTAGTGTCTCAGTAGGAGTTTAACAATAGCGATTGATTACTTCGCATTGTTTAGTCGAAAATATATAGGCTTCGGTATATTTATAACAACCAATCCAAGCCATTCGGGTTAATTTCACAATTTAGTAAAGCAACAAGTATCAGGCTCTTACTATCTCTCATCATTACAACACAAACCCGATATGAAACAACTCTTACTCACACTGGCAAGCGTATGTTTAGTACAATTCGCTTTCGCTCAATTTGGTGGCTTCGGCGGTGGTGGTTCTACCATTAAAGGGAAAATCACAGGACAAGTCATTGATTCGCTCTCCAAAGATGGTGTCGAATTTGCAAGCATCGTTCTCATCAATGAAAAAAACGACAAAGAAGTCGATGGACTTATCACCGATTCGGATGGTAGTTTCAAACTCAGTGAAGTCGAATTGGGAACATACAAAATCGTCATTTCTTTTTTAGGCTACGAAACGAAAACGCTCTCAGGCATCGAACTGACCAAGCGCGAACCGGATGCTGCTCTAGAAGAAGTGTCTTTGGAAAAAACGAATGTGTTACTCGACGAAGTGACGGTAACAGAAGAAGCATCGCTGATCGAAAATAAGATTGATAAGATCGTTTATAACGCAGAAAAAGATGTCGCCAATGTGGGCGGAGACGCGACAGATGTATTGAGACGAGTTCCTTTGTTATCGGTTGATTTAGAGGGGAATGTGTCCCTTCGGGGCTCTCAAAACTTACAGATTCTGATCAATGGACGACCGTCCGGTATGTTCGCAAACAGTGTCGCAGATGCTTTGAAAACCATTCCTGCAGATCAGATTAAAAGTGTGGAAGTCATCACAACCCCGACTGCTAAATACGATGCAGAAGGTTCAGCGGGTATCATCAACATCATCACCAAAAAGAAGAGTGCAGAAGGCTTTACCGGCTCCATTAATGCTTCTATCGGTAATGTCAACAACAATGCGTCTGGTAGTTTCAGTGCCGCCAAAGGTCGCTTTGGTATCAATGCGAGTGGCGGTTCTTATTTCTCCTGGTTTAGACCGAGTATGTTTTCACTTTATCGAGAAGATTCATTCGGTACAGGTACGCGTATTTTTCAGCAAGAAGGAGATGGGGAAAGCAATTTTGTTGGGTTCAATGGTTCGGTCAATGCTTTTTATGACTTGAATGCTTTTAACAGCGTATCGACGACTTTCCGACTCAATGGCAGACGATTTGTCCGTCGTGGCGACAATGATATTTCTTTTTCTGATGAAATGAATTCTTTCGTACAAGAATATACCTCCAATTATGATGAAAGCAGTTTATATAGCGGTTTTGACTGGGTGACGGACTATCGGATGGAATTTGAAGAAGGTTCAGATCAAGAGTTTTCAGCAGCTTTTCAGATCACTGGAAACATAGATGATCGCGAGAATGACTTGATGCAGATGTCTATGCTTGAGTTTTTAGACATCGACCAATCATTGACCAATAATGGACTTAATGTCGAATATACCGGACAGATTGATTACGTGCATCCTTTCAATGATAATTTTAAATTAGAAGGTGGTATCAAAACCATCATCCGACGTATAGAAGCCGACTATGATGCTTTCGATAATGAAGCCAACAGCATCATCGACAATCCTTTTTTGACCAATATTTTCAACTATAATCAAGATGTTTATGCCGGATACCTTTCTGCCAATATCAAGATGGGTAAATTCGGAGCAGTCATCGGTAGTCGCTATGAATATACAGGCATTTCAGGCAATTACAGCCTAGAAAATCCGTCTTTTGAGAATGACTATTTCAACATCTTACCGAGTATCATCATCTCTCGCAACTTCAAAAACTTCCAAACTTTGAAGCTCGGCTATACGCGCCGTATACAGCGACCTAGTTTGTTTTTTATCAATCCCTATTCTAGCCAAAACGACAATCGAACTTTGACTTTCGGTAATCCACTACTCGATCCTGAGATAACCGATCAAGTCGAATTTAGCTACAATACCTTCATTAAAGGCGTTGGTCTGAATGGCTCTTTATTTTACCGGAACAATACAGATGTCATCGAGACATTTTTGCAAGATGTCACCCAACAAGGCGTCTCCGAAACGACTTTCCGCAACATCGGCGAGAACAATTCTATCGGTTTCAATTTCTTTTCCAATGCGACCATCAAGCGCATCTGGACGATCAGAGGTGGCTTTAATATTTTCAGCTATGACGCCACAGCCGTTATCGACGGTCAGCGTCTAAGCAATCGTGCTTTGCAAGGTAATGGCTTTGGTAGCACTGACTTGAAATTCAAAAGTGGCTTTAAAATAGAAGCTTTCGGATTCTATCGTGCGCCTCAGCAAAATATCCAAGGTGTCACGCCTGCTTTCTCCATTTGGGGGATGGGCGCACAACAAGATATTTTGGGTAAGAAGGGGAGTGTTGGTATTCGTGTGATCGAGCCATTTGCTAAGTTCAAAACCTTTGGCACAGACCTATCGGGCCCTAACTTTGAGTTTGTTTCTGACTACAGCATTCTTTTCCGCTCTTTCGGTGTCAGCTTCCAGTATCGCTTTGGTGAATTGACCTTCAAGCAGCGCGAACGCAGAAGTAAAATCCGTAATTCTGACTTGAAGAATGGTGACGGTGGCGGTGGTCAGCAAGGTGGCGGCGGTCAAGGACCAGGGTAGAGAGTATGAGAATTTGAGAGTGTGAGAAAGTGAGAGGAGAGAAGCTCTATTTCCACAGTTTATTCTTAATGGAAACGGTTACACGGATAATCTCGTCGATTTCCTTTTGTAACCGTTTTCGTTCTTCAAGTTCTCCTAGTTTCAATTCAGCCATGATGGCTAGCCAATATTCTGTTTCATCTGCTTCCTCTACGACAATGCATATTTTAGAAAACTTTTCATTGTTGGAGCGTCCTCTGCAGAATGCACGAAAATTAGCTCCAACAGAAGATGCAGATTTTCCCAACTGATAGGCGATAACCTTTTTAGTATCGCTATATGGTACAGATTCTAATAAGCGAAAAATATCTACACTAAAGGTCAGTAATCGCTTCTGAAATTGGGTTATTAAATTCTGCATTTGTCATATTGCTACAACGCAAAGAAATACTGATCTGTTTATATCGCTCTCTCACCCTCTCATTATCTCACTTTCTCGCCCTCTCCTCCTAGAAGCCCAAAACCGTAATCCCAAAGTTGATCGGTGTCAACTCAGGACCGCGACCTTCTTGGAATAGATCCTGCAAAGAATATTGCGCATAAAAACTGACTGGTCCCAGACCGACGCGACCTTCGATGCCGTAGCGGATTTTGTTCAAGTTGAAGTCGTCGTTAAATTTGCTGACATCGCCATCCGTCGTTTCGATCTTTTGCTTAGAGCCGACGAGAACACCACCATAGACACCACCACTGATGAAGTAATTGTTATTCTTGCCCGGCGTGAGGGTCAGCATGAGCGGGACGTTGATGAAAGTGGTTTTGAGTTTGTTCTTTTCTAAGTCGTCCTCTATCGGCTCGAACTCAAATTTATCCGTGTCTTCTAGGATCAAGAAGTCATTCGCAAACTTGTATTGCATCCAAGAGAAGCCTAAACCATACTCAAAATATAAGGTATTTCTGACCAATGGCGTACGATGACGGAACAAGTGAAAGTTGATGTTCAAAGAACCACCATACAATAAATCCAACTCGTCTTGATCGCTCGGAATAGAAAATCCACCATCAAATAAATAACCACTCAACCCGATGTCCAACATCGTCACACGCACACGACCACCATTGGAGGTTTTGATCTCACTACCGCCATTGCTGTTTCCCCATTCTATATTCCAATCGTCATCGTCGTCATCCCAATCACTGTCATCGTCGTCATCATTATCGTCATCATCATCATCTCCATCTTTGATTAGAATCTTTGCTTGTAGTGTATCTTTTCCGGTCTTGATTTCTACTTCGATGGGTTCGTTATCTTCATCGCCTCCTGTCTGTGCGACCAATGTCGTCGTCATGAATAAAGCGATACAAGCAAGCAAATAGCTCCAAATTTTGATTTCCTTCTTCATAGTAAATTGTTTTAGTTTTGAGACAATGGTCTACCACCACGATTAGGTATTACTATCGTCTGTATTGTGTACTCAAATGATTAAATAAATGTATAGTAAGTTGTTATTCGCCGTTTGTTTCCGTGTCCGCATCGATGAAGTAAGTTGGCACGAATGATTGGAGATTGACATCATCGAAAGGCAATTTACCCATGAACTGACGCAAGCGCCCAAAGCGACGTAAGATATTGCCGTCATTGTTATTGGACATTGCCATACGTTCTTTGGATAGGACGATCACGATGGTATCTTCTTTCAGCGTTGGGATGGTGGTCAGTGGTGCTTCCGGTAGTTCTGGTAACGCGTCGATCATCGTTGTCGCTACTACTTCCGTTGATGTAGTCGCTTCTTCGATCGGCAGTGGGGTATTTTCAGGAATGATATTTTCTTTCTCTTCCACTGCATCCGGTGCTACTTCTGCAATCGCTTCTTGCTGTGGAATAATGGCTTCTTCTACCTTTTCTATCGCTACCTCAATTGTATTTTTTTTCTCAACTTCTTTAGTTGATGTCGTAGTTGCGAATTGTTGATTATCAAAGACTTGTGCTTCTTTTTTAATGACTGCTCCTTCCTCTTCTTCTTCTAAAATAGCTCCTTCCTCAGTAGGAGTGACAGTCGTTTCAATAGTCGGCTGTACTTCTTCTTTTGGTGTTTCCACAGTTGTCGTCGTCGCTACTGCACCACTTGTCTGCAAGCTACGATGAGCGGCAAAATAGCCAACGCCAAACCCAATCAGCAATGCCACACTAGCCGCTGCTGCCCACTTATAGATTGCTCGTCTGTAAAAAGGTACGACCACAGCACCTTCTTCTTTCAGCAAATCAGTAGTCGCATGATAGGTGATACCATCATTTGGCGTCAGTTCTATAAAATCGGCACTGAGCTGGGCGATTTCAGTATCTATATCGGGGTGCGCTTGCAAAAATGCCCGCATCGCTTTGAGATCAGCACCACTCAGATTACCTTCGATATAATCGAGTGCAAAAGCTTCGTAATTGGATTTATTGATTAACATAGCAATTGTTGTTTTTTATGGTTGAGGAGCTAACGATTTCAAAGTAAATTGAGCCAAACATTCAGTTATTGGTGAAGACGTCTAATGTCTAGCGTCTATCACCTAATATCTCTTTAAACCGCTTGACTAACTCGGGTGATTTCTGCTCTTAGTTTCTTACGGGCTCTAAAAATATAAACTTTCACTTGCGACAGTGACAGTTCCGCCATCTCTGCGATTTCGTCATAACTATAGCCTTCATAGTCGCGCATCATCAAGACAGATTTCTGAATCGGACTCAGCACATGCAGGCACTGATGCACCAAATCTCTGGACTCAAACTGTTCAATGAACTCGCCACCTGCGCGCTCCGGTACATTCTCGTACGCTCGCACAAACTTCTTGCGACGGATCATATCGATCATCGAATGATGCGCAATCGAAAACGCATACGAACGCGCCTTCTCCGCTGCCACCACATCCTTCTTCTTCCACAACTTCTCAAAGGTCAATTGCATCAAATCCTCCGCATCTGCTCTATTCGCTGTGTTCTTGAGCAAAAAGCGAAAGATCGCATCGGCATGCGTTCTGACACAATCGTTATATTCTTTGGTGCTCATCAATTAATAGGTCTGTTTCATCAGTAATTTTCATTTGTTTGATCTAACCTCTCAAATTTAGCTACTAAAGTTACTAATTCAGTCAATTGTTTCAAACAATTCGGCGGTAGGACGGGTAGGGTAGGGAGAAAGTTACTGGGGGGTGATTTTTTTGGAAAGTTTTTTTCGTTTTCTAGCGTGAGTCTTCAGATGACCTGTTAGGCGTCCGAAGGCTTTTTTACTTATCTTGTGGAAATAAATAAAAATGCAAACGATGTCAGAACCAATCGACGATCAGATCACCGTCTCTCTCAAACTGGATTTTGTCAAGCAGTTACTGCATGGCTTGACGCTGGAGCAAATGCAGTATGTGTCTGCTTATTTGAGTGATTTAATTCATGATGGAATATTAGCAGACGTACAATCTGTGCCGAGAACGACGCCTCCACCTATTTTTACGCCGGACATGATAGTTCCTTGGTATGAGGAAGAAAATGAAGAAGACGAGGTGGAGATGACGGATGAGGAATTTAATAAGGCAGTTCAAGATATGTCCTGATGAAGTACGTGTTAGATTCCAATATTCTCATTCACTATAGTCGTCAGTCACATGTCTGGCGTCAAGTTCAGAAGAAATATATTACAAAAGGTTTTAGAAATAGTAGTTATATCTCTTTTGCCGCCGATGCTGAAGCAAATAGTTTTTCCAAATCCAACAATTGGGGAAGTAAAAAACTGTCTCTTCTGCAAGCTATCATTAATCAAAGTACAACTATTCATTCCAATTTTAGAGACCTTAAAAAAGCTTACATCAAGATTGATTTATATTCTCAAAACCGACATAAAAGTCTCCGTTTACCTAAAGAATTTACAGTGAGAAATATGGGGAAGAATGACCTATGGATTGCCGCTACAGCCTATGTGTTACAAATTCCCTTGATTTCAACGGACAAAGATTTTCAGCACTTAGATGGCATATTCTTCGATTTTATCTACATTAATCCTGAGCTAGTTGCGACATAGGAAAGACTATGAAGCCTGTTTGTAATACTGTTATCTCCATTCTATTTCTATCCATCACATAAACCCTTTTATATGCCTACTGACTCTCCAACACGATTATCTCTTAAAAGCAGTTTCGATTGATTCGTATCTCACACCTCAGCCGGATTTAAGCTTAGACGATCTGTTTTTAGCATACACAAGGAATAGAGGATTTTAAGACAATAGCAGACAATCAAAAATCCCCAATATTCCCTATCTTCACCAAATGCGATACCTACTATTCATCTTCCCACTCCTCCTCCTATTCCAATGTACGTCACCAAAAGAAGACATAACATCTACTCTCCCCAACATCCTCCTCATCCTCACCGATGACCAAGGCTATGGTGATCTCTCCATCCACGACAACGACTCCATTCATACTCCCAATTTAGATCAACTAGCAGCAGAAAGTGTCCGCTTTGAACGCTTCTATGTCAGTCAAGTCTGTGCGCCGACACGCGCGAGTCTATTGACGGGGCGCTATCATCCGCGTACTGGAGTGACGGGTGTGACAAGTCGGCGAGAAGTGATGCGGGCGGAAGAGACGACCATCGCGGAGGTGGTAGGAGCGGCTGGCTATCGCACAGGACTATTTGGAAAGTGGCATAACGGCGAGCAATACCCGAATGACCCAACTGGACAAGGCTTTCAGGAGTTTTTTGGCTTCACGGCAGGACATTGGAACAACTATTTTGATACTGAACTGACGCGCAATCAAGAGTCTGTCAAAACGGAAGGTTATTTGCCGGATATCTTGACCGACCGAGCGATGAACTTCATGCAGACGAGTGGCGATCAACCATTTTTCTGCTATCTCGCCTATAACACGCCTCACAGTCCCATGCAAGTACCAGACGACTATTTTGATCGAGCGAAAGCGCGTGGACTCAGTGACTACAATGCTGCTGTCTATGGTATGGTCGAAAATATAGATGACAATATTGGGCGGATGCTGGCACAGTTGGAAGCAGATGGTCAGCGGGACAATACGATTGTGTTGTTTTTGACCGATAACGGACCAAATGGCAACCGCTACAACGATGGCATGAAAGGATGGAAAGGGCATTATGATGAAGGTGGGGTGCGTGTGCCACTGTTTGTGCGCTATGGAGATTTTGAGCCGCGACAAATAGATAAGCTGGCGGCGCACATAGATGTCTTGCCGACTTTGCTGGACATCTGCGGACTGAAGGTGCCAGATGCTGTGGCATTGGATGGGCGGAGTTTGTTGCCGTTGCTGGAAGGGGAAACAACAGATTGGGAAGAACGATCTATTTATTCTTTTCGTCATGGTGCGCCATTTACGCCACGTCCAGGTGCAGTGCGAACGGAGCAGTATCGTTGGGTTCTGGGGCGCGATAGTAGCATTTCTTTGTATGATATGATTGCTGACTTCGGGCAGACGCGTGATATTTCGAGTGAGCAGCCGGAAGTCGTGGCACGATTGGGGGCGGCTTATGATAGTGCTTTTCAGTCGGTGACTGCTCAGTTGCCTTTGCCACCGCCTATTCCGGTTGGTCATGCTGAAGCCAAGCGTGTGCATCTGCCAGTTATAGAAGCTCAAAAAGTGGTCGGTGATTTGCGATTTAAGGAAGGACACGCTTGGGCGAATGATTGGATTGTGGACTGGAACTCTATAGATGAAGCTTTGACTTGGGAGATAGCTGTCCAGAAAGCAGGTAACTATGCTGTCGAGGTAGCCTACACGACTGCTGCTGAAAATATTGGTTCTGTCATCGCGGTCGAGTGCAACGAACAGCAAGTAGAGGCGACCATCAGCGAAGCTTTCGATCCTGACTATATGGAGAGTCCAGACCGGATTGTGCGGAAGGAGGTTTATGAGAAAGAGTGGGCACGGCTGTCAATTGGTGAATTGTATTTGCCCGAAGGTAAGCAGGAGTTGTCGTTACGCGCCTTGTCTGTTTTGGGAGATGAAGTGGCGGAGGTGAAAGGGATTTGGTTATTAAAAAAGTAAACCATTTCCGAGACGATTTATTCTTCTTTTTTAAGAATGAAGAATAACAGATGAAAAAAGCGTTAAAATGGATTGGCATTGTATTGGGCGTATTGATTGTGATCGCGGTAGCTGCCGTATTGATATTAAGTGAGCCATTGCCGGAAGGTGAGCAAGGAGAAGCGGCGGATGCGTTGGCACGTCGTGTGGAAGCAGCGATCAATAAAGAAGCTTGGGATAGTACGCGCTATGTACAGTGGACATTTGTGGGCATCCATCACTATATTTGGGACAAAGAAAATCATATCGTCGATGTGCGATGGGGCGACAATCGGGTGCTATTGAATCCCAATGAAATCAGTGGAAAAGTCTGGGAAGATGGACAAGAAGTGACTGGTGATGCAGCATCCAAAAAAGTGCAACAAGCTTGGTCCTTTTTTGCGAATGACAGCTTTTGGTTGAATGCGCCTGCCAAAGTATTTGACCCCGGGACAGAGCGGCGACTGGTCAAGATAGAAGATGGTAGTGAGGCGTTGCTGATTAGTTATACTTCAGGCGGTGTGACACCAGGCGATAGTTATCTTTGGCTATTGGATGAAAATGACTTACCCAAAGCTTGGAAAATGTGGGTCAAAGTAGTGCCAATCAAAGGCTTGGAGAACTCTTGGGAGGGCTGGACGACCTTATCGACGGGTGCGAAGATTGCGACGGCTCACTCAGTTGTTCCAGTGACGATTACGAATTTGGAAGCCGGGCAAAGTTTGGGAGAGTTGGGTTTGGAAGAGGATATGTTTGAATAAAAGAGGTGAGAGTGTGAGGGGTGATGCGTGAGAGAGCATCAGCTCTATTTTCGCTAATTTTTCTATATCTGAAATCTGATATTTTTTGTCGAGTAAATAATGTATTTGACCATTTTTTAGCGATATTAATAAGCCGGTTATTTATTTATAAACACTGAGCGGTAGTGCTAAAAATGTAATGCTCTCATTTTTAGATTATAGTGGCAAATAAAATACTTAATAGCTCCAATATGTTTAGTGATTGATTTTGAGAAGCTTAAAGCTTTTCTCACTAGCCTGGAGGCTCTTTGCCTAAGCGTT
>JBCDHX010000177.1:0-11021 GCA_038749535.1 Bacteroidota bacterium
GAGATTGTTTGGAAAAAGCGATTCGACGATTTCATCAAGATGAAAACTACTTGAGGCAGCTTTTCAGACCAATTCAAGCCTTACTCGACAAGGTCGATCATGCTTTTCGCTTGCAGGAAAGTTTTGTCACCTAGAGTGATCCAAGTACTTAATTTCACTACCTTCATCTCAAAATCACAAATGTCAACTTTTATTACTCGACTGCTTTTCATCGTATTCCTCTCCTTGCTGTCAGGAACAACGAATGCCCAGCTCGACAGCATTCCCATCTACCTCAACAACCTACCCGAATCCCTCAATATTTCGATACACGCACAGATGGCAGACGGTAAAATTCTATATACAAAAAGCCCTGATCGACGCGTACCAGCTGCCAGCATCATCAAAGTTCCAATTTTGATAGAGCTAATGCGACAAGCCGAAGCAAAGCAACTGAAATTGAAGGAAAAATATACGCTCCAAGAAAGCGACATCGTCGGCGGAGCAGGAAATATTCAAAAGCAACCTGTCGGCACAACCTTTACGCTTCAGGCACTCGCCATCGAAATGATAAAAGAAAGCGACAATACCGCCACCAATATTTTGATTCGAAAAATCGGGATGACCAAAGTCAATGACTTGCTCCACCGACAGCGACTGACCCAAACTTCCCTACAACGCGAAATGATGGACTTCGCCGCCATTGATAAAGGTAGACAAAACTACACTTCAGCCGAAGAGATGAATACTTTACTCAAACGGCTACTCAACAATGAACTGCTCTCCAAAAAATACACTAAAAAAGCCCTTCTGATCCTCCGCCAATGCGCTGATACAACGACCATTCCGCGCTATCTGCCTACTACACTCGACATCGCTCACAAAACTGGTACACTCGACTATGTACGCGGCGATTCTGGCATTCTATTCTTGAAAGACAATCAACTGATCCTCAGTATTTTCGTTGAAAATTTCTCTACTTTTGAGGAAGCCGAAGAAGTGATTGGGCGGATTGCAAAAATGCTCTATTTTTCAGTGAATAATGAGCAGTGAGCGATTCTCTCACCTTTCACTTATCACCTTTAGAATTTATGAAGCAACCAGATTTTAGCCAATATCCCTTCAAAAGACAAACCAAGACAACCGAAACAGCATCCGAAACCTGGCAAAGTCCAGAGCAAATAGAAATACCGAGTCAGTTTGAAGCTCACATTCGCGAACGATTCAGTCACCTCAATTTTGTAGCAGGTATTCCGCCTTATTTGCGAGGTCCTTACAGCAGCATGTACGTCGGTCGACCTTGGACGATTCGGCAATATGCAGGTTTTTCGACAGCCGAAGCGAGCAATGCGTTTTACCGTCGGAATCTAGCGCAAGGTCAAAAAGGGCTGTCCGTAGCATTTGATCTAGCGACCCACAGAGGCTACGATTCTGACCATGAGCGCGTGAGTGGAGACGTTGGTATGGCAGGTGTGGCGATTGATAGTGTGGAGGACATGAAAATCTTGTTCGACCAAATTCCGCTGGATAAAATGTCGGTGTCCATGACGATGAATGGAGCGGTCATTCCCGTGATGGCGTTCTATATTGTCGCTGCTGAAGAGCAAGGTGTGGAGCAGTCGCAGTTGAGTGGTACGATTCAAAATGACATCCTCAAAGAGTTTATGGTGCGCAATACCTATATTTATCCACCTCAGCCTTCCATGCGCATCATTGCTGATATTTTTGAATATACCTCCCAAAATATGCCGCGCTTCAACTCCATCAGCATCAGTGGCTATCACATGCATGAAGCTGGCGCACCTGCGGATGTGGAGTTGGCGTATACGCTGGCGGATGGATTGGAGTATCTGAGAGCTGGTCAAAAAGCCGGACTAGATATTGATGCTTTTGCGCCGCGTTTGTCCTTCTTTTGGGGCATCGGAATGAATCATTTTATGGAAATCGCAAAGATGCGCGCCGGACGAATGTTGTGGGCAAAGATCGTGCAGCAATTTGATCCCAAGAACCCTAAATCTATGGCACTCCGCACCCATTGCCAAACTTCAGGCTGGAGTCTCACAGCTCAAGATCCTTTCAACAATGTCGCAAGAACTGCCATCGAAGCCACCGCAGCTATTCTCGGCGGCACGCAATCGCTACACACCAATTCTCTAGACGAGGCACTTGCTCTGCCCACCGATTTTTCTGCCAAAATCGCAAGAGACACTCAAAAATATCTACAGCAAGACACCGACATCACCAAAGTGGTCGATCCTTGGGCGGGCAGCTATTATGTGGAATATCTAACAGAGCAATTGGCAGAACGCGCTTGGCAACTCATCCAAGAAGTGGAAGAACTAGGCGGCATGGCAAAAGCGATAGAAAACGGACTCCCCAAACTCAAAATCGAAGAAGCGGCTGCCAGAAAACAAGCCCGTATCGACAGCGGACAAGATCAAATTATAGGCGTCAATATCTTTTCGGTAGACGAAGAAGCCGATATAGATGTGCTAGAAGTAGACAACACCGCCGTCCGAAAGTCGCAAATTGAGCGCATCCAACACATCAAAAAAGAGCGAGACGAAAGTGCTGTCCAAACCGCTCTAGAAGCACTCTATCAATCCGCCGAATCGGGCAATGGCAACTTACTTGCCCACGCCATCACCGCCGCTCGCGCTCGCGCCACATTAGGCGAAGTCAGTGATGCGATGGAACGCGCTTTTGGTCGCTACACACCACGCACACAAACCGTTTCGGGCGTCTATTCCAAAGAAATGAAGCAAAATCAATCCTTCGAGCAGACGCGTCATCTCGCTAATCAATTTGCAGAGCAAGCTGGTCGTCGCCCACGCATCATGATCGCCAAATTAGGGCAAGATGGACATGACAGAGGCGCGAAAGTCATCGCTACGAGCTTCGCCGATCTAGGCTTTGATGTGGATATCGGGCCTCTCTTCCAAACCCCTAAAGAAGCCGCCAAACAAGCTGTCGAAAATGATGTGCATATCTTGGGTATCTCTTCTTTAGCAGCCGGACATAAAACACTCGTCCCACAAACCATCGCTGCCCTCGCCGAACTTGGACGCGATGATATTTTGGTGATCGTGGGTGGGGTGATTCCTCCGAAGGATTATGACTTTTTGTTTGAAGTAGGTGTGGCTGGGGTGTTTGGACCGGGGACGGTGATTACGGAGGCGGCTGGGAAGATTTTGGAGGTGATGGTGGGAGCAACAGGACAATAAGATGAGGTTAATTCATCCATTCGCTTTTGCTCTTTTGAGTTTACTCAGTTGTCGTTCGTCAGCGGACGAGCAACAAATCATGTCTTCTAAAGACCAGCTAGTTGAAGTAGCAGATGAAGAAACTTATGGTATCGCTACTGATAGTTTTGAAATACAGGTTCTCGAAAGTACATTCGAATTCTTTGAGGTCTATTCATTAGCAGACACACCTTTGGCTGACTTCAATGGTGATGGTCACATAGATCAAGCATTGTTTATGTCGTCTCCCAATTCTGGGATTATTATTCGACATGGCAAGACAAGTGAAGAGATACGACTGGGATTTGGCGTTCCGTTTGCACATTTAAGAGACTTTGATTGGGTAGATTATTGGGGGATTGTAGAAGACGAAGTAGTCGACGAGCAAGTGATTGATGAAGGAGAAGTAGCGGAAGTACAAAAGACAATTTTGAATAGTCCTTCTATATTTATCCGAAGATTAGAAGAAGGCGGAGGCATCATTACTTATCGAGATGGGCGGTATATATGGATTCATCAGGCAGATTAGTCTTAATACTATGAGCCACCTTTTTTTTGATAAGCGTATGTTCTGCCAAGGCTATAAACAGTACCTGATCGCTCAAGCATAATGGACTCTCGTAGCTTGCAACTGCCGATATAGCACATTCACAACACACAGACGAGCTATACTACGCTGTAGCTACAAGCCACGTCGATCACAAGAAAAAGGTTTATAGCTCATGAATAGACTATTCAATCTGTCATTAGTACTGATGCTCATAATACTGAGTTCATGTTCCACCTATGAGCTGATAGACTACGAAAACAGTTATTCCAATTCTTACGAGCTTGAAAGCAAATTGATGGAAGATAGCAGTAATATTTTCCGATTTGAGCCTGCTGCTTGGGCGTACTCATTCATAGGGCAAGAAGATAAAGCTACGATAATGTGGGATAGTAGTAGAGTAGCGTTGAAAAGGAATTATAACTTTGAAGATGTCGATACATTTGATGCGGCTAAAATAGTGAGTGATCATCCATTCATATCATCAGCTAAGAAGGCTATTCTTGAGCGAGCATCATCGCATCAATTGACCATGATCAATGAGGCGCATCACGACTCTCACCATAGACTTTTTACACAATCTTTGTTGGAAGTAATGTATCTCTCAGGCTATAGGCATTTGGGATTGGAAGCCATTGAGATCAATGATGCTTTGCCGTACATTGATGAGCCTGAAAAAGTAAGCAAGCAGAGCGGATTATATATTCAAGACCCTGAATTTTCAGAAATGATTAAATATGCCATTCAATTGGGATATAGCATATTCGAGTATGAGGCGAGCGATACCATATATGGAGCGGAACGGGAGAAAGTACAGGCAGCAAATATCATTGCGTATGCAGCAAAATTTTCAAATGATAAGCTATTGATACACTGTGGATTTGGGCATTTGATAGAATCCGAAACGAACAAATACACTTCTTACCCGCTCATGGGGAGGCAGATTCAGCTGATAGGAAAAATAAATCCATTGACCATAGATCAAACTCGTTATAATGCAGGCTCTCACTTCTCTTTTGAGAAAAATTGTACCGATTGGTTGCTCCTAAACAATCCTTGGTTATTCAAAGTAAAGACAGAAAAATCTTTGGTACAAATGGTGTCGATATCAATGTATTTCATCCACCGCTGGATAGCGAAAATGAGGCTATCAATAAGGTGCAAATTCGCATAAAACCAAAAATTGACATTGAATTTCCTGCATTGATATATGCCTTTAGACATCATGATAATCCTGAGCTAGCCATTCCTTTCGATATCGAAGAGATAAATGATTATGCGTTCTTTATCAAAGAAATAGAAGAGGACAGAATGAAAATCATACTCGAAGATGTCAGCGGAAAAACAATACTGTTGAAGCAGCGTGGATTCAGAATAGTGAAATAGCATGAAGGTGTAACTCCCGACTCTCGGGAGTTACACCTCTTGTTAATAAACCACTTGGAACGAATAAACTTCTACTCCAAAGCCCCAACAGACTGACTCACATCCTTCCATTCTTTCAATAACTCATCCAGCTCCGCAGACAAGTCCTCAAATACCTGATAAGCTGCATCCGTCGGTCGAGCATCTCCATTTTCTACGCTACGTCTGAGCGAAGCGAAGCGATTATTCAACTTGATGGGGAAGTTCAGCGGGTCTTGCGCACTTTGATTTTGCACTTGATAGAGCGCGAGTTCTATGTCCGCCATTTTATCTAAATGCGGCTGGATGTTGGCTTTTGCCAAATCCGTATTTTCATGCAAATGATGATGCAGTTTCCGAATGTCAATCACCGTCTGATTAGCGAGTGACGTCTTATCTCGAATCTTGGAAGCCAACTCAAATTGTTCCTGCAAATCGGCTTCGGTGATACCTTTCAAATTGGGATCCATTTTTAGCTCAAAAGGATGTGTTTCCGAATAGTCATCTACTTTCAGTCTCACTTGATAATCTCCTAATGGCGCTTTCGGACCGCGCTGAGGTCGTCCGCTCCAAATAATCATGCCATCGAAAGTGGTCGCACCAGGATACCTCAAATCCCAAGTAAAGGTATTCATGCCAGCTTTGGTCGTCGGCACTGTTGAGCCACCTCTTAGCCAATAGGGAAGATCAGGATCAGGCTTATATTCTGTCTCTTTTCCAACAAAAGCATCCACCACTTTTCCATCGGCATCCAAAATTTCGATGGTGACGGAATCGGCTTGTTCTTTCAAATAGTAAGTGACATCTAGATCATAAATCCCTCGAATCCCATCCACAGGTTGGAATAAAATGTGATCTTGTTTTGCCAGTTCAGGTGTCAATTGCCGCAGCGGACTAATATCATCCAATATCCAAAACCCTCGACCATGAGAACCCAACACCACATCATTGTCCTTGATGACCAAATCGCGGATCGGCGTATCTGGCAGATTCAATTGAAGCGACTGCCAGTTGTCCCCCTTATCGAAAGATACATAGACGCCATGTTCGGTCGCCAAAAACAACATCCCTTCTCGCACATGATCTTCTCGAATCGCTCTTGCAAAATGTCCATCGGCAATGCCATTAATAATCTTTGTCCACGTCTTGCCATAGTCGGTTGTTCGGAAAACATAAGGTTGACGGTCATCCACTTGATAGCGATTGGCAGCGACATAAAGCACACCTGGCTGGTGAGTCGATTCCTCGATAATGCTCACTCTCGAGAATTTCGGTAAATCTTTCGGCGTGATGTCTGTCCATTTCTTACCGCCATCTCTCGTGATATGAATTTTCCCATCATCTGAACCTGCCCAAATAGTATTCACATCGTGGAAGGAAGGCGCGAGCGCAAAGACCGTCGCATAAATTTCAGGACCATTCATATCCATCGTGATGATACCGCCCGTTTTCCCCAAGGTTTTAGGATCGGCATACGTCAAATCTGGACTAATTTTCTCCCATGTTTGCCCATCATTGATCGTCTTCCAAATATGCTGCGAGCAGGTGTACATGATGCTCGGATCGAGGGGCGAAAACATAATCGGAAATGTCCACTGCCAACGCTCGGGCAAAGCACTTGCAGGTTCGCCAGAAAAGAAGCGCGGATAAACCTGAATATCTCGAATCTGACCATTGCTTCTATTGTAGCGCGTCAATAGTGCGCCTTGACTGCCTGCATAAAAGATGTCTTTATCGACAGGATGCTGCGTGATCCAACCACTTTCGCCACCGCCCACAGCATAGTAATATCGACGATTCGGACCTCTCGCTTGCATGTGTTCCCAACCATCGCTCGGCATCGCCAAGGTGCTATTGTCTTGCTGCGCTCCTGCGACATGATAAGGCACATCGCTCGTCGCCATGACATGATAAAACTGAGTGGTGCAATAGTCTTGAGCGGTCCAAGTTTTGCCGCCATTCATGGTGACTGAACCGCCGCCGTCCGTAGAAAGAATCATGCGTTCAGGATCGTTCGGATCAATCCAAAGATCGTGGTGATCCGTATGTGGCGTCTGAATGCGATCAAAGGTTTTGCCGCCATCCGTCGATTTATAAAAACCGACATTCAGCCCATAGACCGTTTCTCGATCTTGAGGATCAGCCACTAGGCGGGAATAGTAAAATGCTCGTTGTCGCAATTTGCGTTCATCGTTGATGCGCTCCCAAGTCCAGCCGCCATCGTCCGACCGAAAAATGCCACCTTCATTGGCTTCCACCACTGCCCAAAGCCGATCAGAATCCACAGGCGAAACCGTAACCCCGATCTTGCCCAACGGACCTTCTGGCATTCCAGGATTGGTTTGCAACTCTACCCAAGTATCGCCACCATCCAACGATTTGAAGAGTTTACAATCATCTCCGCCACCCCACATTTTCCATGCTTTTCGATAGACCTGCCAAGTGGACGCGTAGATAATGTTAGGATTGCTAGGATCAATAATCAAATCGGCGCTACCTGCTTTGTCGCTCACATAAAGCACCTTCTCCCAAGTGTTGCCGCCATCCGTACTTCGGAAGACGCCCCGCTCCTCATTGTCGCCATAAGGATGACCCAAAGCAGCCACATACACCACATCAGGATCGGTCGGATGCACGCGAATGCGAGAAATCGCCTGCGTTTCTTTCAGCCCCAAATGTCGCCACGTTTTCCCGCCATCTTTACTTTTATAGACGCCATCGCCCTGCGTGATACTTCCGCGCAATTGCGTTTCCCCCATACCGATATAGACCACATCAGGATTGGTAGGTGCTACGGCAACTGCGCCCACAGAAGAGCTGGTGACTTGCCCATCGGTCACTGGAAACCACTCTTGTCCTCCATCGGTGGTCTTCCATAATCCACCACCTGTCGCGCCAAAGTAGTATTCATTGGTACGTCCTGGGCTACCGCTACAACCCAAAGAGCGTCCGCCGCGATCCGGACCGATGTTGCGCCACTCTAGGTTCTCGTAGAATTGCTCGCCGATGGCAGCGGTGTTGTTTTGAGCAGAAAGAAAGGTCGTCATGCCTGCTAGGAATAGGAGCAGACAGACCGCTGTCACGATGTTTTGCTTGTTTATCATTTATTGTTGTTTTGAATGTTGCTGATTTTTGATGAAGGTAGGGAATTTCGATGATATTGGGAAGGTAAGCGGCAAGTCAAATAATTTGGTTGAAATAGTCTCTTTTGCGCTATTGAATTGTTTTGATCGAAGAAAGCGAATCAGTTAAATTTGTACATTGTGTGCTTTAAAAATAGGCAGACAATAGCAGATGATGAAGCGATTGTATTTGGATGAGTTAAAAGAAGGATTACCAGGAATTAGCAAAACTGTTGGAGCGTTTCTTGTAGAAGCAGCGGTTGTGTGTTTGACTGCGCAAAATCATCAGCCAGGGGTACATATTCGGTTGAGCGGAAATTATGAAGCAACATTTGAATTGTTTTGGAGAGACGAAATAACGGAGCAGATCAGAAAGACGTGGAAAGATGAAAAAGAAGCGGCTGAATATGGCGCAAGTGCTATTGCCATTCTAGTGCTGCTTGCTTTAACAAAGTTTGTGATTTCGGAACGTGGAGTGCAAATGGGTGTAGCAGACTATCTCTTGACAACTAGAGAAAATAATGCTAACTTGAGTAATTTGAAATCTCCATCAGCACATTTGGAAGTTTCAGGCATTTGGAAAGAACATCCAAAGAATACAATCAATATGCGACTGAATGCTAAGGAAAAACAAGTGAAGAAAGCCATTGAAGCAGGTGAAACGGTTTTAATCATTGTGACTGAATTTGGTATTCCTAAAGCAAAGATAAAATGGTATAATTATGAGTATCACTAAGATCATGCATGATATGGCGATGGAGTTTTTCGACCAAGCCAAACTATCTAAGATAAAGGGGCAAGAGGAGGAATATAATCGGCTGCTTCAAAAAGCCTATCTAGTAGAGCTGGAAGCAGCACTGAAAATGCCTGCTGAAGAGTCAGACAATTACTGGCAATACATGCTCATTAGAAGTGCGGCTCATCTAGCACATCAATGTGGTGAGTACGAGCAAGCCTTACAACTTGTTTATTGGGGACTGGCAGGAAATCCACCTTTCTATGAAAAGACTCATTTGGAAAACTTGCTGCAAGAACTCACTGCTAACAGTTCTAAAGAAGTGACCTCCGCTTCTCAAAAAACGCTTTACGGTGTCTTGTCCGCTGCTGATTTAGATTCAGGACAAATCACAGTCAGAAGCATCGAAAATGAGCAACTTCGAGTCGTCAATATTTCCAAAACAATGATTCAAAAAACAGCGCGTTATCTGATTGGAGAGGTGATTCGAGTGGAAGGAAAAATGCTGGATAATGGTGGAATGATTGTGGAACGGATTGGGTTGGTGAGTATGTGAAAAATATGTCTAGTTTGAAGGGAATGCTTATCAAATATTCAACAATGGATCAAACACACATAAATTCCGTCAAGGACTGGTTTCAAGAGCGAGTAGTTTATCCCAATGAGCACTATCCCAACTATTTTGATGTACTCGTTTTGGATGATGAACGCAAACACTATCTGCATATCTTCACAGGCTGGCGTGACGGACGCTATTTTTACGATACTTTGCTACATATCGCTATTGAAGGAGGTCAAATCGTCGTTTATGAAAATAATACTGATGTTTCTGTAGAAGAGAAATTAGCGAATTATGAGATCGATGCTGATCAGATTGTGGCTAGGGAGATGTTGATGGGGGTGTTGTAGGCTGTGGAAACTAGAATTTGATATATTCACCATGTTTGTAGTACTAGATGAGCGTTATGGTATTAAGGGTAAATCTTCAACTATTCTATGCGATAAGCGTTTTTTGAAAATTGATACTGATTCACCACTAAACAGCCTGAAATGAAACTCCTATTTACATACCTTTTGCTCTTCTCTTGTGTAATTTTATATGCTCAATGTGATCAAGAACTTTCAAAAAGAAAAACAAATACTCCCTTGGGCTATAAGTCACGAGGAGAATATTGCGAAGGATTCTACCGAAGTCCTACAAGTGGAAACATAGATTCAGAGATATTTCATTTCACCAAGGGAAAACTTGAATACTCAGAACGTAAACGAGAAGTTCTGTCATTAGGTACAGTTAGTAATTATAATTCTTCGATAAATGTTAGAGCTACAAATATTTCTAAAGAAAACTACTACCAAATGGATGGGGTGATTAAGTCGGGAAAAACCCTTGAATGGGATACAGGAAAGATATTATTAAAAAATAGGTATACTAGAAGATGTAATAATATTGCACTTTTTGCATACAAGATTCAATCAACTGACGATCCTAAAAAGCTCATATACATTCCTCTAAAAGTTGGAAATAATGATGACAATTACGAGATTAAGATTAGAGCTTCTAAAACACTTAACAATATCAAATGGAGAGTTAGAGGACTCACACAATTCGAAAATCTCAAAAAGACTAAATTTTCGAGGAATTATCCAATAGAAATTATACTTCCCTCAGATATTCCATCAGGAGAGTATAAATTGGAGGTTCAAGCAAATGATGGTAAATTTGCTAAATTGTATAGTATCCTTATTTGAACTGGTAATTGATCAGAAATCTGCTTTGAAATGCCTCTAAAAAGTAAAGCTACGTTACTAAAGTTATTAGCTAATAATAAGTGGGATGAATTAATAGATGCAATCACTCTAGGTGACAAAACATTTAGAAAAGGGAAGAAGCGAAAAAAAGTGCTTAATGTTGTATGAAACCAAGCATTAAGCACCAATGATATACGTAGTAATAAAGATAGGTAAAATATTGACCTGTCAGTTGGGCGGGC
>JBCDHX010000178.1:0-10977 GCA_038749535.1 Bacteroidota bacterium
GGCGAAAGGGCAGGTTCGACGGAGGAGTTTGCCATTTCTAGACCTTTTGATTCGTTTTGGGGCAATGCCAAAATGAATAGCCCGTCGGCTTGAGACAAATACCATGCTCATGTCGCTGAAAAATTGAATCATTTGATAAATTAAAGAGCAAAAAGGAATTTGATGCGTTTGCCCTATTTTCTGTCATCTTCTGAAAAAATCAATTGACGATTTTCAATCTATCTTTGCCGTGATCGTTTTCACAATTCAATTGTTACTCAAACTATAATCATCTTTTCAAAATTTTAAACATGAGAATAATTACTACCCTGTTGAGTGTATGCTTGTTTATGACAATACAGGCGCAACGCTATTGGACAGATGTAGCCCTTCCTGACACAAAGACCGTAGAAGGCATTACGTATGGAGAGGATCGGACGCTAGCTTTAGATTGGAAACAGCTAAAATCTGATCTGCAAGATGCTATTTTAGAATTTTCACAGCCGGCAGAAAAAAGTGAAACCATTATTGAGCTCCCTTTTCCTGATGGCGAAATGGTCGCTTTTCGAGTCGTCGAATCACCTGTAATGGCTCCCGGCATTTCTACTCGCTATCCAGACATCAAATCTTATAAAGCATACGCCATCAATCGTGTCAATGTCAGTGGGCGTTTTGATATTTCTCCCAATATTTTTCACGCGAGTATCCGCACTCCCGAAGGACGTATTTATATTGACCCGTTGGAAGCGTACAAAGGGCACTATCGCTCTTTTTATTTGAATAAAACCAACCTAAGCGAAGAAGTCCTCCAAAGTATGTCGTGTGGTGTCACCGAAGCTGACATGGAGCAATTTTTGGCACAAGAAGAAAATAGAACAGGAAGTAAAGACTACTCCAAAAATGCAGAAATACCTTTGGATTTGCGGTCTTATCGCTTTGCTTTGACTTGTACCGGGGAGTATGCGCAGCGCAAAGGCGGTACAATAGCGCGAGTCCTAGCTACCTTCAATACTTCAACCAATAGACTCAATGAAATCTTTGAAAACGAGGTCGCCATTCGACTGGTGTTGGTAGAGCAAGCGGATAGTTTGATTTTCTTAGATCCGGACACCGATCCTTATCTGAGTCCTAGAAGTGGCTCGACTATTTTGAGTCAAAATACCAATGTCATCAATAGCCGAATCGGATTTAATAGTTATGATATCGGTCATGCCTACACCATTGGTTGTGATGATACCGGAGGTGTAGCACGATTGGCTTCTGTCTGTACACCCGTGAAGGGAAATGCGACGACTTGTCACAGTTCCAACAATGTTACTTTCGTGACCGTCAATATTGCTGCTCACGAAATTGGGCATCAATTTGCAGCCACTCACTCTTGGCAAAACTGTCCCAGTAGCATCGACAACCGAACGGGTTCTACTGCTTATGAGCCAGGTAGTGGTTCTACCATCATGTCGTATGCAGGTCTTTGTGGCAGTGAAAATATCGAAGGGACGAACGACGACTACTTTCACGTCGCTTCATTGGAACAAATCATCAATTTTAGTCGCTCCGGTAACGGCAACAATTGCCCAAGTATCATCGCTGTAGGCAATCAGATGCCTGAGCTCAGTTTACCTTATGAGCAATCGTATACCATTCCAGCAAGAACACCTTTTGAATTGACGGCTATCGGAACAGATGCAGATGGAGACAACTTGACTTACACTTGGGAGCAATATGATTTAGAGCCATTGATTACATCCATAAATGAGCCTCGCGGCAATGCGCCCTTGTTCCGTTCTATCTATCCGAGCACATCTCCGACCAGAACGTTCCCCAATTTACAAACCATTCTCCGCAACCGAACAGACAATGAAGAAAACTTACCTGCCTACACGCGTACCATGCGTTTTCGCGCTACTGTGAGAGACAATCATCCGGTCGCAGGCGGAGCGACTTGGGTGCCTTATACGCTTTTTGCGGATAGCACAGCCGGTCCATTCGTCGTCACTGCACCCAACCAAAGCGAAAGCTGGGAAGTAGGTAGCTATCAGGAAGTGACTTGGGATGTCGCCAATACAGACAATCCACGCATCAATGCGCAACGTGTCAATGTGCGCCTCTCTACAGATGGTGGACAGACTTATCCATTTTTACTGGCAGCAGGAACTAGAAACGATGGTTCTACTTTTGTGACTATCCCTGATCTTCCGACTACACTCGCACGCATCAAAGTAGAAGCAGCAGACAATGTATTCTTTGACATCACCAACCGTAATTTTAGTATAGTAGAACCCTCAGAAGCGAGCTTCACTGTTTTGACTACTCCTGCTTATCAAGAAGTCTGCTTGCCCAATTCAGTAGCCATTGACATCAGCACGGCAGCTTATTTGGGGTATGCGGATAGTTTGATGTTGACCATCGAAAATGTACCTGAGGGACTGATGGCAGCATTTGACCAAATGACTATTTTGGCTGGTGAAAATACGACGTTAAACATCAGCGCAGCAGATTTGGGTGTTAGTGAATTGATCGAATTGACGATAATCGCAACACCTGTCAGCGATGGTGGCGGAGATGCTGTAATTCGTGTACTAGAGCTGGATGTAGTGACCAATGATTTTTCTGAGTTGATGCTTTTGAGTCCCGCAAACAATACAAAAGGCATTGTCGGTATCACGGATTTTACGTGGACGGGCGTGGAGAATGCAGATAGCTATGATTTTGAATTGGCGACTAGTCCAGTATTTGGAGAAACCATCGTAGACGTAGCCGAAAATATTAGCGGAACAACTTATCGACCGGATATATTTTTGGACGAAAACACCATTTACTATTGGCGGATTCGTCCGATCAATCAGTGTGGCGCAGCAGAATTTCTGGTGCCTAATGTTTTCCAAACAGTTAATGTACAGTGTGCTACTTTCGAGCAAGATTTACCTGTCCCTGTACCCGGCAATGGAACACCAACTGTACAATCTATCATAGAGGTCAATTCGGAAGGAACGATCTCTGACTTGAATATTTCGAGTGTCATTGGTGGCTATCAGCCTATACGATTCTTGGAAGTTTCTGTCATCAGTCCGGCAGGTACACAAGTCATTTTGATGCGCGATACTTGTGGTAGCACACAAGATATCAATATGGGCTTTGATGATGAGGCACCAGACCCGATTAGTTGTCCACCGACAGCAGAAGTACCACAGCGACCTAGTGGTAGTTTGGCAGATTTCGATGGCGAAAGTTTGACGGGCGAATGGAAGATGCAGTTTAAAGTATTGCGTGCCGGATTTGGTGGTGGTGGTAGCATAGATAGCTGGACACTGGAGTCTTGTGGTGACATTCCAGTCAGTGCACCTTTCTTGGTCAACAATGAAACATTTGCACTGCCTCCGGGTAGCCGTAGTCAGATTTGGACGCCAGTCTTACTAGCAGAAGATGATGACAATTTTGATAGTGAAATTCGTTTTCAGCTATTGAGTGTGCCTAAGCATGGAACGCTGTACTTGAATGAAACACCACTCAATGTCGGAGACTCTTTCACACAGCAAAACATCAATGGCTATGCGGTTTCCTATGAGCATAACGGAGACGATGCAACAGAAGATAAGTTTGATTTTGTCTTACTGGATACCGATGGTGGCTGGTTTGGTGGAGAAGTCTTCAATATCGCTATTTCTGATGATGCGACTGTGGATACGGAAGAGATTGTGGAAACTGCTCATCTGACGATCTATCCAAATCCAACACGCGATCAACTGACCATCGAGTGGGAGACCGCACAGCTGCAAGCGAGTCCAGCTCAGTTGTTTGATCTGAATGGGCGATTAGTCAAAATGTTGACTTTGCAATCCAATGCGACGAATCAGATGAATCTACAAGATTTGCCAAATGGTATCTATATCTTGAGCGTACAAAGCGAGACACGACGTTATCTGGAGCGTGTTGTGGTACAGAAATAGTAGAGACGCCCGACTAGATTAGCTTTAGTTGTCAGAAAATAAGAAAAGGTGATTGATGTATTCAGTCACCTTTTCTATTAGAGCTTGTTAGGCTCGCACATTAACTAACAACCAGAGTAAGCTTTACCAAAGTAGCTCTTCCATCTTGCTGCCCGCAACCCCGCCTGAATGAGTCGTCGGGCAGGTTTAGCAAAGCAAACAAACAATTGATTATCAGATAGATACTTTTAAGGTCTAACGCCATTTACTCCACCACACCAATTATCTTCCCTTCCTTATTGATTTCTACATCCCACTTCTTCCCATCATCCTTAAACTCTACATCATAAAATGTGCCCTTAGAGGAGCTATCGACCAACTCTATTTCTTCGATATCGTCTTTGTCATATTGTTCCTTGATGGTTTCTTTCACAGCATCAGGCAAGTCACCATAGTCCATGCTTCGTTCTGTTTCTCTCCAGTTGCCATCATCATCAAAATCAGCTCGATACTTATCGCCATCTATTTTAAAATGAGCCTCGTGATAGCCATTGTCATCCATGCGCCAGTCTACATCTTTGGCGTTGCTGTACTTCGCAGCGAATGCTTTTTCATAAGCGGTTTCATTGACAGCTTGCTCGCCTTCTGCATTTTCTCCGCAAGCCACGATGCAGAGTAGTAGGGATAAGCTCAATAGAAATAAGTTATTCATATTTTAATAGGTTTGATTAAGTGAATCAATTCCACTTGCTAAAGAAGCAGAATCATACATAGAACCTATTTTTCTGGAAATTGCTCGGTTTCTGAGTTCTGGTTATTGGTCAAACTGTTACAAAGTATCGACGAACACGACCTTTTGGATAAGGGTTTTACCATTGTCTATATTGACATAAGAGAACAAAATTATATTATGAATATTTGGTCAGTTGTCATATTGGGGGTTATCGTCATTCTTGGTTTTATCGTCAGCAGATACTATGCCAAACGACGCGCTATCCGAGAAGAGCGAGCAAGTACTTACGATCGCGCTCCCAATACCACCAACTATAACATGAATATGGAGGAAAGTGAGATCGAAAAAATGTCAGAGCAAGAGGCGAAAGTCTATAAAGAGAATTTGAAAAAGGGAGATTTGTCTTCTTTGTCTCATCGTGATTTCTATGAGCTGAAAGAGAAGATAGACAAGTAAAATCCAATACCTTTGGTATTCTTTTTAAACAACAGTTGAACAGAATGTCACTACCAAACATCCCCAAACTCAAACACGCTACTCCCGATCGCTTTCTCCTCATCGCCGGACCTTGCGCCATAGAAGGTGAAGATATCGCTATGGAAATTGCGGAACGCTTAGTCAAAATCAGCGAAAAACTAAGCGTTCCGCTGGTTTTCAAAGGGTCTTATCGCAAAGCCAATCGCTCACGTCTCGATTCCTTTACAGGCATAGGCGACGAAAAAGCACTCCGCATTTTACAGAAAGTAGGAAAACGATTTGGCGTGCCTACAACTACCGACATTCATGCCACCGAAGAAGCAGCGATGGCAGCCGAAGCTGTCGATGCTCTGCAAATTCCTGCCTTCCTATGCCGTCAAACCAACCTACTTGTCGCTGCCGCCAAGACTGGAAAAGTCATCACCATCAAGAAGGGACAATTTATGAGTCCGGCTTCCATGCGCTACGCCATTGACAAGATCATCGAGTCCGGTAATGAGAATGTCATGCTCATCGAGCGAGGGACGACTTTTGGGTATCAAGATCTAGTGGTCGACTTCAGAGGGATACCGGAGATGCAGCAGTTTGGGAAAGGTGTTGTTCTGGACTGCACACACTCTTTGCAGCAACCCAATCAGTCTAGCGGTGTCACAGGTGGTCGACCGAAAATGATCGAAACCATTGCCAAAGCTGGTATCGCTGTTGGTGTCGATGGATTGTTTATGGAAACACATCCAAGACCACATGAAGCCAAATCTGATGCGGCAAATATGCTGCCGCTAGAGCAACTGGAAGCTTTGTTGGTAAAGCTGATTCGGATACGAGAGAGCCTGATAGAGTAGTAATTAGTGAAATTACTTGCTATAGAAACGGTTCAAAATTAGAATTTTATGAAGGTTTGGATTGGAATGTAGCTTATTCCGAGGCTTCGGAAGATTGAACAGATTTAACGAACAAAAACGGATTCTTGTAGAAGAGCAGTCAAAGATCTGCGAAAATCTGTCAAATTCGTTCGATCTGCGTTTCCATCCTGTATTGCTTCGTACACACCTAATTCCAAATCCTAAATGTTCATTAGGCTATTTCTTGATCTATATCAAGAGAGCCCATTTCAATTGCCTGCATCTTTGAGTCATCATTCACAAAAAATAAGAACAATGGCTACGAAGATCATTCAAACAAGCACTCATATTCAAGCATCATCGGAGACTGTTTGGTCGATATTGACCGATTTTGAGCGTTATCCAAAGTGGAATTCATTTATCGCTCAGATCAGCGGCAGACCCGAAATCGGACAAACACTCAAAGCAAGCATCGGAGGTATGTCCTTTCAACCAACTGTGCTGGTCGCCACGCCCAATCAAGAACTAAGGTGGAAAGGCAAATTACTCATCAATGGCGTTTTTGATGGTGAGCACAGCTTTGTCATAGAGCCAAAAGCAGATGGCGTACTATTTCATCAAAATGAGACATTCACGGGTCTTCTAGTCGGTCTGTTTGCTAAGAAATTGGATACAGAAACGAAGGCAGGTTTTGAGGCGATGAATTTGGTACTAAAGAAAAGAGCGGAAGAGATGGAAGCAGACGCTGTAAAAAATTGACCTACATTTGCACGCAAATCAATATTGAATCGTCATGCTTCGCTTTTTGCTGTTCACAACTTTACTTTTAATCGTTCAATCTTGTCAAGACAAGTCTGAGCCTACTCCGACTTATCAAACCAACCCAGAAATGTATCAAGTCGCTTTCCTCATCATGGATGGCGTCTACAATACAGAATTGACTGCGCCCTATGACATTTTTCAGCATACGATTTTTCGAGAAGGGATAAAACCAATGCAAGTATTTACAGTCGCCAATACGCGCGAACCGATCACCACTTTTGAAGGAATGCGGCTGCTACCTGATTTGGACTACACGAAGGATGAACTACCCAAAATTGATATACTCGTCGTGCCGAGTGCAGAGCATCATTTGGATACTGACTTAGAGGATAAAGTCATGATTGATTTCGTGAAAGCAGTAGCGAAAGACGCCCAATTTGTGACTTCTCACTGCGATGGTGCGTTTGTATTGGCGCAAGCCGGATTGCTAAATGAAGTGGCATCTACCACTTTCCCGAGCGATATAGAGACTTACAAATCAAAGTTCCCACAACTCGACATCCGAGATAGTACACTTTTCGTTCATGATGGCAAATACATCACATCCGCAGGTGGCGCGAAGTCATTTGAAGCGGCTTTGTACCTAACAGAACACTTGTATGGAGCAGCGATAGCGAGAAGTTTGGCAGGCGGTCTGGTGATTGATTGGGAGCTAGAAAATGTGCCACATATCGTAATTGAGTAGTCAGTATCCTTTCCAAATCATTCCTTAGGAATGAGGATTTAATAAGCTTACAAATTTTGGGATAGAAGATTTTTCAGATAAGAAGGCAAAAAACGTAGGCATAGCCCTAGCTACGGCGAGGCTTTTTAACGCACTTAGCTGGAAAAGATTCAAACCAAAAATGTAAAGTTATTTTGTCCTCATTCCTTACCTTCACGAAATCAATTACTCAACAAAATTTCGAGAAGTAAACGTATGAAATATTTAATGCTTTGCCTGTTTATCTGGGTGACTCCGGCTCTATTATTAGCGCAAAAAAATGAAAAAACAAGCCCACCAGTAGACACTGCCGAAGAAATCAGCGATTATCAAAAAATCATTACTTATGCTGATAATCGAGAGACAGAAGAAGGACTATTCACTGTCCATAAAATCGACGATAAGTACTATTTTGAGCTGACCGAAGACATTTTAGACAAAGAAATTCTAGTCGTTAGCCGTATTTCTGGTCATGTCAAAAATCTGAATTTTGGAGGTGCAGGAATGAAAGCACGTCCGCAGCAAGTCATCCGTTGGCAAAAGCTGGACGACAAGATTTTGCTGCGTTCTGTCTCTTATAATAGCGTCGCTGATTTCAATGATCCCATTTATCAATCTGTCCGCAACAACAACTTTGAACCTGTTGTGATGACTTTTGACATCAAGACGATGAAGGATGATAGTTCGGCTTATGTCATCGAAGTCAATAAACTATTTACGACCGATGTCCCCATGATAGGTGCGCTTTACGACAGTGCGCGTAAACGATTCGGAGTCAAAGGATTGGACAAGAGTAGAAGCTTGATCGTTCATGCCAAATCTTATCCAAAGAACACAGAAATTCGACACATTTTGACTTACAATGGCTCAAAATTACCGGACAATCAACTGACCGGAGCGCTCTCTATCGAAATGAATCAGTCGTTCATCGAACTGCCAGACGATCCGATGCAGCCGCGACTCTACGACCCACGTGTTGGTTATTTTTCTATTCGACAGATTGATTATAGTCTCGATGAACAACGGGCAGCGACACGTCGGTACATCACGCGTTGGCGATTAGAACCTAAAGAAGAAGACAGGGCTGCTTTCGAGCGTGGAGAGTTAGTAGAACCCAAAAAGCAAATCGTCTATTACATCGATCCGGCGACACCTGAAAAATGGATTCCTTATATCAAGCAAGGTGTCGATGACTGGCAGCCTGCCTTTGAAGCAGCAGGATTCAAAAATGCCATCGTCGGAAAGATTGCACCTACGCCAGAAGAAAATCCAGAATGGAGTCCCGAAGACGTCCGCTTTTCGGTCATTCGATACATTTCTACAGATATTCAAAATGCACAAGGACCTCACGTCCACGATCCGCGCACGGGCGAGATTTTGGAGAGCGATATTTTATGGTATCACAATGTTATGAATCTGTTGCGCAACTGGTTTTTTGTGCAAACGGCAGCGTATAATAAAGACGCGAGAAATGTCAAATTCAAAGATGAAGTGATGGGGCGTTTGATTCGTTTTGTGGCGGCTCACGAGGTAGGACATACGCTCGGTTTGCCGCACAATATGGGATCGAGTGTCGCTTATCCGGTCGATTCTTTGCGCTCACCTGCATTTACTCAAAAGATGGGAACAGCACCTAGCATCATGGATTATGCGCGCTTCAATCATGTAGCGCAGCCGGGCGATGGAGATGTAAGTTTGATGCCGGACATCGGTATTTATGATGTTTGGTCAATCGTTTATGGTTATAAGCCAACGGACGCGACTTCGCCAGAAGAAGAACACAAAAAATATTTGAACGATTGGGTGAAAGAGCGAGCTGATGATCCACTTTACCGCTATGGGCCTCAGACGCGAAATCCAGTTGACCCAACTTCTCAGACCGAAGACTTGGGCGACGATCAGGTAAAAGCTAGCGAGTACGGTATTGAAAATCTAAAGCGAATTATTCCCAATTTGATTGAATGGTCGGCAGCAGAAGGTAAAGACTATCAAGACTTACAAGAACTACATGGCCAAGTGATTGGGCAGTTGAATAAGTATATGCGTCATGTCGGAACTATTGTCGGTGGTGTCTATGAGTACCGAAAAACGTACGATCAAGAAGGAGCGGTTTATACGCCCGTCGAGAAGAGAAGACAAGAGGAAGCCGTCGCATTTTTGAATGAACAACTATTCATGACGCCAGACTGGTTACTCGATCAGAATGTGTTATCACGCATACAAGCGAGTGGGGCGATGGAGCGAATTAGGAGACTACAAGTCAGTACGCTAAATCGACTATTTGAGGGAGATCGACTGAATCGACTCATGGAAGCTCAAGCTATGAATGGCAACAAAGCCTACACCTTGCTCGATCTTTTTGAGGATACTAGCGAAGGTATTTTTGCAGAACTAAATTCAGGTGCAGCAGTAGATCCTTTCCGCCGTAATCTACAACGCGCCTACATCGAAAAGATGGAAGCTTTAATGAATCTAAAAGAAGCGAAATATGACCAAACGGACATCAAAGCCATGGCGCGAGGCACGCTAATGGAACTGCAAAAACCATTGAAAAAAGCTGCAAAGCGTCAGGACAATGAGGTTTCTGAGTATCATCTGATGGACTTGAAGGAAAGAGTGGATGGAATTTTGGGAGCGGATAAATAGAGGAGTACTAGGCTTGGTAAGTTTTTGAAACTTGCCAAGTCTAACAACAAGAAACTCACCGACACTCAAACACATTCAACGATTCCCGAGTCATCACCAAAGCATCTCCATTTGGCATAACTTCAAATGCGTAAAAACATTGACTATCAAGATTTGGGTCTTGAACGATAAAGTAATCTTCTGGCGTCAGTTCTTCATCGCCTGAAATGTCAAAAACTTGAAATCCACTGCACTCCTCTCCTTGAGTAGCTATGTACAATTGATCGTTTTTAATCGCCATATTGTTTAGACTCAAATACGGATGACTGATAGCAGCAGCTTGATCACCTTTAGGCTGTTCATCAGCAGTAAAGCTCAAATTCAATAGCGTACTCCACGTTTCATTCTCATGCTTGAGTATGTGATAAAATGACTCTGCTCTAGGATGAGGTGAATACAAATTTTTTTTAGAAACTATAACTATACTTTCCTTATAGGGAAGCATGTAAAAGGAATAATTTGGTAGGATATCCTCTATTGAGAACATATTTGATAAATCGAAAGAGTCCAGATATTGACGATCCCTAAATCGCACAATTTTATCTTTGTGCTTAGTTACCCATATATCTCCATTATTTGCTAGAGTGAGATTACTCAAAATCGAGTAGCCTCCAACTGTAATAGAATCGGTATAGGCAACAACTTTTTGATCGTCAGTCAATTGATAAACTCGATCCAACCTTATATCTCTCCTTACATTTGAATAGGGAAAAATATCAGATAAAAATACTCTCTACCCGACAAAATTTACAAACTGCTGCTGATAAATCAGCCAACGTTCAGCAATAAGGTCAAATAGGTAGTCAAAAA
>JBCDHX010000179.1:0-10688 GCA_038749535.1 Bacteroidota bacterium
GCCAAAATGAATAGCCCGTCGGCTTTGCCTGTCCCGACTCTCGGGGAGACAAATACCATGCTCATGTCGCTGAAAAATTGAATCATTTGATAAATCAAAGAGCAAAAAGGAATTTGATGCGTTTGCCCTGATCATTTACACCGCCAAAGTCACATGCTAAGTGTCAATCCCAACACCATCAGCAACAGCAGCATTATTCACTGAACTCAAAAATTCAACAAGTGACCATTTATCCACCACCTCTCCCCTTCTCCGGCGGTGATTCAGGTACACTGCCACCACCTACGCCTGGCGGCGGCACATCCTGAGTCGGTCGCACAGCAGGCACACTTGTCGCTCGCTGCCACTCAGCTACCAATACATCCTTTACAGAACGTGGTCTGCCCAAACTGATCCATTGAAAACCTTCTAGACGTAGTGCATTGTGATCGGCAGTTGCCATAGGCGTGATGGTCGCGGTAGGTTGTTTAAAAAAACTGATTTTTTCGACTTCGTTGTTGCCGAAATAAACGAGCATGGACGCACTCAATGTCTTATTGACACCGACATAGGCATCTTCTTCGTCTATGGCGTAGTAGACCGATTCGGCATTGCCTCTGACGCGCATCCGTCTGAGATCACCTTCCTCAAAAAAAGCAACGGTATTTTTGCCTTTGATCTGATTGAAATAGAGTTCATCGGGGCTGTTGATGATGAAAGAGCGACTGCGGAGACGGATCTGGTCGATTTGTTCATTGGATAGCGTCATGTAGATGGTGTCAGCAGTGAACTGAGAGGTATCCGACCAAATAATGGGATCGTGGAAAAAGCGAAACATAGAGTCGCGTGTGCTGTATACTAAAGAGTCACACAAAGCTTGCAAATCACTCTTGTAAATACGTACATCAGGATAAGCAAAGAGTGTCCGAGAAGTATCAATACGTGTCTCCACACTATCCACGACGACGCTATCTTGCTGGCTCACCGCGATCAACGTATCCGATGCCAAGTATAGCGAATCGCCCTCCAAACTAGAAATCAACAACGGTCGTCCACCACTCGCTTTTAAGTAGTCGGTGGTCTGATTGTATTGAGCGCGCTCGCAGACGATGGTGAGTTGCTGAGACGTATCTTGCCAGACCACATCTCCCAATGCGATGCCCAATCCAGTCAAATTGTCATAGTCGATTTCGTCAGCTTCCAATATCTGTGGCGGGTCACTGACATAGGAGCGTCCGCGTGTGCGATAGGTTTCGGTTTTAGAGTTGTAGAAAATTTCTTCGGCGGCGATGTACTGCGTGCTATCTTGATAAATGGCATTGCCGAATAGATTGGTTTCGCCCGTCTGATCGTTGTATCGGATGGTATCCCCGACGGCTTTTCGGTCATTTTCTGTAAAGGAGGCATCACCAATGATGGAATAAATTTCGGTTTCCCCTTCGTATCGAATGACTTCTCCCACAGCGATCTGTTCGCCCTTCACGAATTGAGCATTTTGCCGAAATTCAGCGACTTCATTGGCAGTATCGTAAAAGCCATCTTCGCAGTAGATGTTGGTGCTGTCGCTTTTGATAAGCGTAGGTCCGAGGAAGAAAGCCGTTTGCGATTGGGTATTGAATTTTAGCGTATCGGAGAGCAAATTGAACTCCGGATCGATGAGAATGACGCTGTCTTTGAAGTAGACTTCATCGGTTTCCGTATAAAAATAACCGCGTTTGCTAGTCAATTGGGTTGTACCATTGGTCAGTAGTGCGCCTGTGCTATAAGTGCCGACTTTGGTATTCAGGTCGTAGTCCAATTGGTCGGTGAATAGCTGCTGTCCTTTGCTATCCAAAACTACTTCACTATACAGCGTCGCTAGTCGAGTTTGCGCATCATAGTTCAAAGAATCCGAAAAGACGTTCAAAGAATCGCCCTGCTGTATCAAGACCTCGCCTTGCGCTACTAATCGTACTTTGTCATACAAAATCGCCGAATCACAATACATAAAAATACTGTCCTGCCTGAGTTCTACATTGCCCAATAGTTTCTGAATGACAACGCCTTCATTCTGAATAATATCTAGCGTATCTGCGAAGTCGATGGTGATTCTTTGCTGAGAAGTATCTTGTGTAGATGTTACTGGTGCAGTGAGACGCTGAGCAAAAAGTAGCTGTCCGGTCAAAGTAGCTACTAGCAAACAACAAAGTCGAAGTAAGGAAAGACGCATACATTGGATTCAAAAACAAGTGCAAAGAAAACGTTTTCATGCATTCTTTGTATGCGCAAGTGGTATGCCTTGACTTTTTGGTAACATAGAAGAAAAATACACTAACCAAATCCATCTCCATTACAACCCCAGAAAATGTATCTTTGCTATTCACTAAACTATGATTTGTGAGAAAGAAATTGGCGATTGTCGGCATTATAGTCGGACTGTTGATACTGGTAGGCGGCGTCTTCACTTGGCGATATTATCAACTCATTTACGAATCCAATGTCCCCGAAGAACTGACCCAAGAACACCTATTGATCCCCAATGGTGCCACCTTTGAGCAAGTCGTCGATTCACTAGAATATGGCGGTTTTCTAGTCACCAAAGATGGCTTTCGAGACATCGCAGAGCGCATGAACTACATCCAACCCGAAATGCGCGCCGGACGCTACAAAATACAACCCGGCTGGAGCAATTATGAATTGATTCAGCATCTGCGCGGCGGCGAGCAAGCCACCGTCAAACTTGTACTCACTAATGAGCGACTGCCCGAAAATGTAGCTGCCAAAGCTGCACGGTTTATTACACCCGATTCAGTAGATATTTGGGCATTGATGCAAGATCGTAGCTATATCGAAGAATTAGGCTACACGTCGGAGACTCTGATGTCGCTTTTCATCCCGAATACGTATGATTTCTATTGGAATAGTAGTCCACAAACTTTCTTAGAGCGGATGAAAAAAGAACATAACCGTTTTTGGGATAGCAACAACCGACGGGTCAAAGCCAAAAAGAAAAATATGACGCCTGCGGAAGTGTATACTTTAGCATCCATCGTAGAGCGAGAAACGCTGCGAGCTGATGAAAAGAAGCGAATGGCAGGTGTCTACTTGAATCGCTTGCGTGACGGAATGTTGTTGCAAGCTGACCCAACTGCCGTTTTCGCGCGTCGTGATTTTGGAGCTAAACGTGTGACTTGGTATCACACCAAATTTGATTCACCTTACAATACCTATATGTATACAGGACTACCGCCGGGACCAATCACCATGTCTTCCATTTCGAGTATAGATGCAGTGCTCAATGCCGAAAATCATGACTATTTCTACTTTTGTGCACGAGGCGATGGCTCAGGTTATCACAATTTTGGAAAAGATTTGGCGCAGCACAATCAGAACATTAAAATCTATGTGCGCAACCTGAAAAAGCGAGGCAAACGATGAATATTGACCTAAATTTATTGCAATTTGAGTCTAGTTTGCAATGGCGCGATCAAGGTGGGGAACGATTCTTATTCGATCCTATCCGTAGGCAGATTTTAGTAAAAACACCGGAAGAAATTGTGCGTCAGTTGTTTCTGTGTCATCTAAAATCAATTTGCCAATATCCACAAACTTATATCGCTGTCGAAAAAGAACTGACCATCAATCGACGAAAAAAGCGATTTGATATTTTAGTATACAATTCTGATTATCAACCTTTTATCTTAGTGGAATGCAAAGCCCCATACATCAAACTCTCCAACGATACTTTCCGACAAGCCGCTCAATACAACTTGAATTTAAAGGTCGATTATCTGGTTATCACCAATGGCAGACACACCTACTGCTGCGCCATGAACTACGACACTCAGTCCTATCAATTTTTGCCACAACTCCCATCTTACCAACGAAGCTAGAAATCTACAGAGGATTTCTCTCCAAACTCTCGAATCTCTCTCCACTCTCAAAGCTCTGCTCATGAAACTCACCATTATAGAAACTGGCACGTTCAAACTAGACGGCGGCGCGATGTTTGGCATCGTCCCGAAGCCACTTTGGGAACGTCAATGTCCACCCGACGAATCGAATCGCTGCACCTGGTCAATGCGCTGTTTGCTGCTGGAGCAAGGCGACCGAAAAATCTTAGTCGATACCGGTATAGGCGATAAACAAGACGCCAAGTTTCAGAAGCATTTTGCGCCTAAGAGTGATGTAGTAGGAGCATTGACAGCGAAAGGGATGACTGCGGAAGAAATAACAGATGTGTTTTTGACGCATTTGCATTTCGATCATGCAGGCGGCGCGGTACGCTATGACAAAAAAGGACAACTTGTCCCCACTTTCCCAAATGCGACTTACTGGACCAATGAAGTCCACTGGAACTGGGCGATGCAACCCAATGCCAAAGAGCGCAATTCTTTTTTGAGAGAGAATTTATTGCCGCTCCATCATCACGATCGACTACGATTCATAGATGTACAGCGCGATGAATTGAAATGGATGGATGACTTGCATATCTATTTTGCCTATGGACATACAGAAGCTTTGATGGGATTGCGTATCACAACTGACGAAGGCACTTTTCTCTATCCCGCTGATCTTTTGCCTTCCGCGGCTCACTTCCCAACTCCTTATGTGATGAGTTATGACATCCGTCCATTGCAGACGATGGAAGAGAAGGAGTGGTTATTGCCTTGGGCACACGACAATGATTACACTTTCATTTTTGAGCATGATGCACAGGTGCCGATGGCGAAGGTGGGGAAGGATGAGCGGGGGATATACCGACCTCAAATAGTCACCCGTTGAATTGAAAAGTAGCGAGTGCGAATGAAGTACATTTGCTGACATTTAGTCGTACATTCAGCGGGTGACTTCGATAGGAATGTCGTCAACTTAAGGCTTGCTTTGCGAAAGTTGCGGGCGGTTTTGAGTAAAGGTACTTTTGTAAAGCTAAGTTTACAAAGCCTTCCCACCCACTTAGCAATACTCAGACTTCGCAAACTCTGTTAAGTTGATGACATTCGTCTTCAATAGAACGCTTCAACCAATCGCCTTCGCCTTAAAAAACGTATAACTAAAAGTGCCATCCTGCTCCGCCGTCCGCAATAGTCCATCGATACCTGTCTGCCATTCCGCTTTGGTCGCCAATTTTGTATTTAAAACATCTTCTTTTATACCTTGAATCATCGCTGTAAATGTATTTTTAATGAAGCCATCGACAAGTTCAAGTTTGGAAGCATCTACATAGATTTGACGTGGACTGACTTGTATGTCGTGGTAGTTGGCGGCTTGTAAAAGTGGAAACAATTGCCTACCAATATTGGCATTGCCGCCTCTTTGTGCTTGTAGTTTGACTTGTGCAGCTATGAGTTTTCGTGCCGCCACATGATCGGGATGAAAGAAAGTAGAACCGTGATCGCCTTCTATGACGGTGATGCTGCCGCCCGGTCGGAGTACCTTTTTCAGTTGATCTAATAGGCGCAGCGGATCAGGTAGATGTTCCAAGACATAGCAGACAAAAACATGGTCGAATACGCCATCTGTTTTAGCGGATAATTGCAAAGCGTCTCGCTGCTGAAAAGTGACATTTTCCAGTCCCAATTCAGCAATCTTCTCTTTGGCTTGCTCCAGCGAATCGCTAGCAATATCAATCGCCATAAAATGAGTATCTGGATTCTGACTAGCAATGAATACCGTTTGTGCGCCGACACCACAACCAACTTCCAATACATTTTCACCTGCTGCCCAAATAGAATCGTGATGCAGGTAGTCAGCGACAGAATTGGCTTGATCGATGAGCCGCTGCGCTTCTCGCTGACTGTAACCATGAATGTAGCGAGCAGCTTGGGTCGTTTTGAGTTCAGTCATTCTAGTTTCCAGCCGCTCCAGATCACCCAAAATCACTTTGGCTTTATCCCTCAATTCTTTTCCTGCTGCTGTAAAATATAACTGATTGTCGATGCGATGGAATACTGCCAGTCCGAGTTGTTCCTCCAGATTTTTGAGTTGATGACTGAGCGCAGAAGGGGTCAGATGTAGCTGCTGAGAAGCTTTATTGAGTGAGCCACATTCGTCTATGGTGGTGATGAGCTTCAGGTATTTGGTATCCATTTCCTATTTTTCATCAAATGTATTGAGCTACGCCAAAAACAGGCTTACAGAGTAACTGAAAATTGTTAATCAGGAGGCTGAAATTTATTCAATATAGACTTGATAAATCTACCAGATTTGCTAAGTCATTATCGTGCTAAAGCTGACTCACCACCTCCATCGCCCACTCCTCTTCCGCTTTACGCAACTTCCGCAAAGCGTGCTTGATGATCCATTTTCGCTCTTTGCTGATGTTGCCTTTTCGCCATTGATCGATCCACTCTTTGGCTATCGCTTCATTGTCTTTGAGGACATCATTGACGCAGTTGGCGACGGACTTTTGGACAAATTTGACTGGGTCATCTTTGAGATTGTCTAGAATAGGAAAAAGCAGCTGTGGTTGTTCAATGAAAATATCCAATTTACTCGCCCAAGGCAATCTAGGTCGTCCACCTTCACTGGCTAGCCTTCGGATATGAAAGTTCTCATCTTTTGACCAGTCGAGCATCTTCGCTAATGTTTTGTCTGTGTATTTTTCCAGGTAGGGACGAATGGCATATTCGCTTGTATTGCGCTTAGTGATTTCTAGCATTGCATGAATAGATAGTTCATAATGCGCCAATCCATATTTTTCGACATATTTCGCAAATGGCATCACCCAATAATATTCCGTAAACATACCCGTCTCGTTTGGATTCTCTTCTCCCAATGTTTGAAGCTGAATATAGACACCTTTTTCATAGTCTGCACCAAATGCCTCATACAACTCATCGGCAAACAACTCCACTCGATCTTTGAATTCCAGTTCCGATATACCTTCTGCTATCGCTGTTACAAACTGCTCTTTGGGAAAGTCAGTTTCAGTCCCTACTATCTTGTCGCTCAGTAGTTTAGCGAGTTCTTCGTCTATCCAGTATTTGACTTTTTTGTATGCCATGAGTAGTAAGTTTAGAAAACAAATGTTGAACTTAGATATAGAGTTTCTTCCCTTCAAAGATAACAACAAATAATTCCCTATCTTGGCATAAACGATCAACCAGCTTAAACATGAACCGTCTATTTCTCCTCCTGCTCAACATAGGATTGCTATATGCCTGTAGTTCTAATCTTCCCGACGACATCGAGCTCGCCATGGCAGACCTACCCGAAACGGTCGACTACAACTTTCACATCAAACCTATTCTTTCTGATCGCTGCTTTGCTTGCCACGGACCGGATGCGCAGAATCGAAAAGCCAATTTAAGATTAGATGTACCAGAAGGCGCATTTGCAAAACTAGAGAGTGGAAATGGACAAGCGATTGTGGCTAAGAATGTTGGTAAGAGTGAAGTTGTGAAGCGTATCCTATCGCACGAGCCAGAGTATATGATGCCGACACCAGAGTCCAATCTCAGTCTGGACGATACGGAAAAGGCGTTGCTCATCAAGTGGATAGCGCAAGGTGCAGCATATAAGCCCCATTGGGCATTTGTATCGCCTGAGCAACCAAAAGTTCCAAAAGCAGGTAAGGAGTGGGCAGTCAATGAAATAGACCATTTTATGGCTCAGAAAATGCAGCTCCAAAAAATAATGCCTGCCCCCGAAGCCAATCGCGAACAACTCATCCGTAGACTCTTTTTTGACACTACCGGACTGCCGCCTTCGCTGCAAGATTTGGATAAATGGATGGCAGCGGAGGAAGCGACTTACTATGAAGCTTTGGTGGACAGCTTACTGGCATTGCCGGCTTATGGAGAACGGATGGCAGCACACTGGCTGGATGTAGCGCGTTTTGCAGATTCCGAAGGGTATTTGGATGATTTTCATCATACTTTTTGGCCCTATCGCGATTGGGTGATTCGTACTTTTAATCAAAACCTCGGCTATGACGATTTCATTCTTTGGCAAGTAGGTGGCGACCAAATCCCCAATGCTACCGACGAACAAATCTTAGCTACTGCTTTCAATCGCAACCACAAGCAAAACTCCGAAGGCGGTGTTATCCCAGAAGAGTTTCGAGTGGAATATGTCGCCGATCGTACCAATACAGTCGGCACAGCTTTCATGGGATTGACGTTTGGTTGTGCGCGTTGTCACGACCATAAATATGACCCGATCAGTCAAGAAAATTACTTTGAGTTATTTGCTTTTTTCAATTCCACCATAGAGCGCGGCGACGGTATTTTTGGGTACAATAGTGTAGAAAATGGGCAGATGATATCCAATAAACTATCTATGAACGCTGGCCCCGTTTTGGCAATGCCGGATGAAGAAGTAGCGGCTATTCGGGAATTTTTGTTGAAAGAAATTGATGAGAAGCAGCTCGCCATCAATCAGTTAGGTCAAAATAATCAAACGGCTTTCAATGAATGGAAGGCACAGCACAGCCCGACAGATTTACAGCAAGCCATAGACCGAGCGACAGTATCTCATTTGACTTTTGATGATCTAGCGAATGGGACGACAACAGATTTGGTCGCTGACAATACAAAGCCTACTTATTGGGGCAAAATACAAGCTGCTGAAGGTAAGCATGGCAAAGCTCTAAAAAGCAATGCCGCCGGGCAATTGGTAGCTGACGGTAGCCAAGTTTCATTCGAGCGTATCGATCCATTTACGATTAGTTTTTGGATACAAGCCCCCAAAGTTTTTGAAGAAGCTCATGTTTTGTATAACGGCAACAATCGTATACAAGGCTATCGGGGATGGGATGTGACGTTGGAGAAAAATGAGATTCATTTTCGCCTAAATCATGCACATCCTTATCAATCCATTGACATCCATGCGTCCGAAGCATTAGTCCCCAATGAATGGTACCATTTTGTCTGGACATACGATGGCTCTAGCGACGCTTCGGGTATGCAGTTGTACCAAAATGGTGAAAAAATAGAGCCAATCGTTAATCGCAATCACCTGTATCGCTCTACCAAACCGTACACCGATACACGAGCGACCGTGTACATGCACTATCGAGGTATGACGATCGGCAATCGACATTACGATCAAGACTTCACGGATGGTTTAGTTGATGAGTTGCGCATCTTAAATCGTGAAGCTGATCCGCTGACTGCCCGATATTTATTTGACCAACAAATTGGTAATCAGTCGTTTACAAAAGCTTCTAATGACGAGCTAGATCGCTTTTATGATCTCATGATCGACCCGACTTTGGAAACCCAAAGAATCGAAATGCGCGACCTACAAGCACGTGAAGTCATGACCATAGATACGGTACAAGAGATGATGGTGATGGGCGATTTTGAAAAAGAGCGACCTACTTATCTGCTCGAACGTGGTGTGTATGATGCGCCCGGCAAGCAAGTGGAGCGAGACGTGCCGGAGGACATTTTTGCTTGGTCAGATGAGTTTCCACGCAATCGCTATGGCTTAGGCAAATGGCTCACTCAGCCCGATCATCCACTGACCTCACGAGTCGCTGTCAATCAGTTTTGGTATCTGATGATGGGACGTGGTCTGGTAGAAACGGTAGAGGATTTTGGCAATCAAGGTGCATTACCGACGCATCCAGAATTACTAGATTGGCTGGCAATTGATTTTGTGGAAAATGGCTGGGATGTCAAACGATTGATTAAGCAAATCGTCACTTCTGCTACCTACAAGCAATCCTCCGTCATCCGACCGGAACTGGAAGAACTCGACCCTGACAACCATTTGCTAGCTCGTGGGATGCGCTACCGACGTTCCGCAGAAATGGTGCGCGATAATATTTTGGCAAGTAGCGGTTTGTTGGAGCAAAAAATAGGTGGTATTTCCACTTTTCCCTATCAGCCGCCGGGGCTTTGGAAAGAGGTCGTGACGCATCCTTTCTTTCCAGCTTATGAAGTTGATTATGAAGATGGATTGTACCGACGGAGCATCTATACTTTTTGGAAGCGCAATATGCCACCGCCCAATATGCTGATTTTCGATGCCTCCAATCGCGGCGAATGCCAGATGCGGCGGCAGCGGAGTAGCACGCCTTTGCAAGCTTTGGTCTTGATGAATGATCCACAAATGATAGAAGGTTGTCGCGTCTTGGCAGCACGAATGTGGGCGCATACGGATGGCAATGTCGAGCGTGCGTCACAGCAGATTTTCCGTTTGCTAACCAGCCGTGAGCCGAATGCTAGAGAGCAAGCGATTTTACTCAGACAATATGAAGATGAATTGACGTACTTTGAAAATGATCCAGATAAAGCAACAGCTTATTTATCAACCGGAGCTTTTGAACACAATGAAGAAACGCTTGTAGTCGCGGTCGCTGCTTTGGCTAGAGTGACGAATACGATTATGAACTCGACGGAAGCGTACTACAAAAACTGAGTTTTTGTGCTGTCAGCTACTAACAGTTGGCTGTTAGCCTTTTCAGCGCACCTTTTGGCTTCAAAACAGTCGACTTAGCTGCCGGAGAACTCAGAGGTGATACGTGATGGGCGATGGGTGAGAGGGATTCAGCACGTTTTTTGATTTCAGAATATTCAACTTGATTTTCTATATGTATTAGACTTGTTATGTCGTAGCTGATTAGGGCGAAGCGAAGTAAATTTTATTTTGGACAAAGCCTGCTCCGAGAAGCGGAGGCAAAATTTTTCGGCATAGCCTAGCTACGACTAAAAATTTTAACGCAGAACAGAATAAAATTTGTCCGATGTAGTCAATCAAGATGCGGCATAACAAGTCTA
>JBCDHX010000180.1:0-10483 GCA_038749535.1 Bacteroidota bacterium
GCCACCTAAGTAAAACGTGTTCCACACTTGCTCCATACGACAACTATTACTTATCATACTTTTGATGCGTTTGCCCTAGAATGCAATAGATCGCTGTACGGCATGGACGTCTATGACAGTTGACTTTTTGGGGAAAGATTCCAATCTCAAATGTTGACTTAAGTAGTGCCATACTTCTTTTCTGAGCTGTGGATAAAGCTGAAGTAAGGACGCTTTGAATTGCTGATGCGCAATAGACATGATGAGCAATAGACATGATGAGCAAAAATTGAAATGATGTAGGCTACAAAGATAATCGGAAGTTGAGCAACGTTATTCGTTTGAATGCCTAAATAATTAGATAATACCTGTAGGACTGTCTCAACAAATGATAGTATGTCTATTATTTCAAATATGTCCACTACAACTTAACTTACCTCCTTGGATACGACTAGCATTTATACTGACAGATGTTAAATATATTAAGAGTCCCGTAAATTTTATCATTTATTGGTCAAACTAACCAAAACATAAAAAATTATCGAACAAAATTAACTGGTTTTTCTTTATGATAGTAATACTATTAAGCATAAAAAATTAATCACTCGAATATAGGTGTTTAGTAGTTTTATTTACATCATTAAAATAGATCAGTATGAAATTTAAATCATTTTTCGCGCTATTGATGGTCGTCGGTTTGCTGTCTAGCTGCGCAGTTGTTCGCCAAGGCGAAGTCGGTGTCAAACGTACACTAGGAAAATATGCTGATGAACCATATACAGAGGGATTGCGTATTTTCAATCCGTTGACTTCTACTATCGTCAAAGTATCAACACAGACCGAAAATATGGAGGTTGCTTTGAGTATTCCTTCGAAGGAAGGACTGAATATCCGTTCGGAAGTGTCTATTCTATATAGAGTTATTCAGGATGAGACACCTATGTTGTTGAGAGAGATCGGTACAGATTTTGAGCGCAACATTATACTACCAGTTTTCCGATCTGCAGTATCTGATGTATCGTCTCGCTTTTTGGCGAAAGATATGCACACCAGCGAGCGTGCGGTCATCGAGAAAGCTATCAAAGATCAAATGATGTCTTTACTAAAAGGTAGAGCCATTGAAATCGAAGCGGTACTATTGAAAAGCATTCAGTTGCCAGCTAGTCTAGCTAGAGCGATTGAGCAAAAGCTAGAAGCAGAGCAGCAAGCAGAACGTATGAGGTTTGTCTTGGATGAGGAAAGAAGAGAAGCTGAACGTAAGCGAATCGAAGCAGAGGGTGTCAGAGATGCTCAAGCGATCATTTCGGAGGGTCTAAATCCTAATGTCTTGCAATTCAAGTCGATAGAAGCATTCATAGAACTGGCGAAATCGCCGAATACGAAGATTATCGTCACAGATGGTGATATGCCCATGATTATGGAAAGCATAGGGGAGACGAATAGCCGTCCGGCAAGTATGTCTGTCAAAAATCAGTAATCCGCTGTGCGGACATCCATATAAACAGGAGATAGCTCAACTGCAAAGTTGGGCTATTCTTATTTTAGGTATTTTCTTCCGTTTCTTCCAATATTTCCCAAGTATGATCTGCCAACAACTTGATGGTCGCCACGAAAGTGTAAGGCGCACTCCTCCCCCATTCGCTGGGCGCGATCATGGACAACACTTCCGTTCCAGTCTTTCGCTGATATAAATGATAGATATGTCCGATAAGCGGTTTGAAGTTAACATCTGCCTGATAGATGCGCTCAGAGATGTCGACGCGATTGTATATTTTCTGAGCCTGCTGCATTAGTAGCTCGACTTGCTGCCGAATTTGATCGAGTTGTTGATTGGTCTGTTCATGCATGGCTTCTACTGCCAATCCTTTGACTCTCCCTTTATCTATTGGCTTGATGACCGCTCCACCCACTGTATGTGCGTAAGGCAGGAGATGCGGATTCTCTGCAATTTTATCTTTATCTATCGGATTCTGAATCTCTTCTGACATCTGTTCGTTTTATGTGTAAAATGGGATCTAACGTGAAATAAGTAAATTTGCATTGTTGAGGAATAGGTGAGATGGAAACGTATGATAATAGTAGCCATTCAGCTATTTCTCAATCCCGAATTTGTCGGGATAAATTTTTTATTGAACTCAGACCTGTACATCGGGATGTGACAAAACTTTCACCTTCCTTTATCGAATACTTCTACCTCCATTTTGTTTACTTTGTGATGGAAAGCGATCACTAAATTCCAAACAATTTACACGGTTTGGTTATTTATAACCCGATTCAGTTTAAAACAACAACAAGAATGCAAGAGCAGTCGAATATTATATTGTACAGAATTAAAGATCAAGGACTAGAGGTTTTTCTGGTAAGAGACGAAGGCGAGAACTGGGATCTGCCTACCGGTACCGGAGAAAGCAAAGTGATGGTGCTGCATGAAGGACAAGACCGCATCATTCAGCTAGACGCCGTGGAAGGTGAGCAAGCTGGAATATTCGAGCAAGCTTATGCAGTAGAAGCAGACTGGCATGATATTCCTTCTTTGAAGTCTATCTTGAAGCATGATTTGCTATTCATGAAGGATACAGTGAAGCAAATGATTCCTGATATGATGGAACGCGGTGCTTATGTAGCGGTTAAAGATGCTTTCAAGCGAGTCTTACCTAACAAATATAAGCTAATTAAGGAGCTAAAAGACATCATTACAGATCGTAATTCTATGACGTATTTGTAGTCTCTTTCATCCCGATAGCTTCCGAGGTATCAGAACGATACTCTAGCTTAAATACCTACTATTTAGCGTCTATTCTCAAATAAGCTTTATGTAGTCCCCCTTCCTTCTTTAAGAGCAACTCATACTGCCCAGGATAAATCAAATCCAGTCTTTTTGTCAGATTGTCAATACCTAAGCCTGCTGCTTTGTCATTAGACTCAAAAGTATTGATGACCATCAGTTCTAGTTGCTGCTCATTTGCTTCTAGCCGAATCTGAATATTCACGTTTTCAGCATCAGTCGTGCCGTGTTTGAAGGCATTTTCGATCAAAGGAAGTAAAATAAGGGGAGCGATAAGTTGATCTCCTGTCTTTCCAGTTACTTCTATATCAACAACAGCAGTCGGCTCTAATCGCAAGCGCTCCAACTCTATATAATTGCGTAAATAGTCGATTTCTTTTTCCAAGGGAACACGCTCACCTTGGGCATCATAGATTACATATTCCATGATTTCGGAGAGCTTCAGGATCGCTTGAGGCGCATCATCCGACTTTAGTAGTGCTAGCCCATATAAATTATTCAAGGTGTTGAAATAGAAATGTGGATTGATTTGTGCTTTCAGGAAGTTGAGTTCGGCTTTGACTTTTTCTTTTTCGATCTGCTCTGCTCGGGTTTTAAATTGTAAATACTGTTTGGCGAGAAAAAAGCTACTAAAGATGGTGATCTGTTGCCCATTGGAAATGATATAAGCCGTCCATCTGTCACAGTAACCGCACAACTCTGGAACTAGCCACTCTCTCAGTGATGTTTCTATCGGAAATGCCAATGCAATCAGGGCGACAAAAAGCAGAAAATAAAGAATGATCCGCTTGAGTTTGAAAAAGCTAGGGATCAGAAAGAACACATTGATCATGATAAGCGGCGTACTTACCAATATGATGATGGCATAAGCCACGATACCAGTTTGGAGTCTAAAGTTCTCTACGTAACTACTCATAATAAAATAACCGCCTAGCGTCCAAACAGTCACGAAGATGAGCCAGTCTATTTTATCGGGTCGTATGATGCTGAAGTATTGTTGCATATATGGGAATTGCAAGCTATAGAAAAGCTGTTCTAAAGCTACTTTTGTAAGTAGTTACTTGAGCTCTTGGATTGCCCGCTCTATGACATTATCGATTCCATTCGCCAGTTGAGTTGTATCCAAAGCGATTTTTATATCGGGCGAAACCCCATTTTCGACCTGAACGCCATTTACATCTAATGAATAGGAGGAAGAATAAACGAGTTGCCATCCGTTAGGCATTTGTGCCCCGACAGGAGAACCGTGCCCGCCACCTGAATGCACGCCCATCAGTTTGACATTGGGTAATCCTTTCATCATCAACACAAAATCTGAAGAAGCACTATAGGTTCTTTCATCTATCAGTATAATGACAGGTTTATCGTAAATCGCTCTTTTCCAAGGTGTTATATACAATGCACCTGCTTCCTCTAGTGCATCTCTTTCAGGTCCAATTTTGGTAAAAAACGTTCTATACAATCGCTCCTGATCGTGAAATGCCTTGGCTATTCGCCGACCATAAAATTCATTGCCACCACCATTGCTTCTGATGTCAAAAATCAGTCCATCTGTATCTCTGATGTCTTCTACAAAATCAATGACATCCTCTTCTGTTATCAGTCTAGAAAAAGTAGAAATGCGAGCTAGAGCAATATTGTCAGGTAGCGTGGTGTATAAGATACCACCTCGCTGTACCGCTGTGTTCAGATAATTTTGGCGAACTATTTCTACGTCTATCTGACTAGGTCTAAAAGGATAAGAAAACCTAAGTCTTGCTCCCCCGATACCAGTATGAAAGTCTTTCAACTCCAGCAACATACGATTGAGTACTCGAAACAAAGAATCTTCAGTGATTTGATTACTGACCTGTGGTGCATAATCGCGATACACTTCATCCCAATCTCTCACTTCATTGATCTCAAATAGACTGAAATTTTCATTGATCGTCTGCCAAATAAACTCAAAATTGTCTATGGGCGTATTTTCTGGTTCTACCATGACTTTAGTGCAAGAAAACAGGCAGAAGATACTCAGGAGGGCAATGCTAATTTTCATCGTTCGATGTTTTTCCAAAGTGAAAAATATAAGCTAGTTCCATGCTATGTTGTGAGAAAATAGACTTGTTGGCAAAATTTCTAATCATCGAAAATTGGTATCCAAGTCCTACAGTATGCTGATCGAATCGGACATTGCATCGCAGTTGATTATTCAAATTGATTCTGTCAAGTGGTGTTGAAAACCAATAGCGTGTCCCAATTTTACTGCTAAATTCATTCCTTGATAGCCAAGCCGCCAAATCCATAGAGAAGCGATTTTCGATATTCACTTTTTGTGTCACTGACACGCTGTTGAGCGTTGCTATTCCTAATGCAGTCATCGAGACATCATGCAAGATGGAGTTATTGATAAAAGGTGTCCGCCCAACTATGCCATCCAAAGCGGTCAGCGACCCACCTATCCACATTTTGTCTTTTATTACAGGGAATAGTTTGGTATATCTTATGGCGAAATCAAATAATTCGTAGAAAGTATCACCTTCATCGATAGCACTATTCAGATTGCCTTTTTGGAACTCAATTTGTAGATGCCAAGGTCGTTCCTGCATTTTTTCATAAGCTAAAAATACGCCAGGCAGTAAGCCAGATTTTACGTAAGGCGAAAAGGAGAGCGACTGAATATTTGTCTGGTTAAGTCTAAGTCCTAGCTCAAGGTGTTGTTGCACTTGACCTATCAGCATCAAACTGTTACTCAGCAATAGTAAAATAATAATTGATAGACGCATCTTGACAAATTTCTACTTTTAATAACTTAATTTATTATGATTAATTAAGTTGTTCTTCTACTGACTTATCTTTCTCTCGTACCGCTTTTAATATCCACTCCATCGCCGCATCTCGACCATCAAAAAAGTCGGTCTCCGTGATTGGTGTATAGTGGTCGATTTCTAAGTAGTTGTCATTGTGTTTTGTGCTATCTGGTCGAGTCATAAAGTGGGTAGAGACGGAAATACGTCGCTTGGTATTGGGGAGTTGTAGTGGAATAACGACCGTCGGTCCAGTGGGTAGATTGGCAGGTGGCACACCCACAATTTCGGCTAGTTGATTGTCTTTCATCATCACCGTAAACATAGAAGCTGCACTGCCAGTCTGCGCGCCTGAAATGATATAGACTTTCCCACTAAATATATTCTTTTGAGGCGGCAAATAGTAGATAGAATTGGGGTCATTTTGTGAGTGATAGAAGTCACGTTTGGCGTCGAATTGTTCTTCTGTCAGCACTCCATCAGATGCTTTTTGTTCTGTTTTAGCTAGATGCAAACTATCCAGTCGATTTGCTAAATCTGTAAAAATAGAGCGCGTATTGGCAGAGAGTTTCAAGCCTTCACCATAACCTATAAGCTGCTCATTATCAGTCAAGTATCGGATAATATATTTCCCAATATCAAGATCGCCGCCACCGTTATGCCGCAAGTCGATAACCAGTGTTTCGATGTTTCCTTGATTAATTCTTTGAAACATCGTATCCAAAAACACCTTGACATCTTCTGTCCCTGCTCTGATGAATCCGGTTGCCGATTTGCCTTTAGTCCGTCGTCCATACTGTTGTCTCACATAAGCACGCACCAGTCCACGATATGGTCGCCTTATGTAGGTCCCAATGCCATCCAACATGGTCGTTTTATCCATAAAAGTATTGAACTGAAAATAGGCGAGTTTGTCATCATACAGTATTTCATAGTCATAGCCTTTGTGGTCTTGTCGTGTCATCCGATAGATGTCATTCATCTCCCTTCGCCACCTATACCATTTGAAGTCGCCTACTTCCTTTTGTTGTATACGAAACTCGTCTCCATTTTGCGTTTGTACAGTCAACGTTTCGGTATCTTTTCCGTAGAATCGATAGAAATCAGGTGCAAGAAAAGCATACTCTGCAGATAAGGAATCTTGGAAAGGCGTTTCGCCATGCGTGATGTCTATACTATGTTGAATCCAATCGGCTGCTGACTTGCCATTGATGGTTTTAATGTGCTGCCCAATCATTGTAGAATCCAAGTGCTGCCCTGCATTGATGATGACCAAATCACCATCAAATAAGCGAAGGTAGATCGGATAAATGTTATCGTTTTCAGTGATGAGATAGGTATGATTGTTGTGCAAGCGCGCCAGAAATTGCTTGACTTCGTAGTCGAAGATGTATTCTTTTTTGATAGTTTCCAATCGCTCATAAATGCGTTTGACCTCTGCTTTAAAGTCCCCTTCAAAGTAGCGATCATAGTACGGAAAAACATCTTTGACGAGTTCGGTGACATAGAGAAAGTCTTGCTGATAGTCATTGGAGACTTTGAAATATGGTGTTTCTTGGATGTCAAGTATTGGTCGATTGGCACTTTTCATTACCAATTTTTCCATATTTATATTGCAACTGCTGCATAAGATGGTGGATAGGAACAAACAATAAATCGATTTCATCTATTTCGCTGTTATTTGTTATTTTATTTCACTCTGCAAAGATGAGGCGGCAATCAATCTTGGCGAAAAATATTCAACGAATGAACCATTTTACTCAGCGAATGACTGGCAAACTCCATTTTCTCCTCAGCATCGGATGCCTTTGCTTGTTATTTGGCTGCTCATCTGACGGACGCACCAACATCAAAACCTACAATCTACCCTTGCACGAACTGCAAGACGGTCTCGCCTACGAGTATCGAGCCGTTGACAATGAGCAATTGCCGCCTTATTATTGGTACTACAGAAGTTTGAAACAGGAGGAATCCATCTACCTGACCGGACTTTATTACAATCACGAGTTCATTCCGCAGCAATTCGTTCGGGAAGAGCAGGTCGATAATGGCATGGTGCTACAAGAGATGTTTGTGTATGAAACCAATAGCGAAGATTTGCAAGATCAAGTTGATGTGACTGTGCTGCAAGGAGCAACTTTTCCCTTTGAAGTGACGGACTCCTTAGGTGCTTTTGTGTACAATGTGAATTGGTATTCGTCAAAAGATTCTATGACTTACAATGTCGTTCGCAATCGTCGCTATCTAGGCAAGACTGCTTATATTTATAAAGAGAAAGAGTATCCAGCTGTCCGTTTTCGCGTCCGCGAACTGATAGAAACGGAGCAAATAGGATTTTTGTCAATAGAACTAACGGGCGAAGAAATCTATGCGCAAGGTATCGGTTTAGTCTACACTTCGAAGGAAGCTGTAGATGGTAGTTTTGAGCAAGCTTACGCCCTATATGATCGCTATCCGATGACAGAGCTGGAGGCGAAATTTGGGGCGAGTTTGAAAGAAGAATAAATGATGTTTAGAAAAGTCACTCCATCGTTTCTTCTTCCAAGGCTGCTTTCCCTTTCACGATCAGTTTCACCAATCCAATCGCCACTGCGATCACTAAAAATAAGGCTGGAAATCCACCCAGATTAGAGGTCATTTTGACACCGTCTATACCTGCGAAGCTCACCATAATCCAAGCGATAGCACCTATCGTCACGCCCCAAACCAACTTGATGCCAAAAGACGGCTCAGGGCTTTTGGGAGAAATACCAGTAGAGCTAATGCCACTCATAGCAGATGTATTCGAGTCGGCTGCAGTGATATACGACAAAAAAGTAATGAGTAGAAAAATAATGCCCATCACCTCAGATGCTGGAAGTCGATCAAATACTGCATAGATGATGCGCTCGACCCCACTTTCCTGTAATGTAGCATACAATGCACTGCTTTCTATTTGGTCAAAATGTAAAGTCGTGCCACTGAAAATCATCATCCAAACGCCTCCGAAAATGGCAGGCAGTATCCAATTAAAGTGAATGTAATCGCGCACCGTATAACCATACGACAATCGCCCCAAAAAAATAGCGGTAATCGGTGTCCACGCCAGCCAATTTGCCCAGTAAAACATCGTCCAGCTATGCGCCCAATCTCGATCTTCTATACCTACAAAGGGTAAACTACGTGGCACAAAGTTGACAACATAGTCTTTTAGTCCTGACCAGCCTACTGCCAATTGTTCACTAATAGGACCAAAAAGAAATACAAATATCGCCAATAAGATGAATGCTCTGATATTGATGTCCGCCAAAATCCTAATGCCTTTCAATAGACCACTCGCCGCTGAGATCAAGAAACAAAGTACTATACCTACTGTCACCAATCCCATCGACACTTTGCCATTTTCTATGGCGAATAAATCTTCGATACCGCCACCGATGGTCAAAATACCTGCACCCAAAGAGGCTGCCATTCCCGCTGCGAGACTAAATAAACAGATGGCATCTATGATCTTCGCCAATCGACCATTAGCTCTTTTGCCAAGCAGTGGATACAGCATCGCCCCTAAACTAAACGGCTGTTTCAGATTATAATACCCAATTGCAAAAGTCAGTCCCGCTATCGTATAAATCGCATAAGGTGTAAATGTCCAGTGCATGAACATGGTAGACATGGAAAAAGTCGCTGCTGCGGGACTATTTGGGTCTATGCCAAGACCATCGGGTGGCTGATGTAGATGAAAAAGAGGTTCTGCTGTCCCCCAAAATAGGATACCGATTGCTACCGTCGTCGTCAAGGTAATCGAAAACCATCGCCATCGACTGAGTATGGGTTGGGCTTGTTCTCCACCTATTTTCACTTTAGCGAGAGGCGAAAAATAGACAACAATACACAAAAGGACGAGCAAAAAAGTGGTACTCGCATACAACCAGGAAAAATGATCGAGTATCCAATCGTTGATAGCGGTTGCTTGCGCCAAGAAAGCATTTTGGTCAATCAGGCTATAAATACAGCTAAAAAGAAGTATCAAAAATGGCGGTAGGAATACCCACAGACGGAGACGAGACATGAACGCAAAGAACTGATGAAGTGCTAAATTTACTCCGCTTCCGGCACAAAATGAAGCTTATACTTGCTTAATTAGGTCGATTGTATCATTCTTTACGACTGAGTAATAGGTCAATTTTGGCGATCAAATCCTCGACTTCTTCTGCTTTTGTACCATCCGCAAATGCTCGAATATGTCCTAATTCATCCACCAAAATGATCTTACCAGAATGATAAATACCGCCTGGTTCTTCCTCATCCTGTCTTACAGAAATCAAGTAAGCTTCCGCTAACTCCCACAACTTAAATTTATCTCCGGTCAGAAAATGCCAGCGTCCATCAGACGCACCTATATTATCTGCATAATCTTTCAAATTGGCTACGTCATCCCGCTTAGGATCGAGTGCAAATGAGATGAACTTTACCTTAGATTTCTTTTCATAATGATCGTAAAGATATAGCAGTTGATTTTGGACTTTCGGACAAACAGAAGGACAAGAAGTATAGAAAAAATCGGCTAGATAGATCGAGCCGGAAAGGTCATTATTATCAATCGGAAGGCTATCCTGATTGTAGAAGGTAAATGCTGGAATTGTATAATGAATTGTATCCTTACCATTGACTTGATGAAAGCCAATGTATGGCAGTTGCTCAATTTTTTCTTGAGTACAAGCCGAAAGCATAAAGCTATAAAAGAGGAAGTAAAGGATTTTGCTATTCATGAGAACAGTATTTATCATCACAAATATACTGCACCACCAAAGAACAGCAGCCCACACTTCAAATCGAGATATGAGATGCTGTTTGTAATAAGTATCAGCCGAGATGTATTGAGCTGATTTACAGATTACTGCAGAAGCTGTCTAACCCCGAAATTCGGGACAAGCTATCTATTGTCTACCGTCTA
>JBCDHX010000181.1:0-10443 GCA_038749535.1 Bacteroidota bacterium
ACATTAAGCACTTTTTTTCGCTTCTTCCCTTTTCTAAATGTTTTGTCACCTAGAGTGAATTCTGATATTTTCCTTTTAATTAATTTTAACTAGATTATGCAAGTAAATTCCATCGTTGTCATTATTCTGTTTTTCAGCATAAATTTAAATTACTATGATATTAAATAAAATACTTGGATTAATAGCAGAGGACGAATTACATAACGCTCTTACTCTACTCAGGCAGGTTTTCGATGATTCATCGAATCTGAATTCTGTTATCCAACAGTCTGGAAGATTGTCAAATCTAGAGAAAGGTTTACTGAATGGGACAATTTCTTTTGAAGACCAATCAATTGAACGAAATAAGATTAGAACTTCTATACTCAGTCTTGTACAGTTTATCGACTCTAAGTCTGAAGATCCTGATATTCAAAAGGAATTAGAAGAACTCCATACTAAAGGGATTGTAATTCAAAGCCACTCAGGAACTGGTCATAACATAGGAGGCAATATCATAAATTTGTAAGCAGCATGGAACACACCATAAACCAAACCAATAGTCAAGGTCATAATGTGAAAGGTGACTATTATAAAGGTGGCGATGAGGTTAACTCAATTATCGGTCGTATTGAAGGGGATAACAATACTACAAATCTTTATTTTGGGACTATAAGAAACTTGAAATTGGATGAAGATGATGAAAAGAATTTTGGAAGGTATGTTATATTAACAGATAGATTATGTGAATTTAAAAATCTGATTGAAAGAATAGAGTTTTACTGTGAGCTTTATTTCTTCAATGAAGCAATGGAACTTATTAGGGAAGCAAATAAAATATATCATAACCATCCTATGCTACTTGCTTTGCATGGACTATGTGAATATGCGTTACTAGATAAATTAGAACTGATAAGATATCCTGAAATTCTCAGCAAAACAATCAAATTATTTCAGAAATTAGAAGAACTTCACACAGACAGGACTGTAGTGCATTTAGACCTAGATAAAGTAGTAGGAGATCACCTGTATACATTTATAAGCAGTAGTATTAAAGGAATAGTAAGAAACACAGCTCACTTTATAACCGATAGTAAGGCTATATCGTATTATAAGGTAATAGCCAAATATTTAATTCATTATGAAAACTGTTATGAAATCAATAGAAATACGAAATATCTAAAAGAATATGTATTTCACCTTTCTGGTCATAGATCATATGCTTGGTTTATGAAAGTTATGGATGATGAGATAATAGATCATGGAATCGGTATATTCGAAGGTGGAGCAGAAAAACATTTAGCAAAGCTTATTGACATTATAAAAAAAGCAGAGCCGAACTATATACCTCCTCAAGTAAAGTATGGGGACTACTTCAAACCACCAAAAACAGAATCCACACGCAGAGTAAGTTATGGATTTCTAGAAATCTTAGCTATTGTTTTAGTAGTAACTTACCTAGTCATGATAAGTTGGCTTCTCTTATCCACTTCTATTCCTAAGCACTTAATTCTTCTAATTCTAATATTTCCACCCATTGTATGGATTATTTCACACCCTTTTAATGGAAAAATTAGCCTGCTACAAAGAATAATAGAATATTTCTACAAACTATACAATCGCTTTTTATCGCATTGATTAAATGGCGTAAATAAGTATGTAATAAAATCTACATGACTTACTTCCGCTCTCGCCAAAGCAAAATAATATCCGTCACATGCGTAAAGACGACAATAGGAACAATAGTCGCAGGCAACAAAATATAGGGGAAATACAGTATCGCTTTGTTCGGTTGATCGAAAGCAAATTGCTGAAAGGGTAGTTCTGCCGACAACGTTCCATTAACCAAAATAAAGAGAATCAAGATCAGTCCGAGGATATTCCATGCCAATAAAGCCGTATTGGAGATCTTGTTTTTGGCGATCAAAAAAGCGACAATAGGCGCAGTGATGCCCATGATGATGTCAAAATTTCGACCCTCAAAAGTCATCAACTCCGGCAGTAAAGCTTGCAGAAACAGCGCGTGTAGCACGATCTCAATCGGTAGGCGAATCGTATGTAAAGTGGTACTCCAAAAACGGTTGCGTCTGGCGAGCAATTGGCGATTCACAGCACCCAAAATGATGAGTAGGGTAGCAGGAGGCAGTACTAGTCCAAAACGGGGTGGCATCGCATCAGTCACCTCATAAAAGCCATTGGCAGCAAGCGCGCCATGAACGAGCGACCACACTAAAATACCAATCGTCAATGCCAGTGGGCGACCATTTGACAAATAAAATCCGACGATAATGATGGCGAAAGCGAGGAGAAAGAGCGGAGAGATCCAAGCAGGGACTTGATTGATCATGTTTTGTTGTTTGTTTGGGGAAAGATACGTTTTTTGAAGTCACCCGCTGAATGCCAATTTCAGAATTGCTGGGTACTGAATTTTAGTGCAACGAATTTAATGATTCCATAAAATAGTTTGAAGCCGCCCGGTGAACGTCAGACTAGACTTCGGCGAATGACTTGATACCTAGTAAAACGGAATTATTCACCGGGTGACAACGTCCAAACACCACCAAAATACAAGATGCGCTGACTTAGATATTGCGATTCAGTGGATTTATAATCAGGGCTATATGTAATATATTGCTCATTTTTCTGATTCAATACATTCGTCAGATTCAAGAAAATAATCCAGCTATTGCGGTCGGTCGCGAAAACCTTACTGATCGCTAGATTGAGCGAACGATACGTCCCCAATTGTTGACCATTGCGAACGGAAGCAAAGATCGGTTGATACGCCTCCACATCTGGCTGCCAAACTGCATCGGTGACGGGCGTAAAGAAAGTCCCGGGACGCTGCACATAGAACAGCGAAATATTACCGACGGGCAAGTAATCATATTGTACACTGGCTTTAAGGAAATAGTTCAGGTCATTGTTTGCTCTAAAGTTCCCTTCCGTAGTCTCGATTTGAGCATCTAGATAAGTATTGGCGAGCGAAAATGTCCATGCATAATGGGGACGATATTGCAAATAAGTTTCTACGCCTTTGAGTAGTCGAGCTTGAGAGCTTTGTTGTTCATAATTGATGACATTCCCGCGCTCCTGTTTTTGGAATAGCGCGATTTGAGCATTCCATTGGCTGCTTTCGTAGGTATATTCTAAAGATAACTGTTGGCTAGAAAGTAACTCAAATTCTTGATTCAAGTAGTTAGGAATAAGGTAGTTGTGATACTTTCCGCCAGATAGAAGAACGTGATGCTCTGGGTGAAATTGATAACGTGCGCTTCCTTGATAGCTAAAAAAATCATCGTCCGCCAAACTACTTCTAATACCTGCTCCGAATAGCCATTTTGGATGAGCTTGCCATTTGGCATAGCTGTAATACTGCAAGTCGTGTAGACTCAGATCGGCTTGTCCGCGAGTGGTGGGTGCTTCTTCTTCCAGAGCGAAATAAAAAGTAGGGCGTTGGGTATCAAAATGAGTGGTATTGTATTCATAATTGATACCGGATTGCACAGACAATTCAGGTTTGAAGTAGTAGCGATGGCTGGCAGCGTAGTAAAATTGCTGTTCTCGCTGTGTCGATTCGATATTGCCAAATGTATAATCTGAGCGACTAAAATTATTGCCATGTTGCAGACTAATGAGTTGTCGATCGAGCTGATACTGAAAGTCCAAAGCATTAAAATGACGCTGCTTTTTACCGACTGCTTCTCCTTCATAAGTTAATTGCTGCACCGTTGCCCCATAGTCCTCATCTATGGCATAAGAAACCCACTTGAGTTGTGCACGTTCACTTATATTTTGCTTCCAATACAGTCCTGCATCGGTTGACTCAAAGTTATTTAAAAACTCTAAACTTCTCTGATTTAAGGCTAAAAAAGGCTTGGCAAATTGATGGTTACCATAGACTTGAAGTAGGCTTTCATCTTTCAGTGGCTGTGCATGAAAGACACCCAAATTGGCGAGGGAAACGGCGACAGAGGTAAATGGACTAGACAGTGATTCTCGTGTGTTTAGCTCGACCAAACCGGCACTGGCATTGCCGTAGATCAAAGGGGGATTGCCAGCATAGACCTGTTGCGATTCTAGGAGTTCGGTATTGAAAAGACTGAAGTTACCGATGCCATTGATCTGTGTGTTGCGCACTGGATTGTTGATCGGTACGCCATTGATGAGGACGCGTGTCCGAGCGGAGTTGCTACCACGCAAATTGGGATTGGCGGACTCGTCGGTATTGGTGCTTGCAGGTAAGGCAGTGATGGCGCGAAGTGGGTCAGCCGCGGCGACTGGGTTTTTGTAGATGTCTAAGCGATTGACTTTTTGGACAGAAAATTCTTCTACGATGGAGCGGGATGCCGTGATAGAAAAGGTATGGAGTGTCAGTTGTTCTTCTACTAATGTGATGTTCCAGACATTAATTTTTTCGAGTAAATCAGCCCCTACTTTTTGGGTAGCATAGCCCGTATAAGAAAAGACTAAAGTATCTGATAATGAATAATTTATATCAATAGAATAATTGCCTTTTTCATCAGTTATTGTTCCCTTACTGGGCTGATTTTGCCAATAGATATTGACGGCGATGAGTGGCGTGTTAGCTTGGTCGGTAACGGTACCTTGGATTTGAGCGGAGGCTAGAGAAAAGCTGAAAATAGAGAGAAAGAAGAATAGGAGGCGCATGAGAAGGTAAAGTTATATTGATACTTGAATGAGCGTGGGGTAAGGGCTTCACTTTTCAGGTAAAACCCTTTCGAGAGATTACTTCCCCACCAATTCCGCACCCACCTGCGTCAGTTGATAATGTCCTGGAAAGTCAGCCATCGCCTGTGTGAAGAGTGTTTTGGCATCCTCGTACTGTTCCTTTTTGATATAATGGCGGAGCAAGATTTCGTAAGCTTCATCTTTGCCCCAAGTCGGTAAGACCGGATTGTTATGATACTGATCTTCTAATGTAATCGCTTTTTTGATGTATTCTTCCACCTTTTTGCCACCACCATATTGCTCCGGCGTGTAGTAGTCAGAAGCACCCATGCCGTAGTAAGCGCGCATATTTTGATCGTCCAATTTGACAGCTTTTTTAAAGTCACTACTGATTTTCGCAGCGACAATTCCCGCCTTCATGCCACTGGCAAACTGAATTGAGAAACTGCGAACCATGCCTTGCAGCGCATAGTGTTCAGATGTTTTGTTTTTGATGCCTTCCAGTAAGTTCAATGCAGTTTTGGTGGTCTCTTCGCTGCCTTCTCCGCCTGCGCCATAAGCTTGGAAAATGGCTTTTCTATACAGTGCAAATGCTGTCCAATAGTCCGACCATTCATTGTCAGGTAGTGCTTCTAGTGATTGAATAACGACATTGAGCGGCGTCACATCTTGTTGCATAAAAGACTGATTCATCGCATTTTGGATGTCTTTTTCGGCAGTGTTAAGTCCATCGCTGTTATTGAGAGAGACAAAGGTGGCACTATAGTCTTTTACTTGTACTGAATTGTCGCAAGCGTACAAAGTACTAGACATTAGTAAGCTTAGAAATAAGATCGTTTTCATTTATTGTTGATTTAAATTAGTTTAAAAAATAAACTAGATTGATAAAAAAAATTTGATTTTGAAGAGTCGATAAATTGAAGTCCCGGTAGCTTTAAGGAAATCATACGTGTTCTACTTCATTACATGAGTGTTCATTTTTAGGAGGATTATCAGTTTATCAATTCAACAATTAAGCAAAAGATAATAAGAGCTTCTGCTAAAAGCCGGCTACCATAGCACACTGCTCACAGCTACAGATTCAAATACTTCTTCAACTCCTCCACATACGCTTCAAAAGCAGCAACGCCTTTTTCGGTCATGCTCAGAGCGGTATGCTGATAATTGTCTTTAAATCCCTTCTCGACCTTAATGTAGCCAACCTTTTTGAGCTTCTTGATTTGCACGCTGATATTGCCCGGATTGGCATCCGTGATTTCTTTGATCTCGTTGAAGTCAGATTCTTCTGCTGCCATCAAGTGAGAGACAATTTTCAGTCGCAACTGAGAGTGTAAAATTGGATCTAAATCATTTAGTGCCATGTCGTCGCCGGTAGTCCTTTATGAGTAAATAACCTGGTACCACCATGACGGCAAAGTAAACGATACTCGTCAGCAGTGGCTGAAAACCATAAGGTATAAAGAATGCCAGATAAGCAGCTAAGTTGCAAAAAATACCCGCAAAAAAGATGTATCGATGCTTGATAATCACGCCCGATAGCAACACGCCTGCACTGACGACGAGTAGAATTACCGGAATCAAATGATCGCCTAGTTCTATCGCTAGTAAGAAGCCCAACAGCGCCGCATTGATGCCGACATGTATCCAAATCGACTGTACTGCTTTGCCCAATATATTAGATTTTCGAGTCTTTGTTTTCCTTCCTACAGCGTATTTACGGATCGTATATATCCAACCAAATAGAGCAGCGAAATACGGATAATAGCTAATGGAATAGTACTCCATCTGAATCAATACGAACTGCGCAGCACTCGCTACAGTCAGTAGGATACCCCAAAAAAGAAAAGTACCACCATTTTGTTCTAGTCGCGCTTTGGTGTTAGAGATTACCTCATTGATTAAATCAAGCTGTGCTTGTGCCACTCGTTGGTCTTCATTCATAGTCATTCGTTGTTTTTGCTAATAACACTCCAAATATAAAGTAGTTTACTTTATAAACCAAATTATTTTTTAAAGTTAGAATCACTTTCATTCTATTTCCTGATATTGTCTACAAATTTTTACCATGTCCAAACTCACCGTCACCCTCTTACAAACTCAACTACATTGGGAGTCATTATCCGAAAATATAGCTCAGTTCGAGCAATTTTTCAGTCAGCTAGAAGACGAAACCGATCTCATCATCTTACCCGAGATGTTCACGACCGGATTTAGTATGAATACAGTCGATCTGGCAGAATCAATGGATGGAAAAAGTGTCGCTTGGATGGCGCAACAGTCCGAAAAGTATGATGCGGCAGTCGTCGGTAGTCTCATCATTCAAGAAAACGACAAGTACTACAATCGACTCATCTTCATGCGACCTGATGGTACTTTGGATAGGTACGATAAGCGTCATTTATTCGGCATGGCAGGCGAAGACGAAACTTATACCGCAGGAATGACACGGCTACAAGTTGAGTGGCGCGGTTGGCAGATTTGTCCGTTGATTTGTTATGATCTGCGGTTTCCGGTCTGGTCGAGAAATACAAGTGACTATGATCTGCTGCTTTATATCGCCAATTGGCCCATGACGCGCAGCTTTCACTGGAAGAGCTTACTGATAGCTAGAGCTATTGAAAATCAGTCATTTACGATTGGTGTCAACTGTGTCGGCAAAGATGGGAATGGTTATTTGTACAGTGGTGATTCGACTATTATCTCTCCGGCTGGTGAAATTCTATTTCAAGCACATGATAGGGAGGTGACGCAAACACAAGTATTGGAGAAAACGGAACTGAAACGAGTGAGGAGACGACTACCTTTTCTAGCAGATCGAGATCACTTTGATATTAACTTGAAAGAAAATTAATTATACTTCCACTGCCGAAAATACTCCCACAATACAATGCCTAGACAAACTGACACATTTAAAGAATGCTTAGTCCCGAACTGCGGTACTTCGACTGCCTGATCGAGTAGAGGGAGAGCATCATCCGACATACCGCTGACTTCATTGCCGAGTACTAAAGCGTAGTGACCATACTGCTCGACATCGACTGTTTCCAGAGACACACTTTCAGTCGTCTGCTCAACGCCTACGATGGTATAATTTTCTGCTTTCAACTGCTGCAAAGCAACTACAATATCCTTTTCATACTGCCACTCGACCGAGTCGGTTGCGCCTATTGCCGTTTTTAAAATTTCGCGATGTGGCGGCTGAGCTGTGATGCCGCAGAGTACGACTTTTTCGATCCCAAAAGCATCTGCTGTACGGAAAGTAGCACCTACATTGTGAGCCGAGCGAATATTATCCAACACCAATACAAATGGAGCTTTGGATTGCACTTTGAAAGTAGCGGTATCGACGCGATTGAGTTCTTTTAGACTGAGTTTTTTCATAGGAAGACAAAAAAATGAACACAAATGTACACCGTACCGTAGTTTAAAACTGTTACACTGCTGGAAAAATTTAAATCGACAAAATTTATGATACAAGAAAAAATTAAAATCCCAAATCCAAAAAAAGTACCGCACGAACTCACTGCGCATGGCGAAACTAGAATCGACCCATATTATTGGATGCGCGAAAAAGAAGACAAAGAAGTCATCGCCTATCTGAATAGTGAAAATGACTACACAAAAGCAAAAACAGCTCATCTTGAAAACTTACAGGAGCAACTATTTGAAGAAATTAAAGGACGCATCAAAGAAGAAGACATCTCTGTGCCTTATTTCTACAACGAATACTACTACCTGACGCGCTACGAGAAGGGAGGAGAGTATCCCATTCATAGCCGAAAGAAAGGAAGTTTAGAAGCTGCTGAAGAAATATTGTTGAATGTCAATGAACTCGCCAAAGATCACGACTACTACAATATAGCAGGTCAAGCCATAAGCCCTAACAATCGCTACTTAGCTTATGGAGAAGATACTTTGAGTCGCCGCATTTATAACATTCGGATCAAAGATCTGGAGACTGGCGAGTTGCTGGATGAAGTCTTAGAAAATACGACCGGAAGTGCCGTTTGGGCAAATGACAATCAAACAATTTTCTACACTGCCAAAGATCCCGAAACCCTTCGTTCTTTCAAAGTTTTCCGACATACTTTGGGCACGCCAGTAACAGAAGATGTTGAAGTCTGGCATGAAGAAGACAATACTTTTTTATGCTATGCGTACAAAAGCAAATCGGAGCAATACATCATCATAGGGTCGTATCAGACCATTTCGCAAGAATATAGAGTCTTGAATGCTGACGAACCAAATGGCAGCTTTCGCATCATACAGCCGCGTGAGCGCAATTTGGAATATGGCGTCGCACATCATGGCGATCATTTTTATATTTTGACGAATTGGGAAGCACAAAATTTCCGCCTCATGAGGACACCCGAAAATGCGACCGACAAATCTAATTGGGAAGAACTCATCCCACACCGCAGCGAAGTGCTGCTACAAAGTATCGACATTTTCAATGACTACTTGGTACTGAGTGAACGTCATCAAGGCATTACTCAGTTGCGTATCCGACCGTGGGAAGGGGAGGAGCACTATGTCGCATTTGAGGAAGAAGCTTTTGTGGCACAAACGACTACCAATGTTGAGTTTGATACGGATATTTTGCGGTTTGCCTATACATCGATGACGACACCGTTGTCTACTTTCGACTATAACATGAAAACGCGCGAACGCGAATTACTCAAACAACAAGTAGTCATCGGTGACTTTAGTCCGGACGACTATCAATCGGAACGACTCTATGCCACTGCTCGCGATGGCGAACGTATTCCGATTTCTTTGGTCTACAAAAAAGGATTTAAGAAAGATAGACAACAGCCCCTTTTGCTTTATGCGTATGGTTCCTATGGTCACAGCATGGAGCCTTTCTTTTCCTCTGCTCGACTGAGTCTGCTAGATAGAGGATTTGCGTATGCCATCGCACACATTCGAGGTGGCGAAGAGATGGGACGCGCCTGGTACGAAAATGGTAAATTGTTGAAGAAGAAAAATACCTTTCACGACTTCATCGACTGCGGTGAGCATTTAGTTCAGAACAACTATACCAATCCCGAACAGCTTTATGCGATGGGGGGCAGTGCCGGTGGGTTGTTGATGGGCGCCATCATCAATATGCGACCAGATTTGTGGAAAGGGATTGTCGCTGCTGTTCCATTCGTAGATGTGGTGACGACTATGCTGGACGAAAGTATTCCATTGACCACTTTCGAGTATGACGAATGGGGCAATCCCAACAACAAGGAATACTATGATTATATGCTGTCCTATTCGCCCTACGACAACATCGAAGATCGCGATTATCCGGCGATGCTGATTACCACCGGATTTCATGATAGTCAGGTGCAGTATTGGGAGCCGGCAAAGTGGGTCGCTAAGTTACGCGATCACAATACCGGACAAGAGCCGATCTTATTTCACATCAATATGGATGCCGGACATGGCGGACAATCCGGGCGTTTTCGACGATTCAAAGAGACTGCTTTGGAGTATGCGTTTTTTCTGGATCTGGCAAATGTCCTGTAAGGGTTTTCCATTCAGAAAATTCTTTAATCTATCCATTTACAGGGCAAATATACTAGAAGTATTATTAGCTATGGTTATTATCTGGTACACGTTTAGAACACGACCTACTTAGGTGGCGGATGGCGAAAGGGCAGGTTCGACGGAGGAGTTTGCCATTTCTAGACCTTTTGATTCGTTTTGGGGCAATGCCAAAATGAATAGCCCGTCGGCTTTGCCTGTCCCGACTCTCGGGGAGACAAATACCATGCTCAT
>JBCDHX010000182.1:0-10387 GCA_038749535.1 Bacteroidota bacterium
AGAGATTGTTTGGAAAAAGCGATTCGACGATTTCATCAAGATGAAAACTACTTGAGGCAGCTTTTCAGACCAATTCAAGCCTTACTCGACAAGGTCGATCATGCTTTTCGCTTGCAGGAAAGTTTTGTCACCTAGAGTGAGGATGAATACTTAAATTATTAGCGATGACCTTATTGCTGCGTCCAGATATTTTGATGTAGCGACGTAGTTGATTGGCGAAACTAAAGCGTTCGTCGAAAGCCTGATGACCATTTAGATAATGCTTGATTTGTATCTGTATTTGCATCAGATTACTTTTCAGCTTTTACCCAGATGTCCTATTATTAAGCTGCTGTAATCTTAATGCTCTAAACTCATCATCAACTTGCCGCTGCTCTTCGTCGGAGAGTGTTTCATTGAAAACAAAGCCTTCTACGATTTCTTCATCCGTATATTTTTGGCTTAGTTTCTTGTATGTTTCTTCACTTGATTTCATTGGAAAGAGTTGAATTTAGCGTGAATCTAGTATTACAAATATACCAATCATAGATCAGATTCAGTCAAAAAATATGAGTCCATCAATCTCGAAAAAACCCCTCCATCTCCCCCAAATACATCTCATACCGCTCCGGTGCTTTCTCAAAAACAGATTTCGCTTTCAGAATCAATATTCGCCCTTCTTCTTCTCGCCTCATTTTCACCAAACACCGCCCCAAATGATAGCGCGACATCGCCAGCTGAGGGACATCGCCAGACATCACGGCAGCGCGAATCGCTAACGATTCTTGTAAAAATGACAATGCTCTTTGATAGTTCCCTTCCAAGTAATGAGCCAAACCCAATCCATCTAAGGCATAGGATAAATTGGGATGTTTGGGCGGTAGCAGATCAGTTAAGATGGTGAGTGCTCTTTGGTAACCTTGCTGCGCTTCTACGAGTCGTCCACTTTCCAAAAAAACCGATGCCAAACTTAATGTCAAGCCACCTACATTGGGGTGATTCGTGCCATAGACCGATTCCATTTTTTCGATGGCATCGCGGTAGTAATAAATCGCTGAATCCACCTGCCCGTTATACCTCAAACTTCTCGCCAAATTACCTTGACTCGCAATGGTCTCCTGATGTACTTCGCCAAAAATGTGAAGTCGTTGTCGGCGAGATCGGCGAGCGTGGTCGACTGCTTTTTCGTAGTCGCCCATACTGTAATATAAACTTGCCAGATGATTCAAATTATAAGCAATGTCAGGATGTGGTGCATCGTACAATTGCTCATTCATACGCAAACTTTGGAGATAAAAGCGTTCGGCAGTCTCGTAATTGGAGAGCTTTCGGTTGGTAGCACCAAGCATCATTATGGTTTCTGTCAAATGGGGAGTAGTGGCGTCAGTGACCTTTTCAAACCCATTTTTTACCAAGTGATACAAGGAGTCTGCACCCTCAAAGTCAGCATTATCAAAAGCTAGATTGGCGAGACGAAGATGGCTTTTGGCAATCTTTTCAACATCATTTTCAAACAATTGTAGAGTGTATTGATGCGCCAATTGGCTCAGAGAATCTGCACGTTCATAAGCACCATTATTGAAGGCAATATCCGCCAGATTCGACCAACTTTGAAGGATGGTGACATTCGGTGAGCTAGCTAGTTCTTGTTTGATCGTCAATCCTTCATGAATCAGACTATCCGCTTTATTATACAATCCCAATCCATTGAAAGACATCCCCAAAGCATCATACAACTCGGCTAAAATCTCGGGTTGATCACTTAACTCTTCTTCCAAATTTTCTGTGCTTGCGGAGAGCAGATCAACAGCTGTAAATTCAGAAACTGGCGTTTCATTCGGGTCGGCATTCGTAAATATATCGACCAAATAGTTGGAAATGGCTTTTGCTTTTTGAGCTTCTTGCTCGGCTAGTTGTCGCTCTTGTTGCAAATGATAGGTATAAAAACTGACCGTCCCAATGAGCAATAACAAAGCCAGAAACAAGGTCGAGTACAACACCCGATTTCGCCGCCAACTTTTGCGCATCACATATCCCAATTCTTGATTTTTGGAAGCCAATGGCTCATCGTTCAAATAATGATGGATGTCTTTGGATAGCTCGCTGATGGAGCTATATCTATCTTCGGATTTGGGGTTGGTCGCTCGGGTGCAAATGTGTTGTAAATCGCTGGTGAAAGGCACATTCAAGTCATCAAAATTGTCCTTTTCATCTAATAATAATGCTTTTAAAATTACACCTAAACTATACACATCACTCGCCGTCGTCAATGGCTGCTGATTGATTTGTTCAGGAGAAGCATACTTCAAAGTATAGGTCGGCTGCGCACTCGTCACAGGTTGTTGCAGTACTTGCGCAATTCCAAAATCAAGCAATTTGACTGTTCCGTTTTGATCGACTAAAATATTGGACGGTTTTAGATCAAGATGGATAACTAAGTTTTGATGAGCATATTCTAGAGCAGCGACTACTTGGAGAATTAGGTGCAAGCGAGTAGGAATAGCTAGTTGATTTTCGTAGGCGTAAGTCGTAATGGCGTCGCCTTCTACATACTCCATCGTGAAATAAGGCGTCTGCTGATCGGTCATGCCGCCACCTAGCAATCGAGCGATATTAGGATGTTGAAGATGGGCGAGAATTTGTCGCTCCTGCCGAAAAAAGTCTTCGGAGATCAACTGCTGCCCACTCGGGCGTACCACTTTCAGTGCCACCGTCTGCTCAAATTCGCCATCTATTCTTTCTGCCAGCAACACTGCACCCATGCCACCCGACCCTAGATGCTTTTTGACTTCATAAACACCTATTTTCTTCCCTTCCCAGGCCAAATCATAAATGCTATCCCACCAAAAGATGTCTTCGGATTGTAGCATGGGGAGTAGTTGGTTTTCTTCCTTGATGAGTAGCGCAATTTCTTGAGCTTCTTTGGGATGAGTACGTTGGAGAGCGGCTAGGAACTGCTGCTGTTCTAGCTCAGAAAGCTGAATCGCCTCATAGTATTTTTCGCTGATGGTGTTCCAGTTCATACGCTTAAATTTAATGATATGCTCTCAAACTCTCATTTTCTCAAAATCTCACACGCTCATTTTCTCCCTCACACTCCGATTCAACCAAGCTCTCGCCACCTGCCAATCCTTGCGCACCGTCGGGACAGAAACATCTAGCAGCGTCGCAATTTCGTAATGCTTGTAGCCACCAAAAAACCACAATTCAATGATTTTGGCTTGCCGCTCACGGGTTTTGGAGAGTTGTTCGAGAGCATCTTCCAAAGCGAGAATTTCATCAGGTGCGATGGTAATGACAGCTTCTCCAGCTGCTTGAGTGATCGCGATTTTGTGATGCTGTCGTTTTTGAGATTGGCGGTCGCGGGCATAATTGACCAAAATTCGTCTCATCGCTTGGGCTGCCAATGCCATGAAATGGGCCTCATTCTGGACGTTGAGTTTGTTTTGCTTGGAAAGTTTCATATAAGCTTCGTGTACCAAAGCTGTGGTATTCAAAGTATGATCAGCACGCTCAAAGCGGAGTTTGTGGTGAGCAATGTCGCGAAGCTCATCATAGATGATCGGGAGGAGCTCATCATAGCGTTGATGCTCATTTTGAGTAGATGAATGCATAAACTTTATTGTGTGCTAATGAGAACGATCTGAGACCAGCAAATCATATCCACACTAGAAAGATACAAGAAAAGGGGCAGGCTTCAAGCTATTCCTATCTTCCCTTCTTAAATTCCAGTTAAATCTACCACTTCAACCATCACTCACCAAAATCACTACATCTATCGTTATAGGAAATAGCACAACATTGACAAAGCCGCAAAAAATGCGTATGTTTTGGGCAATTGGTTGTTACCACTTCAGAGAAAAGTTGGTCGAAGGATATTAATGTCGCTTATGCTCTGTACAGAGAATAGAGACGGTCTAGCGTTTAATATCTCAAAAAATAATCCTTTGACCTATAAATCGCTTAGATGAAATTTTTAACAATACTCGTTCTTCCGGTCTTGGCAGCAGGTTTCTTTACCTTCCAGACACAGAACACACCTACCTCCATGTTGACAGTCAAAAAAGACAACTACGAATTCCTTTGGAAAACCGTCGATTCGTTGGAACAAAAAGGGCTACCAGAATCCGCACAGCAAGAAGTGCAAGCCATATACGAGCGCGCACAGCAAGACGAAAATGCACCACAAATCGTCAAAGCGGTCGTCCATTTGGCGAAATACAAAAAGAACTTGTCGGAAGCCGGGGAAGTGGCTGCATTGAGCTATATGGAAGAAGAAATCGAAAAAACCGAATTTCCAGTCGAGCCGATTTTACAATCCTATCTCGCTGAATTTTATCACAACTATCTGATTCAAAATCAGTGGCGTATCCGAGAGCGGACAGAAGTGGTTGATAGTGGCAGTGAGGACATCGCCACTTGGACGTTGGAGCAGTTGAATGCTAAAGTAGTTGAGTTGCACGCAGCAGCCATCGAAAGTAAGGAGTTGAAGCGCATCGCCAATAGTGAATTTGATGTGTTGTTGATCGAAAAGGAAAGCGATGCCAGTTTGCGCCCGACCATGTACGATGTGTTGATCTTTCGTGCGTTGGAACAATTCAGCAATGAAGCCACTTTCCTGGCACAACCTGCCAATGCTTTTTATCTCAATAACGAACGCGCTTTCTTGCCACCAAAAGGGTTTATCAAAACTAAATTCCGTAGCGATGATACGGACTCTTACGAGTACAAAAGTCTATTGCTTTTTCAAGAGTTACTGCAATTTCATTTGCAAGACGACGACCCATCTGCACTCATCGATGCCAACTTAAAACGTCTCAAATACGTCCATCAAAAAGCGACGTTGAGCAATAAAGATGAGTTGTATCTGAATGCGCTGAAAGACTTACAAAAAGAGTATGCCGAGCATCCGATGGTGACGGAAATTTTATATCAATTAGCGTATTATCATTTTCAGCAAAGTGATGAAATAGACTCGGAGACTGGGAAAGCGAAAGTAGAACATTGGCGCATCGCGCATGAGTATGCCGAGCAAGCGATCAAGGCATTTCCTGAAAGTTTTGGCGCAAAATATGCACAACAACTATTGACGCAAATCGAAGCTCCCAAACTCAACCTACAAGTCGAGCAGGTCAATCTCCCCGACCAGCCTTACCTCATCAAAATCGATCATAGCAATGTCGAAACGGCACATTTCAGAGTCGTCGAAATGAGCTATGACGACTATCAGAAACTCAATCGCAGCGACCGCGATCAGCAGTTGGAAAAGTTGAGAAAGAAAAAAGCGGTCAAAAAATGGACAATCGATTTGCCACAAACAGGCGACTATCGACAGCATAGCGTGGAGGTGGAAGGTGACGATCTAGAATTAGGAACATATATTTTGATGATCGCTTCGGATGGTGATTTCAAAAGCACATCGACCGCTCACTATGTCTTTTTTGCTGTATCGGAAATTGGTTATTGGCATCGCACCAATAGAGGCGAAGGCAGTGACTTTGTGGTTTTCAATCGTCGCACGGGAGAGCCGATGGCTGGCGTCATTGCAGAGTTTTTCAGTCAGCAATACGATTCTAGAATTGGCATTAATCAAATTAGAAGTATTGGTACGAAAACAACTGATAAAAATGGCTTTTTGAATGCCCGCAATATGGGCGAACGCTATTTTCAGGTCAAGTTCAAAAAAGGACAAGATGAACTATTTTTTGGCGATGGTTTCTCCAATTATCGTCGCGGCAGATCGCCTCAAAAGACGCAGCAAACGCACTTTTTCCTAGATCGTGCTATCTATCGACCGGGACAGACGATGCATTTCAAAGCCTTAGTCTTAGAGAAAAACGAAAAGAACAAACCGTACATTTTACCCAACGAAAAAGTCAGCATTACTTTCCGAGATGCCAACTATCAGGTCGTCGAAACATTGGAACTCAAAACCAATGAATACGGCACGGTCAGTGGCAAGCTACAAGCTCCCAAAGGTGGCTTGTTGGGCAATATGAGCCTAGAATCGAGTGCTGGCAAAAGTCGTCATACCTTCTCCGTCGAAGAATACAAACGCCCCAAATTTGCTGTCAAATTCAATCCAATCACGGAAAGCTACAAACTAGGCGAGGAAGTCAAAGTCGTCGGTCAAGCAACTGCTTTTGCTGGCAATCAAATCGACGGTGCGAAAGTACAGTACCGCGTGGAACGACAGGTGCGCTATCCTTGGGTACCGTGGTGGAGACGCTCGTATTACGCGCCTGCTGCGCCCACCATCATCAAAAATGGGGAGACACAGACCAAAGCAGATGGTACATTTGAGATCGATTTTGAAGCTATTCCTGATCCGTCTACCGATCAAAAAAACAAGCCGGAATTTACCTACATGATTTATGCAGATGTGGTGGACATCACGGGAGAGACACACAGCGCACAGACGCAAATGCGTGTCGGTTATATCGCTTTAGCTATTGACTTGAAAGTACCTGAACGTATTCCTGCTAATGAGTTGGATAGCTTAACGATCAATACGCTCAATCTCAACAACGAATTTGAAGCAGCAGAAGGGAAGGTCGTCATTGAGCGACTGGAAATGCCGAAACAAACCTTTATTGATCGTTATTGGGGCAAACCAGATCAAGAAGTGCTATCAGAGCGGGAGTTCAAAAAAGCGTTTCCGCAATATGCTTATCAAAAAGAAGACGAAGCTCAATCTTGGGAAACAACTGCCACCGTCGTCGATAAAGCTTTCAATACAGCCGAAACCAAAACATTGGATTTGTCCAATATCAATTGGGAAGCAGGTGCTTATAAATTGACCATACAGTCCAAAGATAAGTACGGACAAGCGGTAGAGCGCGAATATCAGTTCATGATCTACGATTGGGATAAAAAAGATATGGCACTGAAAGAGATGGTTTGGCAAAGTCTAGATCAAGCGACTTACGAGCCGGGCGAAACTGCCAATTTGCGACTAGCTACTTCGCTAAAATCGCTCCCTGTTTTGGTCGAAACAGAAAAAGATGGCGACATCATTCAAAGAAAATGGGCAACAGCTGCTCAGGCAGAAACGCTCAAGTTTAAAATTAGAGAAGAAGATCGCGGCAACTTCATCTATCACGTCAGCTATGGCGCACTCAACCGCAGTTACAACAAAAATGATGTGGTTCTTGTGCCTTGGAGCAACAAAGAATTGACCATCGAATATGCCACTTTCCGCGACAAACTCCGCCCCGGTCAAGATGAAGAATGGCAACTAAAAATCAGTGGACCGAAGGGCGAAAAAGTCGCTGCCGAACTGGTCGCTGCTATGTACGATGCTTCACTCGACCAAATCACGCGCCACAATTGGACATTCAATCCTTACCCGACAAATAGTTATTCTTATCTCGGTCTATACGGTCGCCATTTCAATGCAGTAAACGGACAGTCGCTTTCTAACTATCGACCAAATTCAGTAGTCAAAGATTTGCCGATTCGTCGCTATCCGAGGTTGCAGACATTTGGTTACAGCTATGGCGATTATAGCTATCGCCTCGACCCGACTACCTATGAAGAGCGCATAGACTATAATATACGTGTCCGTGGAATGTCTAGCATCAGAGAAGAAACGGCAGTAGAAGAAATGTCCATGGCTGCTCCTCGTAGTGCTGCACCACCTCCCCCACCGCCGCCACCTTCTGCTATGATGAAAACAGCAGCTGGATTAGGAGAGGATGACGCAAAAAACGGAATTTATGCTGACGAAATGGCAAATGTCTCAGACCCCGAAGTCGATCTTTCCGATGTCGCCGTTCGCACCAATTTGGACGAAACGGTCTTCTTCATGCCTGAACTCCGTACCGATGCAGATGGCAATATCATCGTGAGTTTTCAAATGAATGAAGCCTTGACGAAATGGAAGTTTCTCGCTTTTGCGCACACCAAAGAATTGAAATTTGCGACCTCTCAGCAAGAGGTGGTGACGCAAAAAGAGCTGATGGTGCAGCCGAATGCGCCCCGTTTTATGCGCGAAGGCGATCAAATTGTCTTTACAGCAAAAGTGAGCAATTTGACAGAAGAAGTGATGAATGGTAGCACGAAAATAGAGTTACTGAATGCTTTGACTTTAGAGTCAGTCGATCATCTGTTTGAGTTGGAAGATGCGCAGCAACCGTTTACAGCAGAAGCTGGACAATCAGCTAGACTGGCGTGGCAGTTGAAAGTGCCGAATGTGACCGAAGTGCCTGCGCTGACGCATCGAGTCGTCGCCAAAGCGGGTAATTTTTCGGATGGTGAAGAAAGCACGTTGCCCATTTTGACGAATCGTATGCTCGTCACCGAAACCATGCCAATGCCGATACGCGGTAAAAAGCGAGAGCAATTCAACTTTGCCAGTCTCGCCAATTCCGCTCAAAGTTCCACCTTGGCACATCAAAGTTTGACTTTAGAATTTACGTCCAATCCGGCTTGGTATGCGGTGCAAGCCCTACCCTATTTGATGGAATATCCGCATGACTGTATCGAGCAAATTTTCAACCGCTATTATGCCAATTCTTTGGCGACTTCTGTTGCAGATGCGCATCCGCGTGTGAAAGAAGTTTTTGAGTCGTGGAAAGAAAGTGATGCTGATGCCATGCTGAGTAATCTATCCAAAAATGAAGAACTCAAGTATGCTTTACTGACGGAAACGCCTTGGGTGATGCAAGCCCAAAGCGAAGAGAAGCAAAAGCAAAATATCGCCCTTCTTTTTGACCTGAACAGAATGGCAGCCGAGCAAAACGAAGCTATCGAAAAGCTACTAGCGCGACAGTTGGGTAATGGTGGATTTTCGTGGTTTCTTGGCGGTCGCCAAAGTTGGTACATGACGCAGTACATTGTGGAAGGTATTGGTCATTTGGATCGTCTGGATGTACAAACGGTACGTAACGATGATCGCCTGAAACGCATACTCGACCGAGCTATTCAATTTATTGACAATGAGCTAGTTAATGACTACAACAAACGTCAACAAAATTGGGAAAAGAAAGATCAAAAAGCAGATCGCCTGACCAATATGGCGATTCATTATCTGTATGCACGTTCGTTCTTTTTGGAGTATCCAATAGAGGGCGAACTAGAAAAAGTGGTCGACTTTTACATTGAGCAAGCGAATCAACATTGGCTGAATAAATCGCTGTATGAGCAAGGGTTATTAGCACTTGGTTTGGAGCGAATGAAAGAAACGGCAACGCCACAAGACATCGTCAAGTCATTAAAAGAACGGTCTTTTAAAAACAAAGAACTCGGGATGTATTGGCGATATGATAATGGCTACTATTGGTATCAAATGCCGATAGAAACGCACGCTCTGATGATCGAAGTTTTTGATGAAGTGGCGCAAGATGAAAAAGCAGTGGAAGAGCTGAAAGTCTGGCTATTGAAAAACAAGCAAACTACCAACTGGAAGACCACCAAAGCGACTGCGGCAGCCGTGTATGCTTTGTTGAGTCGGGGTGACAATTGGTTGCTGGAAGATCAGATGGTCGAAGTGGAGTTTGACAATGCTGGAAATCCGGAAATCCACACAGAAAAAATCAAACTCGCCCAACAAGATGCCGAAGTCGGGACAAACTACTTCCGCGCATCTTGGACAGCCGATGAAATCACCTCTGATATGGCAACCATCAATGTCCGCAATCCAAACAAAAATGTGGCTTGGGGTGCCATTTATTGGCAGTATTTTGAGCAATTGGACAAGATCAAAACGTTTGAAGAGACGCCGCTGAAATTGAAGAAGTCCTTATTCAAAGAGATCAATACAGATCGTGGACAAAAACTACAACCGATCGATAACAAAGCACGTTTGCAGCCTGGCGACAAAATCATCGTTCGCATTGAGCTACGTGTCGACCGCGCTATGGAATACGTCCACATGAAGGACGCTCGCGCCAGCGGCTTCGAACCAATCAACGTTCTGAGTCAATACAAGTATCAGGATGGACTCGGCTATTACGAAAGTCCCCGCGATGTCGCGACTGACTTTTTCTTTAGCTACTTGCGACCTGGCACTTACGTGTTTGAATATCCGCTCCGCGTGGTGCATGAAGGCGACTTTTCTAATGGCGTGACGACGATACAGAGTATGTATGCGCCGGAGTTTACGAGTCATTCTGAGGGAGTGCGAGTGAAGGTGGAGTAGATATAAGAGTCTATTCGTTTTCTGCAAAATCAGGGCTGTAATAACAGAAAATCTTAAAAGCTTATTGAATTATGATAGATCAAAAAGATATAGAAAAGGATAGCAAATATAAGTTCAGGTCTCTAAAAGTATATTCTTCTACTGAATGGTTTGCAGATAACAAAAAGAAATATCGGCAGGTTTTTGATCGACATAAGACAGGTTATATATACGCAGAATTCTCTTTTCACAATAAACTTTTCGATCAATATAATTGGGAATATAGTG
>JBCDHX010000183.1:0-10024 GCA_038749535.1 Bacteroidota bacterium
CGAAAAGGGATAGATACCATTCGGGAAACCATCAAAATGAACCGAAGCATTAAACGTATTTTTGACTACCTATTTGACCTTATTGCTGAACGTTGGCTGATTTATCAGCAGCAGTTTGTAAATTTTGTCGGGTAGAGAGAAGAACTGTAGAATTGTTTAATTGATGATACTTCTAGAAATGAAGTATTCGTCTAGAAATGAAAATCACGTATTATCAACTCGTCAGTTTGACAATTCAACAAAAATATTTTAATCAATTACACCATTTTTACCAATTAAACAACAAACAAAAATGACAGCCAACACATACACCGTAAAATGTCCATTGGGACGAGATCTAGAAGTGCCAACTCAAAAAATGGCGAACGATCCTTACCCGACGGTAGGGGAGACGCAGAAGATGAAAGACTACTTTGAGGAGCATGGCTACGTGGTCGTCAGAGGTTTAGTGCCAAAAGAATTGTGCAAAGCGGCTTTGGCGTCTTTCGATCAGGAAATCCGACCATACAACGGTTACATCTATCGACAAGCTAGTGCCAATCCTGAAAAACACAAATGGACGAGCCATAACTATATGCTCAATTCCATTTTGAATGTACAGTCCGTGCGTAGCGACCACTTTCCGAAATTCAGAGACAACGGCTTACGCACTTTGACACACAATCGAGTGCAAGAGACGCTTTCTGTGATCATGGGCGACGCGCCAAAACTCGTACAATCCATGTACTTTGAAGGTAATCCATCGACTTGGGCGCATCAAGATTGCTACTATCTGGATTCTGAAGATCAGGGTAGAATGATCGGGAGTTGGTTTGCGTTGGAAGACATCCATCCTGGTGCCGGGCGTTTTTACGTCTACCCCGGCAGCCATAAGATCAATATGGACAAGAACGGTGGCGACTTTGACATTGCTTTCAATCATGATCGCTACAAAGAACTGGTGAAAGACATCATCGTCAAATTTGATCTGGAGTGTGTAGCTCCAGCACTGGAGCAAGGTGATGTCTTGTTTTGGCATGCGGCGACGATTCATGGGAGTTTGGAGACGACTGATTTGGCGCATTCTCGTAGCTCTTACACAGGTCACTACATCCCCAATGCTACCAACTTTTTACAATACCAAAGTCGCGTCAAACCACTCGCGCTAAGAGAAGTCAACGGCATGAATGTCAATTTTCCAAAAGACTTAGATCAGCCATTGAATAAAGCGATCATGACAGTTGAAACGACATTTCCGAAGCAGTTTCAGTGGCTGAAAAAGCAGGTCATAAAGGCGGTGACCAAATAGGGATTTGAGTGTGAAAGTTCAAGTGAATGGTGTCATCGTCATGGGACGCCAACATAGCGGTAATACTTTTTTGACCCGCATCATCGGTACATCGCCCAACAGCTGGGTAGATGAAAATGAGAACGATTGGTTTGAGCGAGTCGGACTGATTGAGCAGAGTGACAGTCTGCAAGATCGAGTCCACCTGTCTATTCAGTACATGCTCCGCAATGAAGCAGCAGCTGCCAAAGTACAAGAAATAGCACTCTACAATTGGGCAAAGCAGCAATCAAAAGTAACTGCTTACGATCTCTTTCGCAAAGGTATGGAATTGGTGACTTTGGCTAAAGAAAAGCAACTCTGGGCACTCAAAGCGACTTCCTATATTTTCTATGCACGCACGATTTTGGAATATTGCCCGGAGATCAAACTCATCTATCTCATGCGCAATCCACTCGACCTGACAGCTTCCACGAAAAAGCGAAATCCCAAAGGACTAGACTGGTTGATCGCGACAAATATAGCTTGGAAGAAAGGAGTGGCTATTGCTCAACAATTAGCTACCAAGTATCCAGAACGCTTCCTCATCGTACAATATGAAAATATCATACGCCAACCGGAGACTTTACGTGAAGTGGCACACTTTTTACAGATTGAATTGGGAGAAGCAGTACAGCAACTTCCAGTCGTCAATACTTCTGATCGGCCTTATCAAGTCAGCCAACAAACAGGTCTGCTAAACAATAAGATTTATTATTTCCACAAAGTACTCAGCCATGGCGAAATAGCCTGGGCGACTGCCCTATCCGGTGGTGTTGATGCCTTACAATCATATTATCCCGATTTGCCAAATCTAAATAAAATCGGTATTTTATATCGAATACGCGCTTTGCCCACCGTATTTAAGATGGGAGTATTGTTTGCCAGGAAACATCTCAATCTGCTCGACGTTAACAACTTGAATCGAGTCCGTCATCGTATTAAATTGATGATTAGGTCGAGTTAAAGTTGAAAAATTTAGATATATACTTTAATTCTTATAAGAATTAAGGTAGCTTTGTTGCTAAGAACGAAATTAAAAAGAAACGATATAGGACAAGTTATTTTACAATTATCTACTTACTAAGCCTATCTACTTAGAACAATTTTACGAAAAAGCCTTAGGTAAAGCTAGTCAGTAACACACTCAGCGAGCCGATAACTTCCGATTATTCGGAACAGGTTATCAGGTTTACGAAAAAAGTCTCCTTGCATCTATTAGATGTATAGGTCACTCGGTCTGAGTTGACTTTCCCTATCTCGTGTTTCAAACTTTTCCATTTACCGATTACAAGTATCGCCGTGTCGACACCGACAAGGCCTTTATTTTAGTGCAGTTAAGGATTGAAACACATGAGAATCTCTATTATCACTGTGGTCAGAAATAGCGAAGCGACGATTCGGGACACCATCGAATGTGTGCTCTCGCAGTCGTACGCCGATATAGAATACATCATCGTCGATGGCAAATCGACCGATAGTACACTGGATATCGTCCGCTCTTACGGCAATCGCATCGACAAAGTCATTTCAGAATCGGATACCGGCATCTACAATGCCATGAATAAAGGGTTGCGACTCGCTACAGGCGACTACATCGCTTTCCTCAATGGTGATGATATCTATGCACACAATCACGTCATCGCTGAATTAGCAAAAATGGCAAAGTCGACACAAACAGACTGTCTGTATGGCGATTTGCTATTCGTCGATCAAGAAGATACCAACAAAGCCGTTCGCTACTGGCAGGCGGGCAATTTCAATCGCTACAAAATGCTATTCGGCTGGAGCGTGCCGCATCCTACCTTGTTCATCAAGCGAGAAATTTTTCAGAAATACGGTCTATTCAAAGAGAACTTTGGACTATCCGGTGACTATGAAATGATGGTACGTTTCTTCTTCAAAGAGCAGATCAACGCCACTTATCTACCAGAGGTTATGGTGCGGATGCGCATCGGTGGTGCAGGTAATTCCGGTTTCAAATCCAAGTGGAAAGGTAACCGTGAAGACTACCAAGCATGGAAACAAAATGGTCTAAAAATTCCATTTATGACCATTGTCCTAAAACCGCTTCGCAAAATACCTCAGTTCTTTCGTCGTCCAAAGCCGATTGCACAGCCGCAGTCAACGACCGCTTTACCCATGAACGAAAAAGGCATTCAGATGAGTTACTAACAACTTAGTCTGACAAAAGAAAAACAAAGGAGTACTTGCTGATGTGAGTACTCCTTTTTTGCTGGATATACGTTAAACTTTATAATTTTTACTTGATGTTGCGTTCACATTTTAACTTTTCCATAATAAAGAAGATAAATTGTATCATTGTATTAGGATTAGCTGAGTGATTCCTAAAAATGAAAGCACATGAACGACGCTACTTTTTTACAATACAAACAATTTTTTTACGGCTGGGCGCAGAAGCATTGGTCAGGCATTGAGCAGCATATAAAAGAAGAAGTATTTTTAGACGCTTTGGCTATTTATGTAGAGTATGACCGACAAGGTAAGGTGACTGTCAAACCGACAACATTTATCATTTCGGTCGCTCATCGCAAGTTTCAGCAACTACGCAAAGGACAGACACAGGAACTGAAAAAAGATGTTGCTGCGGAAACAAATGAGTTGCCCATCCAAAAAGAACTGGTGAGAACTGCCTTGAAACAACTGGATGAAAAATGTAAGGCTATTCTGACGGCAAAATACTTCTACAATGCCAGCATGGAAGACATCATGCAGGAAACAGGGGCAAAGTCGAGAGCAGTCGTGCGGACACAGAAGAAACGATGCATTCGCAAGCTAAAAGCTATTGTGGTGGAGATGCAGAAAGCAGCTTAGCAGAGCTTTGAGAGAAAAGAGAGTTTCGAGAGAAAGGAGAGCTTAAAAATAGTGTGACTTACCTAAATTAATGATATATGGAGGAGAGAAACGATTACTTAGATAAAGTGGAGCGCATTTTCGATGGTGAACTGGACAAAAGTCACCTGAGAGATGATGCATTGAAGGAAGACGCCGCTTTCTTCGAGGGTATGATCGAGGCTTTGGGAGTAGAAGAATTGGAGCGTGGCGAGCAAGCACTGGAAGATATTGATATCGACCGAATTGATCCGGATATACGAGCACAGCTGGCGGCGCAGAACAAGAAATTATCGACTGCAAAAGTCAGGAAGTTAACACCCATTCGACGTATCTTGGCAATTGCTGCGAGTGTGCTGGTGTTGATTGTTTCGGGCTTGTTGTTGTGGAATAAACAAACGAATTCTCCGGCGGCATTGGCGGAGGATTATTATCTAGATGCTGATCTGCCGGGCACGATGAGCGGTGGCGCAGTGATGGAAGAAAATTTTCAAGCTGGTTTGGTAGATTTTGCGGTAAAAGAAGATTTTGAAACAGCCAAGATCGCTTTTCAGCAAATCGGCGACGACAGCCCACGCTACACAGAAGCGCAGTATTTCTTGGGACATATTGCTTTTCAAAATGAAGATTTTGTAGCCGCAGAAAATGCTTACACAAACGCTTTGGCAGCCGAAAACCTGCCAGGCTATATCGATCGAAATCGAGTCGCTTGGAACTTGATGCTGGCACAGCTGGCGAATGGCAAGGACATCGAAGAAGCACTCAAAAACTTTTTGCCGACGGCTACACCTTTTGATGAGATGGCGCGAGCATTGCTAGAAGAACTGCAGTAATGTTCAGATTCCTTTCAAATACTCAATCACCGCTCGCCGCTCTTTGTTACTCAACTTATCCCCAAAATAATGCCCTACATTGGAGTAGCCTGGTAGTGTTGTGTCATAGGTTTCTTTCCCGAATGCGCTATCTTTTGATTTGTATTGATGCCCGACTTCTGTTTCGTCAAAGTCATAGTTTTCGATGTTGCGCTTCCAATATTTAGGTCGGCTTTCACTATTTAAAAGCGTTTCTAAAGTAGGGACAGAACCGTTATGCAGATAAGGAGCTGTTGCCCAAATGCCATCCAAAGGTGGCGCGATATACCCAAAATGAGGCGACAAGCTCGACTTTGGTTCAGAAGTAGCAAACCAACTCTCGTTGTACCATTGAGTGATGGGCGAACTCATCGCATAAGCAGCATACAAGCTATCCGTTTTGATGACATCGACGGAAACGACTTTGTTGGGATACGTTTCAGTTTCGCCATAAGTGCCGTGACAGCCGCTACAGTTTTCTTCAAATATCGCCTGTCCCTTTTTCGCCAGCCGCGTATCAATTTCATAAGGATAGACAGGCGGCTCTAGCTCTTGCAACCACGCCAAAACATCTACAAAATTTTCTTGCACCACTCGCGCTTCTGTACTATCCGAAATTCCTAAAACAGAAGCCTGCATTAATAATTTGGTGAAGTCACCTTTGCCAACAGCGGTATAGTAGAGCGCGTTTTTCTTTTTGACATGCCAAAGCGGTGGGACATCACAGCCAATGTTGTAAGTACCCGTTTCATACTGATGATCGGGTGCATAATTGAGATCGTTTTCATCTCTGTGTTGCATACAAGCTTCGGCGAGGCGAGCAGCCGGATTCGGTCCGATTTGGTTGGTAGCGATAGCCGGCGAAATGGATTGTAAGTAGCGATTAAAATCATCAAAAGTTTTTTGCTCCTTACTGTCTTTGCCATATTTGATACCCACGACTTTGTCCATCACACCGAAAAAGCCCGACAAATCTGCTCGATAGTCGGACGCAAAATTGCCGATGCCCAAATAAACACTATCGCCCATAGGCGCAGCATGGCAGGTAAAGCAATTACCCGATACGACCTCTACCCCACTTGTGGTGGTGAAAACAGACATCAGATAGGGCACATCACCATTTTCAGGATTGGATACACCTATTTTTTTGACCAGCTTTTTGCCGCGTGATCGGAACAAGTCATAAGGAATACCTCCACCTACATATTCACCGGAGACGACATACTCAAATCCCTTGTCTGGATCGCCGTCTTCTCGTTGTGGAAAGGCAGCTATTCTCTCGGTTTTCCAGACGGTTTGTGCATTGAAAGTCGGTAAGTCAGAGTACGTCTTACACGCCCAAATAGAAAAGAATAATACACCTGCTACTAGCCATTTTTGCTTCATCATAATCGAGTTGTAGCAAGGAAACGGAATAAGGTACAGACTGTTTTTGAGCGGATGTCAAAGATGACTTTTGGGCAACAATTCTCGCTACAGCTAGTTCCAAAATCTATAAAGCTAAATTCAGATGCTACAATCCATCCTCCTCGCTCAGATTTTCACTACCTTTTTCATGACCGGCTTGATCTGGCTGGTACAAGTCGTACATTATCCACTGATGGCAGACGTAGGCATTGATTTTTTTGTGGATTATGAAGCCAAACACACGCGCAGTATCACGTTCGTAGTCTTACCGATAATGTTGATCGAGCTGGGGACAGCAGCTTTGTTGGTGGTGATGCCGAGTGATTTTTCTAAGGTTTGGTTGATAGTTGCTTTTGGATTGTTGCTTTTGATCTGGGCATCTACCTTTTTCTTGCAAGTACCGCTGCACGGTGAACTGAGTCAAAAATTCGACGCTGCCAATCATCAAAAACTGGTCAGCACCAATTGGATACGAACGCTACTTTGGTCAGCACGGAGTGGTATTTGGTTGATTTTGCTACTGCCAAAGTTGTAACGAATCTACAGAGACACATTATAAAAAGTAGAATATTTGTCAAAAGTGGCAGATAAATGCAGCCAAATGATGCTAAAACGCGTCTTTATTCCTGAACGAAAACAGCACAGAAGCTGTGTTAGAATTCTGTTAAAGCAATACTTTGACAAATAATCAGCAAACTATTGCTACTTTGTGAAGTATAAGATTAGGAGCTTTTCTTTCGTTAAAAGATAAATTCTTACCACTCGGACGCACATTTACACCTTTTAGAAAAAACACGTTCTGCGTATCTTGAATAGGCTCGACTAGAGGCACGATCGGCAAGACCATACCGTAGACACACAAAAACAATACAAATGAATATTAAAAGACCGCTATTCTTCTCCGTAATTATGGTTGCGGTATTAGGCATGTTGGCATTTTTGCCATTCAACAATGACCCCACTGAGAAAGAACAGTTGTTGCTCCGTACCATTTTGGGCATAGCAGATGCTTATCACTTCTCACCCGAAGACATCAATGATGAATATTCCTTGAAAGTGTACGATCTGTACTTGGATCGCATGGACAGCGGACACCGTTGGTTGACACAGGAAGACATCAAGCAGCTAGAGGGCTACAAATACAAAATTGACGATCAGATACACAATGGCGACTTTGAGTTTTTTGATCTATCTGTCCAATTGCTAGAAGCCGGCATCGCTCGCTCACAAGAGCATTACAGGGATATTTTGGCGGGTAATTTCAATTTCAAAATAGATGAAAGCGTCGAGTTTGATACCGATAAAAAAGACTTTGCCCTCAATGACGATGAGCTGAAAGAATACTGGCGAAAAGGCTTGAAGTATGAGGTCATGACGCGCTATCTAGACAAAGTGGAAGAGCGCGAGAAGGCAAAAGAAGAAGCAGAAATCAAATCGAAAAGTGATGAAGACCTGATCGAAGAGTCCAAGGAAGCTGTCCTCAAAATATATGATCGCTGGTATGAGCGGATGTCCAAAACACGCCGCGAAAATCGCTTGACGACTTACTTGAATGCAATGGTTAATGTATTCGACCCACATACCGTTTACTTCGAGCCGATTCAGAAAGAGAATTTTGATATTGAGTTCAAAGGTAGTCTGGAAGGTATAGGTGCCCGTCTGCGCGAAGATGGAGATTTTACAAAAGTAGCAGAAGTAGTGGTCGGTGGTCCGGCTTGGAAAGGCAAAGAGCTAGAAGCAGAAGATATCATCATAAAAGTAGCGCAGGGTGATGAAGAAGAAAAGCTAGACATCAAAGGAATGCGCGTCGATGATGTCGTACAGCACATCAGAGGAAAAAAAGGAACAAAAGTCCGTTTGACTGTCAAAAAGCCGGATGGCATCGTCAAAGAAATTACCATCGTGAGAGATGTAGTCGTTTTGGATGCGCGCTTTGCAAAGTCTTTGCTATTGGAAACGGAAGAAGCGCAGCAGATTGGTTACGTTCATCTGCCTGGTTTCTATGCCGATTTTCAAAATAAAAATGGTCGCTTTTCGGCGGCTGATGTTTCTAAAGAGATCGACAAGCTGAAAAAAGATAATGTAGAAGGCATCATTTTGGATTTAAGGAATAATCCGGGTGGCTCGCTAGAAGAAGTCCGCAAGATGAGTGGCTTATTCATCGAAGAAGGACCGGTCGTACAAGTCAAATCAAGACAAGGCAAACCGGAAGTATTAAAAGATACCGATAAGCGTGTGCAGTATGATGGACCGCTCGTCGTCTTGGTCAACAATTTTAGTGCTTCGGCTTCTGAGATTTTGGCGGCAGCTTTGCAAGATTATAAGCGTGCCGTCATCGTCGGTAGTACTTCTTCTTATGGAAAGGGAACCGTACAGCGCTTCATCGATTTGGATAGAATGGTGCGTGGCGATAGTGATATGAAGCCATTGGGACAGTTAAAGCTGACGATGCAAAAATACTATCGTGTCAATGGTGGTTCTGTGCAGTTGCGTGGTGTCGTGCCGGACATTATTTTGCCAGATATGTATCACTTCGTGGATGTGGGTGAGCGCGACTATGAGTATGCGATGGCGTGGAGCGACATTCCAGCGGTCAGCTACAAGCAAAAAGTCTACCCAATCAAAAATATGGAAGAATTGCGCGGACGCAGCAAAGCGCGTATCGAGGATGATGCGACTTTCCAGCAAGTGCTAGAGCACGCGCAATGGATCAAAGGACAGCGTGACATCACCAAATATCCACTGTCCATCAACGCATATAAAGCATTCGAAGCAGAACGTACTGAAGAGTCAGAGCAATTCAAAGAGGCCTTCGAAAAAGAAGTATTGACCAATGTCAGCAACCTAACAGCAGATGAGCCTTCTTTAAAGGATGCTGATGAGTCTAAGATCGCACGCAATGATGACTTTATTAAGGGTGTCAAAAAGGACATCCACTTGAAAGAAGCTCTGGCGATCATGGCAGATATGATAGAGACGCATGATATGGCGATGACGGATAAGATGAGAGAGAAATAGACGGTCGTGTAAATAACCGATATATTTGAGAATAGCAGGTCTCGGTGAGGGGTCTGCTATTTTTGGTTTTAGTAAAGACATAAATCCTACCTACAATCCAGTATTCATCTTGGACCTATACGCTTTTAGGATTTGATTATCCTTGTACATACTCAATGCAGCATCTATCATTTCTCTGAGCCTTCCATTGTTTTCAGTATTAATGATGATGTTGTGCCAATTGACTTGAGGGTTGGTGTTGAATGCAATTATGTGCATAGATACACCTGAGTCGGACAACACCAACTTGGCTTCTTCTATGGTAGGGAATAGCCTTGCTAACTCTATTCTTAAATCTCTTCTGTATTCGTTGTCGATAGTATTTGTTTCGCTGCTCAGAGCTTCTGTAATATCTATAGCAGTTTTAGTGCTGGAATTTATATCATTAGACATATCTCTAATATTCTTTTGCGAGAACAGCTTTCTGACAGATTGAGGTGGTTCAATAAATCAGGACAAAAATTTAAGATAGGTTTCAAAATTTTGGTGATTCGGGTTATGCCAACATTTTTTTCCTCAAAAAGCCCTCAAAAAGAGGGGGGCTTTTTGA
>JBCDHX010000184.1:0-9819 GCA_038749535.1 Bacteroidota bacterium
GTATTCTACTTTCTCTACGCTAAAGGGAGAACTCAGATTTAATAATTGCGCAAAAAATACACGTGATTGCATAGTACTTAATTGATTTTGTTTATCTTAATATAGTACCGCAATTTAACCATTGAAAATCATATTGAGCCAAACTAATGATGACGCCTAGTACTGAAAGTATGACACCAACATCAAACCACTTCATGCCAGTCCGTCTCACTTTTAGCACTCGATAGCCAGAATAGGACAAATAGAAACTTTGAAAAGTAACAACCGTCAGGAAAGGACGATCCACAAAAAAGAGTACGCCATTTAAAGCGGTGATAATAACGATGCCCATGAAAAGTAAGAAAAGTCGTCCTGAAATAGCGTGTCCTTTTCCACCTTTTCGAGCAGCATAAGCGATAACACCGACGATAATAGCGGAGACCGCAGCGATGACATGAAAGAGAAGATTGACCTGATGCAACATGATAGTCGTTGTTTGTTTCAGATCAAAAGTAGAGCGGTGACGCCTATAAATACAGTGTTTTCTGGCGAAAGGGTCGTGAGCAATGGTGAATGAGACTGCTGAAATGGCAAGTAAAATTCTAAATTTTCATCAATCCCTTAATCAAGTCGGTATGAGAAGAACTGCTCGTGATGCTGGAGCGGGCTTTGTCTTTAAACTCGATGACAAAGCGTCCTTTGAAGTGAGGCGTGATGGAATGAATCTGTGTCTTGTTGATCAAATATTTTCGATACACGCGAATGAAATCCGCTCCGAGCGTATCCTCTAAATAGCGCAAGGAGTAATTGCAAAGGTGTTTGTTACCTTTGAGATCGTAGAGAAAGGAGTAGTTGTCGTAGGCTTCAAAATAAATGACATGGTCGAGTTCATACAATTGGACGCTTTCGCCTTGATGGATGGGGATGCTTTTGGGAGCGACTTCTATAGGAGTAAGTATTTCTTCTACTGTTGTGTTCTCACTTTCGCTCGTTCGGTTAATAAAATTATAACAACCTGCGCCGAGCACCATACTCAAAATACAATTGAAAACATAGCCACTCGCATTCGGAAAATGATACGCTCCTTGCTGGAACAAAAAGACTTTCGTCAACTGCTCTATTTCTGTTCCTAGGATACCGAGCGCAACAAAGAGCAGCCCTAAAATGAGGTATTGCTTTTTGGTAGGAAGGTCTTTAGATACATTGAAATTGACTACAAAAATGCCATAACCAATCACCAAACTAATCAACAACTGCTGCACCAATGCTTGCCCTAGCGTCGCCCAAAGTCCCAAACTAAAGCTAGCCACACCCAGCGCAGCGCCTACTGCTAGCACCCACGGCAGGTATTGATTGGCTGATTTGAACTGGATATTGGAAAATTTCATGAGGGTGAAAATACAAAAAGAAGAAGAGTGAAAAAGCAATTCTCTTTTTTTCAAATGATCTCATATCTAGTGACTCGTCCTTGTCCTATTTGCCGCAACTTTCCTTCTTGTACACCTTGCTTCAGATCACGAGTAGCTGTGGCGGAGGAAATGTTGTTATGAAATTGCATGTACGTTTTTCGGGTAAGGGATTTGGTTTTGGCTTGAACTATAAAATGATCTAGTCGTTCTTGATCGGTGAGACGATCCGATGGAGTTTCTGTCAGTTGCTCCAAGCTCACTTTGATCTTTTCTAGCATATATTCAATAAAGATAGTAGACAAGCCTTCTCTGTCACTCGCACTCAGGACGTTATAATATTCTTCTTGGCTTTTTTTGATTTCATGTTCGATAAGCAAATATTCAAATACAGGATGTACTTGCATCAATATAATAGTCTGCCACAATCGTCCCATTCTTCCATTTCCATCCTCAAATGGATGAATGAATTCCATCTCGTAGTGAAAGACACAGCTTTTGATGATGAGATTGTCTGCGCCATCTTTTAGATAACTAAACAGATTATTCATCAAAAAAGAAACATTCCAAGCTGGAGGTACTAGATGAGTGACTTGATTACCTTGCACAATGCCAACATTGCCTCTTCGATACTCACCAACTCGATCTGCCAGACCAAGCATCAATAGTCCATGTGCTTTTAGGTATGAACTTTCAGCAAACGGATCAAACTGACTTAAATCATCATATACTTTTATCGCATTTCTAACCTCCCGGATTTCTTTAACAGACCCCAGCACGCCCTTATGTTCCAGTATAGCTGTGATCTGAGCTTCGGAGAGTGTATTGCCTTCTATGGCTAAAGAAGCACGTATGGTTTTGATCTTATTTTCTTTTCGAAGTGCCGTTTTAGGCTTGTCGAGATAAGTCGCATCTATCAACCCAAGTAACCGACCAATCTCGGTCGAAAGGTTGATAATTTTGGGTGTCCCTTCATAATATTTCTCTTGCATGATTAGATCATTATCGAATCAAAACAATGAAATTCGTAGATTTGTTTTCGATAATCGAATCATGATCGAATCTATTCACCGCTTTCCTCTACGTTCCCGATTCATTTGTAGGACAGCTTTTTCAATCCCCTCAGGCGTCAAAGTATACATTGAAAAGACCTGTTGAATCCATTGAGCAGTCGTGGAAGTTGCCCAATAGCTTTCTCGCATTGGGTTGAGCCAAGCAGTGCCTTTGAAGCGTTGTTGTAAGCTTGCCCATTCTTGTAGACTGTGACTATCTAGTTCATAAGGTGCCATGTCTGCGTCTCCGATGACGAACAGATTGTACTGCTTATCTAGTTTTAGTAACTGATCGAGCGGGATGAATTTGGTGCGCGCAGAATTGGCGTAGACGCCGCCGTATATGGTATTGTGAAAGTAGTAGGTTTTGAGATCGTGGGCGAAGCGCGTTTTCATTTTCGAGAACAGCTTTTTGACTGACTTGATGTAAGGCGACATGGAGTAGCCACCATTATCGATCAATAGTAAAACGCGTACCTTTTGTTGGCTGCGTTCTTGCTCATACGGTAGAAAAATACCACCTTCCTCCAGCCCATGTTTAATGGTCAATGGCACATCCAGATACGATTCAGTAGAGGCTTCTTCTATACCTTTGAGTGCCGAAAGTGCCGCGTCGATATTGTTATCTTGCAAGATGGATTTGGTATCGACGGGATAGAAAGCTTGATTTTCCAAAATTTGTCGCGCATTGCGCTGCCCACCTTCTCCACCGATGCGAACGCCCCCTTTGGCAGCTCCATTATTTCCGAATGGCGAATTGCCATCTTGCCCGATCCAGCGATTGCCACCACGATGAGCTCTGCGCTGTTGTTCTGCAATTTGTCGGAGTCGCTCTTGTAGTTCTTCTAAAGATAGGTTGCGGTAGTCGCGTATTTCAGTGGCTCGTCGGTCATCGTCATCTTCACCTTCATCTGGTTGATTAGGATCGTCATTTCGGAAGTCATCGGTGGCATCCAATATTTTGGAGATGTCTAGCTGAGTGAGATGTGCTTCTTTCAGAAATTGATCGACGAGTTCGGAAAGTTTAGCGTCTTCGAGTTCACCACGTTTTAGGGCATTGGCAAACCATTCAGTGAAGGTATCTGAGCGGGTGACAGCATCTTCTAGGGATTCATTTGCCTTCTTATCGACACCCATGAAGTAGAAGTAAAATGCTTGCGTAAAAGGCCCGAGCTCTTTAGGCTCATTGGTCACCACGCTTCGCAGAAAAATATAAAGGTCACCTAACGTCCGCACCAGATTTTGCTGCATGGCACGTTGTAGCGCGAGCAGCACCCGCACATCTGCTTTGAGTCCATATTGTCGGAGCGTATCTGGTAGGTCGGTAAACATGAATGCTTAACTTTAGGAGGTAAAGATAGGTTTAAGTAGGTGAGTGTATATAATTTCTTATTTCATGACGGCGTCTTTTTCGCTCATATTTTGTTAAAAAGCCTCGCCGATAGGCATCGTCTACGTTTTTCGCCTCATCTGAACAAAAAATTCGCTCAGTCAGAAAGGGAACCTATTTACCCTCAACTACTTAATTCCATTGCAAACTTCTCAGCAAACTCTATATTCGTCACAAACAAAACGACAAAACGATGCGACTTTTTCAATTCTATTCGCTCTTCTTATTTGTACTGCTGCTTTTACAGTGCCAGTCTGCTACGGAGGAATCCAATGCAAATAAAGAGCCAATCAGCTTATCACCCGACTATGACCTAACTCTCCCCGAGCGTCCCAATATCCTTTGGATCGTCGCCGAAGATTTAAGTGCTTATCTGCCGATGTTTGGCGACTCGACCATCGAAACACCCAATCTGAGCCGATTAGCTGCGGAAGGTGTCTGTTACGATCGCTTTTTCTCTCCGGCTGCAGTCTGTGCGCCAGCTCGATCTGCCATTGCGACGGGTATGTATCCGACCCACATCAAAACCAATCATATGCGCACAGGACCTTGGTTCGTCGATTCTCTAGATCAGGAGCGAATACAGGCTTACTCTTCTATGGCTATGCCTGATGGTCTTGTTACCTATGAAAGCGTGCCACCGCCAGAAGTTAAGATGATGAGCGAATACCTGCGAAAAGCAGGCTATTACTGCACCAATAACGCCAAACGCGACTACCAATTTGTGTCGCCCGTGACCGCTTGGGATGAATCGAGTCAGCAAGCACATTGGAAAAATAGAGTAGACAGACAGCCATTTTTTGCCGTCTTCAATATAGAAGTGACCCATGAGTCTAGAATTTGGGCGAAGCAAAACGACTCCCTTTGGATAGATGAAAACGCTGACATCGAAGTACCACCTTACTTGCCGGATAATGAAGTGGGACGACGTGACATACGCAGAATGTACTCCAACGTCAAAGAAATGGACGCACAAGCGGGAGCAATTATCGCAGAGCTGGAAACTGCCGGATTGATGGATAATACCATCATTTTTTGGTATACCGATCATGGTGGACCGTTACCGCGTCAAAAGCGATTGTTGTACGATTCAGGTATTCATGTACCAATGATTGTTCGCTTCCCAAATGGACAGTACAAAATGCAGCGTGATAGTCAGTTGTTGAGCTTTATTGACCTCGCTCCTACTGTTTTATCTATTGCCAATGTAGAGCCACCTGCTCACATGGACGGCAAAGCTTTTTTGGGTCAATACAAACAAGACGAGTCTGCCGATTACGTTTTCGCCGCTGCTGATCGCTTTGATGGACTTTATGATGCCAATCGTGCCTCACGAGATGATCGTTACAAGTACATTCGCTATTTTATGCCGGAAAAACCGATGCTATTGCCAGTGAGATATCGAGAAGGACAACCGATCATGCAAGAGTTAAATCGCTTGCACGAAGTCGATTCTTTGACGCCCGAGCAAGCCCTTTGGTACAGAGCAACTAAGCCAGAAGAGGAGTTATTTGACATCTGGAATGATCCGCATGAGTTAACTAATTTGGCGAAAGATCCGAGTCATCAAGAAAAACTAGAAGAGTTGCGAGTAGCTTGTAATGATTGGTTGGAAAGTATCGACGACAATCCCTTGCAACCTGAAGCAGAAATTATTCAAGCGATGTGGCCAGATATGAAACAGCCGACAACTGCTGCGCCTGAAATTGCCATGGAAAATGGTAAAATCAAACTCAGTAGTGCAACAGAAGGTGCTTCCATTGGGTATCGCTTTATGGAGGTAGGGGAGCAGCCAGATTTTAGCAATTGGCAAGTGTACACTGCACCTATTGAGCCACAGCCGGGGCAGCAACTTTGGGTGCGGGCGCATCGGATTGGGTATCAGGGAGTGACGGTGTCGGAGATGATGGAGTGATATTTTACACCTCAGTTACGAGTAAAGTAGGGCTTCGTGGGAAACGAAACCCTACTACACCGAACTCAACAACAAATACATCACTTGTACCACCACGATCTTCGTAATCAACGCAATCGGCAACATCAACGTAAATCCAATGATTGGCAGTCGATTGCCACTCTGCTCCGTAGCGAAGTCTAAAATCGCTGGCTGATTGGAGACCATGCCTAGCAAGACCGTAAATGGAATCTTCAATAATTTGTAACCTACGACTAAGGTTACGATTGCCGTTAGGATACTAATGATCGTTCCTGCCAGAAATATCCATCCGCCTTCGCCTTCTTGTAAGGTCGCGAAAAAAGTATGACCGGAGTTGATACCGATACCTGCCAGTAGCAAGATCAAACCAAATTGCCGCATCGTCAAATTCGCACCATAAGACAGCGTCCAGACAATAGGACCAGTACGTCGCAATGCACCCAAAATCAAACCGACAATCAGCGGACCACCTGCAAATCCCAGCCGAAAACCAATATCATCCGTAAACTGAAAGCCAATCATGCCGAGCAGCAAACCGACCGCCATACCTAGCCCAAACGACAGTAAATTGATGTGACTCAATCGCTCGTAGCTATCGCCAAATAAAGTTTTCAAGTCGTCTATATCTGAACGCCGCGCGGTGATACGCACTCGATCACCTAATTCTAGTACCGTATCACCACTCGCCAGTAATTTGATGTCGCCCCGTTGAATGCGTGTGATGAGAACCGAATAGCGTTCATTCAGATTGAGGCTAGCGATACGCTGTCCGGCGACCTCAGGATTGGAGACAAAAAGGTCTTGAATGTCGTACTGAGAGCGGTCGTCGGAGAGATGATTTTTGGAAGCTTCACCCATGAGATCAACGGCTTGTTGGAGTTCTGATTTGTTGCCTACTAGAGCGAGTTCGTCACCCATCAGCAGCACGGTATCCCAACTGGGTAGTACCACATCATCAGATGTGTGGAGTCTCCCATAAGCGAGTTTCCAGCCATTGGCTTGCCAGACATCTCGAATCGTTTTTCCGACCACATCAGTTGACTGAATATGTACAGTCACGTGATCTAGTTCTTGCTGAAAAGGATAGGTTTTACTCAATTGTTTGGCTTCGGCGAGATAGTCGATCTTTAGCATATTTTGCATCACTTTGATAGCGATCATGACGCCAATAACACCCATCGGATAACTCAAAGAATAGCCAATGACAGCACGTTGTAGTAAATTCTCTGTGGCTGCTACCTCTCCATTTCGTTTGCTGATAAAGTCAATCAAACCTGCCAAAGAAGGCGTATTCGTAGACACACCGGAGTAGAGTCCGCCTGTAGTCGCTGCATCGAAGTCAAACAAGAAATGCAAACCCACCGTAATGCCTGCCGAAAACAGCAACATTAGAAAAATGAAAAGAACATCTCGTGCACCAGTTCTACTCTGAAAAGTCGCAAAAAAGCTGCCCCCACTTTGCAGCGCGATGGTGTAAATAAAGATGGAAAGCCCCAGAAAAATGACCAATTCAGGAATCCGCAAATTCGGATCGAGTGCGCCAAATACTAAGCCGACAAACAAGACCGCTGCTACACCCAAACTACTTCCACGCACTTTGATGCTACCTACTAGATAACCAATTGCAGCGACGACGAAGAGTAAGAGTAAAGCGTTTTCTTGGAAAATTTCGACCATGTATTTGAGCTGTTAGCGATTAGCTAGAGCAATTAGCTATTCAGCGCGTAAACATCTTTTCAGCGAGGGCAGTTCAATAACTTTCGTGCGAATAAATCTGCACATCTCAACATCTCTCAATTTGCGCATCTCAATTTCTCAATTTCCCCGAAAACACATCCACACGACCATCTGTCGGATTGCCGGAAGAGCGACGGAAAGAAACGACTTGCCCTACGTGCCAAATCGCATCTGCCAGAGGTCCATTGAGGACATTCCAAAATGGAAAAGTAGACTCCCGATCACCTCGTTTGAAGACAATTTCAGCTTCTGACAGCTCAACTTTATCTTGTTCGCGCAATAAGTCGCTGGCTTCTTTGAGCATCAAAAGTGTGGCTGCTCGTTGTTCTTCAAAGCCCATAATGAGGTCTTTTCTCGGTCTAATGTTAGGTACCTGTTTCGTGGCATTCAGGATCATTTCACACAAGTCATAGATGTGATTTAGAGTCTCTTTTATGTTTCTTGTATGTTCTCCCGGCTGATAGCTTAGATCTTCATCGCGTAAGCCTTCTGTCGCCCAATAATAGCGAAAACCAAGCCCGTCGATCATGCGTGCAGCGACGGCATTGGCAGTATAGGATTCTGGAGTTTCAGGGATTTGGTGGTAGGGTAAATCAGATGTAGTTGTTTGAGCCATCATTGCAAAGCTAGAAACGAAAAAAGAAAGGACGAGTAGAATTTTCATGTTGATAAAGTTTGAAGACAAAGGTAAGCGACTGTGAAAAATTGAGTAATATTGAAATCAAATTAGTCAAAATGATTATGATGAAATATATATGCCTTCCGTTGTTGTTCTGCCTGTTTGCTTGTCAGAACATAGATGCCCAGTCTTCCCTTATCACTGACATCGAAAAACAATACGATCAATATAAAGAACCGACCATCACGCATCAGCGATTCAAACATCGTGATGTTGTGCCGTTGATTGAAAAGAGAAGAAGTGATGACGCTTATGACATTCGTGAGCTAGGGCAATCTGTGGAAGGACGTTCTATATATGGTGTCGCTTGGGGAAAAGGAGCAACAAAAGTATTGTTGTGGTCACAAATGCACGGCAATGAACCGACAGCGACGATGGCGATTTTTGATTTGTTTAATTTTTTGGAAGCCAATGATGAGTTTGATGATTTACGTCAAATGCTCTCCGAAAAACTCAGTCTTTTCTTCATTCCCATGCTCAATCCCGACGGTGCAGAAGTCTTCAAACGACAGACTGCTTTGGACGTAGACATGAATCGAGATGCACTGCGCTTGCAGCAGCCGGAGTCGCGCATTTTGAAAGAAGTGCAACAACGAGTGATGCCTGATTGGGGCTTCAATTTGCATGACCAAAGTCGCTATTATGCAGCCGGCTATTCTGACAAACCTGCCACTGTTTCTTTTCTCGCACCCGCTTATGACGTCGCCAAAAATATCAACGAAAAACGTGAAGACGCCATGCAGTTGATCGCTTTGATGAATGCTACTTTGCAAGAGTACATTCCCGGTCAAGTTGCTAAGTATGACGATACTTTCGAGCCACGCGCTTTTGGTGATAACATTCAAAAATGGGGAACGCGCACTATTTTGATCGAAGCTGGTGGACAGTATGATGATTTGGAAAAACAATACAATCGTCGTCTACACTTTATCACTTTTCTAAGTGCTTTTGAAGCCATCGCCAACGGAGACTATGAAAAATATTCGACCAAAGCTTATGACGAAATTCCATTCAATCGCCGCTCACTTTACGATCTCATTTTGCGACAAGTCAAAGTGCCTTTCGAGGACGAAACTTATACCGTCGATTTAGCTTTCAATCGCTCACCGAGAAAAGGCGAAGAAAATGTTTACTACGAAGGTCAGTTCGCTTATGTTGGCGATATGTCCACCAATCATGGCTATAAAGAATTGACAGCGAATGGCTATACGCTAGAGTGGGGGAAAGTGCATCCGACCACTTTTGAAACGGTACTCGACGCTGGAAGCAACGGCTGGTCAGCTTTTCATCGCCAAGGCTATACGCACGCACGCGTTCTAAAAATACCACCAGCAGATTATCTGGAAGAGCAGCCGATTCATTTTATTAGTATGAATGAACAAGTCAGCTCTCGCTTCGCTCTCTGGACGAATCCGACTTTCTTTCTGGTCAAAAATGGACGACGAGAATTTATGGTGCGCAATGGTCGGTTATTTGATTTGCGGTAGTAGCCATTTAATATATTAGACTTGTTGCGTCGTAGCTGATTATGGCGAAGCGGAGCAAATTTTATTTTGGATAAGGCAAAATTTTTCGGCATAGCCTAGCTACGGCTAAAAATTTTAACACAGAACAGAATGAAATTTGCCCGTTGTAGTCAA
>JBCDHX010000185.1:0-9653 GCA_038749535.1 Bacteroidota bacterium
AAGCAGCCAAAGCAATCTTTGACTTTTGTTTGCTACTGAATGTCCTCCTTTTTTTACTCATTTTTACCGTAATTTTTTGACCCTAAAATTACGCTCTTATCACCTTATTCACCTGTTCAGATTTCGGGGAGTACTTCAGCTTCTAAAGCGATCGTCTCAACTCGTAGTCCATAATAAACAGAAGTATAATATTGCTCTGTAGAATAGTAATAGCTATTTAATCTAGCTCCTATTCGATTAATAGGTTCTATTATCTTCGTTTCATAATAATATTCAAAAGCCTCAATCAATTCACTCAATGAATCTAGCCCTATTTTTTGATCAGCAACATACTCATGATACCCCCCAGCCTGCTCCGCATCAAACTCCACTTCCTCAAAACCAGCCTGCCCCAACAATTCTCTCACCAAAGGCGTCACATAATAACGATCTCGCTCATCCACACCATGCTGCTCTTCCGCTAAAGTGAGTTGTGTCAGTTGTTTTAGTGCAGAAAGTGGTTGTAAGTTATCGCGCTGCATCGCCACTGCCATCGGTAGCACAGGAATACGAAATCGCGTGAGTAAAGAAAGGACTCCTCTAGCTTCGGGTGTGAGGTAGGAAAGGAGTTGATGGAAGATTAGGTTTTCGCTACTGCGTCGAAGTACTTCTTTTTTGGATGCATTCAGCAGTTCTTTATCTAGCCGTTTGAGTAAATCACCTATTTGTGCTTTATCTTGCTGATAGGCTTCATCAAAAAACTCCAAAGCACGGTAGTTGCCACCGAGCGTATCGTAAAGGAGTTGGACGATGTCTTGGAATTTGGCTAGTTGGGCATCGCTGCGTTTAAAGTTATTCCATTTGTCTATTTCTAGTTCTAGAGCGAGTTCATGAAACTGTAGCTGTGTACACTTTTTGAAAAAATCACCGAAAGGGGCAGTATTCATATTGACCATGTCCTCGCTCCAAGCTGGAAACTCCGCTATCTCGTAGCGAGAAGTGACGATGACGGGATAGGAAGTGTATTGATGTAGGATTTGGAGGAGAGTGAGTACATCTTCATGCTGTGCGCTATTCCAGATATGCGTTCCTTGTTCGGCATCGTAGGTTTGGAAGGTTTCTGCATTATCGAAAATGAAGAAGGGTTCGCAGACTTCGCTGACGGCTGAGAGTAGATGCAAAAATTGATCGCTGAGTTTTTCCTTGACAGCAAGCTCACTCACGATTTTGAAGCGTTTATGTTCTTTGGTCAGATAAGTCGTCATCTGATCGAGGAGACTTTTCGCCGAAGGACTTTTCTCACTATGCGTAAAGACTTTGGTTTTGCCTTGTTGCACCATTTTTCGGATGGCTAGATGCTCCGCCAAAGCCGTTTTTCCGACACCGCCTTGTCCGCGTAGCAATACAGCTTTGCCTTCATTGAGGACTCGAAAAGCCGCTCGTTTTTCTTGGCGTCGCCCGACAAAAAGGTAGTTGTCAGGTCGGACTCTCAAATTCAAGAGTGCGCGATCACCTTTCACGATGCTGACGTTGGTGGAGAGATCGAGGGTTTGTTTGGGCGCGTTTTTATCGACGAGGTCTTCGACTTCTTGAGTGAAGAGGAGTTGAGGAATAAGCCATTGTCCAGGTGCGAGTCCTTGTTGTGCCAACTGAAAGGTTTGACTTTCGTAGTCTTTCACTGCTAGTCGCGCTTGCTGAAAGGCATACGGCAGATTGTATTCTTGCGACAGCCATTGATAAAGTGTTTCCGCAAAAACAATGGCGCAGCTATCCAAAATACTCGCCGCCATAGCGATGATGGCAGGTGCCGCTTTTCGACTTTCCAACAATTTACCAGCCACACCACTGATGTCGCCACTTTTGCCATTCGCAGTTTGGCAAGCCGATAGCACCACCAAATCAGGGCGATGGTTTTTCTGTGCTGCTTTGGTTAGGACGGCATTGAATTCTTCGGCGGTTGCCATCTTGAGTTTACCAGTTAACTCATCTTCGAGTGCCAGTTTCCCGACATTTTCTTCTCTGTCATACATGCCATGACCCGAAAAGTGAAGAATGTGGTATTTGTTGGCGGTCAAGGCTTCATCGAGGGTCGACAACGCGCCATCTTCTGTAAAATGGACTTCGACTAGTCCTTTGCTCATCAAAGGTGAGAAGGCAGAGAGGAGTTGGAGTTCTTCTTTTTCGTAGTCGAGGCGCGTCACGCCTTCGGGCGCAGCGACCATGATAAGGACTTTGAGGGGATAGTTTGCATTGGGACGATGCGTTGGTAGTTCTTTTTTGGTGGATTTGACGACAGCGCAGTTTTCAGTGAGGAGTTGCCATGGGAGGTTTCGGATGGCGACGTCTTGGTGGATGACCTGGAGCGGTTCGTTGCTTTTTAGCTTTTCGCGATCTTTTTCTGATAGGACTTCTAGGAGTGCCGTTTTGAGAGCATCGAGGGTGGTTGCTTTTGGGAAAGGGGAAGCTCGGCGTTCTAGCTCTTCGTTGAATTGTTGGCTGATGGCGAAGAGGGTTTCTTTTTTGTCTTTTGGGAGGTCTAGGATGATGGGTTGCATAGAATGGGTTTGGTAGTTTAAAATTTATGAGCGTCCTTTTCTTTTTTTCCGCAAAAAAGAAACAAAAAACTCCCCGCTTGAGAATATTGAGCTAAAGTCGGATCATCCGCCCGCTCGCAATCCGAGCCGTTCGTGCCTCACTCGCGGATTGCCCTTTCTGCTCTCCCGCAGCTCCAACTTCTTAACGCTCAATCTTCTAGGCGGAAAGGAAATTCGTTTTCAGGAGAGGGCTTCATTTGTCATTCGTGTTTCATGCCGCGTAGGACAGTTTTAGTGACAGTTCGGAAACTGTTGGGAAGTACGATTTCATTGAAAGTGGCGCAATTGATGCAGCGTTTGATGACAATTTCGCCAGCTTTGGCATTTTCGTCTTTGACAGCAGGGTATTTATTGTGGAACCCGCAGCGGTAGCACTCGAAGTAGAGGAAGGTTTTTTCGTCGGACATAATGGATGGTTTTGATACTGGTTATTTAACAGTATTTTGTGGTGTTTTTGTTGTGTGGGAATCGACTGGTTGTGGGAAAGTATCGACTAAAGGTTATAGGATGAAGGGTTATCCTCGATAATCTACCTATAGGCGAAACTGCCTGCTAAAAAATCTAGCAGCTAGCAGATCATAAAAACCGTGTGGCGATAGGAAATTTCGCCTGAATGACCTATAGATCGGGCAGATTCTGAACAACAATGACGTTCGTCAATACCCAGCTGCCTGTCCATCTTTCCGAGACTCAGATGCGCCATAATAAACCTTATTTTTGGCGTCGTACATGATCGCTTGATAGCCACCATAACCACCCATATCGAAGCTCACATCATGTCCTTTCAACTTCAACGCACGAATCGTTTTCCAGCTGATACCAGACTCCAAACAAATCGTACCACCATCCTTCATTTCTCCACCTGTAGGTTGAGAAGAGCCTTTATGTCTGATTCTTGGCGCATCGCCAGCTTCCTGCAAGTTCATACCAAAGTCAATCATATTAACCAAAATCTGAACATGTCCTTGTGGCTGCATCGCTCCACCCATGACGCCAAAACTCATAAAAGGCTGTCCGTCTTTGGTGACAAAAGCTGGAATAATGGTATGAAAAGGACGTTTGTTTGGCTCGAATACGTTGGCATGTCCTTCTTCCAAAGAAAACAATGCGCCTCTGTTTTGAAGCACAAATCCCAAACCATCGGGCGTCATACCTGAGCCCATACCTGCATAGTTACTTTGAATCAAGGAAACCATATTACCTTCGCTGTCGGCGGTAGTTAAGTAGATGGTTTCATCGACATTGAGTTCGCCAGCGGGATAAGAGCGAGCGGCTCTGTCGAGACTGATGAGTTCGGCGCGTTCTTTGGCATAATCTTTGGCGATCAATTGCTCCACAGGCACTTTGCTGAAGTCCATGTCGGCGTAGTATTTGGCGCGATCTTCATACACCACTTTCTTCGCTTCCGTGAAAATGTGAATGTACTCTGGACTCCCAAATCCCATACTCGCCAGATCGTGTTCCTCCAAAATATTGAGCATTTGTAGAGCAGCGATACCTTGTCCATTGGGTGGCAATTCCCAAACATCATAACCTCGATAGTTGGTAGAGACAGGATCGACCCAAGTGGAAGTGTGTTCTGCCAAATCACGCATCGACAAAAAGCCACCTTGTTCTTTCATGTACTTCACCATCGCTTCGGCAATTTCGCCTTTATAGAAAGCATCTCGTCCTTTATCGGCGATGGTTTGAAGCGTATTAGCGAGGTTGGGATTTTTGAAGATTTCACCTTTTTTAGGTGTGCTGCCGTTTGGCATATAGATTTCTTTGAAGTTTTTGTATTTCGCCAGGTTTCTAGCGCCACGTTCCATATAAAAAGCAATTAATTCGCTAACTGGAAAACCATTTTTAGCATATTCAATCGCTGGATTTAAGACTTGTTGCATCGATAACTTCCCAAACTTCTCATGCAATTCAAACCATCCATCCACTGCACCTGGAACAGAGACCGACAAAGCTCCCAGATAAGGCACTCGACTCATTTCCTTTTCTTCAAAATAAGCCAACGACAAATCATAAGGTGAGCGACCTGAAGCATTCAATCCATACAACTGCTCACTTTCATTGTCCCAAACGATGGCATATAAATCACCACCGATTCCGTTTCCTGTTGGCTCCACCAATCCTAAGACCGCATTGGCAGCGATAGCAGCGTCAATGGCACTTCCACCTTTTTTCAATATGTATAGCGCCACTTGTGTGGCTAGAGGTTGGCTCGTAGCCGCCATTCCATTTTGAGCGATCACTTCAGAACGCGTGGCGAAGGAATGACCAGTGATGCGATCTTGTGCTAGGCTATTTTGGCAAACAAAAATCAATGATACCAAGAAAAGAAAAAATTGTTTTGTATTCATAGCGAGCAAAATACGATTTAAAGATGAATCTCGGAAATGGGTATATTCTTTCATCAAAGTTTTGCTTACCGGTGTGACAATCAGTTATGGTCTTGTCTACAAAGGAAAAGTGGCTCGGAAAACAACACTATTATAACGTCTATTTTCCCTACCTTCGCCCTCCAATTTTCAATACCAAAAGAAACGATTTAGATCAAGAAGATGTTAGACCTCACAACCGTCTAATATCCATCGTCTAAAGTCTAACGTCCGACAAAAAATGTATAAAGAATATAAACGACTCAACCTCCCCGACATCGACCGCGAAGTGCTAGCATTTTGGGAGGCAAACGGGATTTTCGAAAAGAGCTACGAGCAGCGTCCGAAGGAGGATAGCTTTGTGTTTTATGAAGGTCCGCCTTCAGCGAATGGAAAACCTGGGATTCACCACGTGATGGCGCGAACAGTGAAGGATTTGTTTTGTCGCTATCAGACCTTAAAAGGCAAGCGCGTGGAGCGAAAAGGTGGCTGGGACACACATGGACTACCGATTGAGTTGAATGTAGAGAAGACGTTGGGGATTACGAAGGAAGATATTGGGACGAAAATTTCGATTGAAGAATACAACCGCCAATGCCGCGAGACCGTCATGCGCTTCAAAGATGTATGGGACGACATCACGCGTAAAATGGGCTATTGGGTGGATTTGGAGAATCCGTATATCACCTTTGAGAACGAGTATATCGAGAGTGTTTGGTGGCTGTTGAAGCAGTTGTACGATAAAGATTTGTTGTACAAAGGTTATACGATTCAGCCGTATTCGCCAGCTGCGGGGACTGGTCTGAGTTCGCATGAATTGAATATGCCTGGCGCATATCAGAATGTGAAAGATACCTCAGCAGTGGCGGCATTTAAAGTCATTAAAAATGAGGAATCTGACTTCTTGTTTGAGACTGACGATGAAGATGTACGCATCATCGCTTGGACGACCACGCCTTGGACCTTGCCTTCAAATACCGCTCTGACGGTCGGTCCAAAAATTAAATATGTCAAAATCAAGACCCAAAATCCTTATACCAATGAGCCACAAAGTGTCGTCCTGGCAAAAGATTTGATTGGGAAATGGTTGGCGAAGGAAGGTGATGCGAAGACTAAGAAGCCGAAGATTTTAGAGCAGAGTGAGGTGTTTGTTGGGAAAGAGCTAAAAGGCATTCGATACGAACAGTTGCTACAATTTGGAAATGAAATTGAGGAACTAGATGGCTCGACAGATGCTTTCCGTGTCATCACCGCCAACTTTGTGACGACTTCCGATGGTACAGGTATCGTCCACACCGCGCCTTCTTTTGGTGCAGATGACCGTTTTGCTGGAAAGGCAAATGGCATTGGCGCATTGACGCTAGTCGATAAGACTGGAAAGTTCAAATCTAGCGTGGGTGAGTTCTCCAATCGCTATGTCAAAAACTACAAAAACGAAGACGATTATCGCTCCGTCGATATTGATATTTCCATCAAATTAAAGGAGGAAAACAAAGCCTTTGATGTCAAAAAATATGAGCATAACTATCCGCACTGCTGGCGGACGGACAAGCCGATTTTGTACTACCCACTGGATAGTTGGTTTATCCGTGTGACGAAGATGCGCGACCGCATGGCAGAGCTGAATGACACCATCAATTGGCAGCCGAAATCGACTGGAGAAGGGCGTTTTGGGAATTGGTTGAAAAATGCGCAAGACTGGAATTTGTCGCGCTCGCGCTATTGGGGCATTCCATTGCCTATTTGGAGAAGTGAGGATGGAGAAGAGAAGTGTATTGGATCGTTGGAAGAACTGGGCACGGAAATCAATAAGGCAAATGTGGCTTTTGGATTGACGCAAGTCGTTCCTGAGGATTTGCATCGTCCGTTCATTGATGATGTGGTGTTGGTGAGTGAAAGTGGGCAGCGCATGAAACGCGAGCTGGATTTGATCGACGTTTGGTTCGATTCTGGTTCGATGCCGTATGCACAATGGCATTATCCATTTGAGAATGAGAAAGTATTCAAGCGTAAATTTCCTGCGGATTTCATCTCAGAAGGTGTCGATCAGACGCGTGGTTGGTTCTATACGCTTCATGCGATTGGGACGATGATATTTGATAGCGTGGCGTACAAAAATGTAGTTTCGACAGGTCTTGTTTTGGATAAAAATGGACAGAAAATGTCCAAACGACTCGGCAATACGGTCGATCCATTTGCCACTTTAGCAAAATACGGCGCAGACCCGACGCGCTGGTATATGATGAGCAATTCCAATCCTTGGGACAATCTCAAGTTCGATTTGGAAGGGGTGAAAGAAACGCGCAATAAGTTTTTTGGGACACTTTATAATACATATTCCTTCTTTGCACTCTACGCCAATATCGACCAATTTGCCATCGATGAGATGAATAACATTCCTGTTGAGGAGCGTCCTGAAATTGATAGGTGGATTATTTCTAAGTTGTATTCTTTGGTGAAAGAGTATCATGAGGCGATGGACAATTATGATGTGACGCCTGCTTGTCGCGCCATCGAGTCATTCGTGGGTGATCAGTTGTCCAATTGGTATGTACGCTTGTGTCGTCGCCGTTTTTGGAAGGGCGAAATGAGTACCGATAAGCAAGCGGCGTATGAAACATTGTATCAAGCATTAATGATGGTCGGGCAATTGATGTCGCCTATTGCGCCTTTCTTCGCTGAATTCTTGTACCGCAATTTGACTGCACCGATCAAGGAAGCTGCGATCAAAAATAATACGCCACTTCGTCACGAATCAGTTCATTTGACGGATTTGACCAAAGTGCAAGAAGAGCATATTGATTTGGCATTAGAAGAGCGAATGGATTATGCGCAGCGCATTTCTTCGCTTGTTTTGTCGTTGCGGAAGAAAGAGAGCATCCGCGTACGTCAGCCGTTGCAAAAAATCATGTTGCCAATCTTGGATGAGGGCTTTCAGGCACAGGTAGAAGCGGTAAAAGATTTGATCGCTTCGGAAGTGAATGTGAAAGAGATTGAGTATTTGACAGATACATCTGGCGTCATTAAAAAGAAGATCAAACCGAACTTCAAAACGCTCGGTCGTCGATTGGGCAAAAACATGAAAGTCGCCGCTCAAACCATCGCTCAATTCACACAAGAGGACATCGCCAATCTGGAGAAAACTGGTCAATATCAGCTACAAGTTGAAGACGAAACTTTTGATTTGACATTAGAAGATTTTGAAATCGTCGCGGAAGATATTCCAGGCTTGCTAGTCGCTTCGGACGGAAATATCACCGTCGCTTTGGATGTTAATATCACCGATGAATTGGCAGCCGAAGGCATGGCGCGGGAATTGGTCAATCGCATTCAGAATATCCGAAAAAGCAGCGATTTTGAGGTGACGGATCGGATTGAGGTGCAGATTGAGAACGAGGAAGCGGTGCAGTCAGCTATTTATAATTTTGGGGAGTATATTAAGGCTGAGGTGCTGGCGGATGAGTTGCATTTAGTGGATGATTTATCAGATGGTGAAGTGGTGGAGTTGCCTGGAGAGGTAGAGTTGCAAATGAAAGTTGAGAAGATTTGACAGATGAATAAATTCACCTTTGATGCAAATGGCAACTTGACACCTTATCGTTTGATAGAGTGTTCACTTGGTGAGTTCATCTCATTTATCAAATCGTTCGATGAGAATAATGTTAGACATGGATTATACGAGAGCTACACAGCTTTTTTAGATATTTTTCAACAAGAGATAACAACTAATTTTTATCAAATAATTGATGGTGGATTTGTATCTAAAAAGAGAAATCCTAGAGATATTGATGTTGTTACTTTCATTGACTACGATATTTATGAACTAAATGAAGCTAAGATTCGTACTTTAAAGGACTTATATCGTAAGCGAAACGTGGATAATTATTTTGAAAAGGTTTATCCCATTTCGCATTCATATCATATTAGGTATAGAACTGATTTTCTCTATTGGAATGATCTATTTACTAGAAACAGAAGAAAGCAGAAAAAAGGATATCTGAAAATTACTTTTGGTGATGGAGTTAATGAATAGCAACATTAGAGCAGAAGAGATAACTACAACTCTAGAGCAGATACAGAAAGTCAATCAAATGATTGCTTATCACAGTACGTTTGCAGAGCCTGATCAAAACGCTCTGGATAATTTTCAAGATTTACGTAACGACTTCTTACAACAATTATCAGAATTGATGGCGTCGTTTGACTTGGAGGTTAATTGGAAAAGAGTTGCTTGATTTTCTACTTTCAAAACAAACAAATGACCACTCACCAACTCATCGCTAAAATAGACGAACTCGCCTTCGAGGGCAAAGACTACGACGAAATCAAAGCTTATGTCAAGCAGATGACAAAAGATGAAGAGGTTTTGAAACCAGCTTTGATTCATATTGATCGGGCGTTGATAGATTATGCGATGGCGAAGCGAGAGCGTGGGAAAACAGTGCAGCAGATGCTACTGGGTGGAACTTTACTTCTTTTAGGGATTATTTTCACTGTATTTACTTATTTCAAACTAGAGCAACAAGGCTATTTCTATGTATGGATTGGAGCCATCGTATCAGGCGCGTTGAGGTACTCCCCATCCATTGGACAGGAAAAGGGGTTGAATAAGGTGAGAAAGCGCGTTAAAATTGGCATGATTCGGACGGTTATACGAAGTACAATTTTTTCTTGACTTATTGTGCTGCTCTCAAGCTAGTTAATGAGC
>JBCDHX010000186.1:0-9625 GCA_038749535.1 Bacteroidota bacterium
GAGATTGTTTGGAAAAAGCGATTCGACGATTTCATCAAGATGAAAACTACTTGAGGCAGCTTTTCAGACCAATTCAAGCCTTACTCGACAAGGTCGATCATGCTTTTCGCTTGCAGGAAAGTTTTGTCACCTAGAGTGGTAAACGATATACATACCATCAGCGTGGGATTTAAATCCCACGCTTTTGTTATGCAAGTATTTAGTCCATCAACGCCTTAATCAAATTCCCCACCTCCAGCACCGTACCACGCTCGCCTTCCACCTGCAAACGCCCTTGTACAAATGCCGTTGGCAAATCAAGCAATCCATCTGCCACCATTTCAAAATGCTCATTGTTCATGGTGAAAACAGCAGTCGGTTCTGCTACCGTACCACGTCGAATGCTGGCTGGACTTTTATTAAAATCAACCCGCCAATCGGCTTCCGCAGCTCCGGTGATTTTGAAATGATAGACACCTTCGATGGGTTTTGTGAGTTCAGGCTGTGCTTTGGCTGCCTTCTTCAATTGAGTAAAAAAAACATCAATCTGAGTTGTATCTGCCTGTGCTTCGATTTTCTTTTTCTTCGTTTTGCCCCGCTCCAAAACTAATTTCTCCAGCTCATTGGCTGACTCTCGTATGTAGCGCGAAAATTTATCAATATCCGGCATCGAGCGCACATCAGAAGTCGAACTGATCGTCAAATGACCATTGTAACTAAAGACGGTAATGATGAGTCCCATCCCATCAATGATCGGCGCAGCACCCATGATACTCATCAACTGATGTCCGGCGACATAGAGCGGAAATTGAGGACCAGGCACATTGGTGATCGTCAAATTAAAAACGGGATTGTGCATTTCTGCTACATTGAAGCGGGAATAGAGTTGAGCGGCTTGATTGGCGATACCAAAAGGGACAATCTCTGCCATTTTAGACAGTGTTTCTGCCCCTACTGCATTTTGATAGGTCTTGCCACGTACCGTATTTTCATGGATGATTTCTAGTCGCTCGATAGGATCTTCTATATTGGTTGCCAACTGTACCAACATCGCCGAAATCTTGTTGCCGCCACTATCATCGCCATCGTCTGTCCGTATAGAAATAGGAATATGTCCCACTAGCGGTTTGGTAGGCAATTGCTCTTTTTCTTTCAAATAGCGTCGCAATGCACCGGCACAGAATGCCAAGATTACATCATTCAAAGTTGTCCCCATAATCTTGCGAATCGCCTTGACGCGATCCAGTTCTAGAATGCTTGTATTCCAAGTGCGGCGAGCAGCAATGACATGATTCCAAGGTGTGACTGGAGCAGTGAAGGGCGCAGTCGGCAGTTCTGCTTTTTGAGCGCGGGTAAAGACACCTGCTTTCACAGAAGAGGTCACCGTTTGCGTCAGTAGCCTTGGAAATTTGAAAGGGTCTTCTGCGAATGATAAGGTGCTTTGTAGGGCGACAGATAATTCGTTGGGCAATGGCTTTGGTGTATAGGGTTCCGGCTCAGGATCGGGCGGCACATTAGACATAAAATCAAACAATAATCCTAAGATTCCGGCTCCTGCCATTCCATCAATCGCCACATGATGAATTTTTGAAATAATCGCCACTGAGCCTTTTGGTACTTGCGGAATGTTGTCCAATCCTTCCACAAACGTAAACGACCAAAGCGGACGACTATGATCCAAATGCTCACTGAAAATGCGACTCGCTACGCTACGCAACTCCTTCCAGCTCCCAGGTTTGGGCAATGCAATATGGTCAATGTGCATATCCAAGTCAAAATTCGGATCGTCTACCCAGTAGGGATAATCGACTCGGAACGGCACATAGATCAAGCGTTTGCGTAGCTTCGGTAGCATATGTATGCGCGATGCAATACGATGACGGAAGGTCTCAAATTTCAGATCGCCTTCGATGACCACCACACTCCCGATATGCATAGGGCTATTGGGCGTTTCGCCATAGAGAAAAGCTGCATCCATGCCGGATACGTGTTCTAGATCGTCGTCTTTGAAGGATTGAAGGATTTTGTCAAGCACGGTTGGTTCGTTTTATTTTTTTCTTGAAATACATAGGTGCATAGAAGACATAGTAGATTGATTAGTATGCCTTTTGCCAAGGTAATATTTTGTTTAAGTTAAAGCCGTCTCATATCTCACGTCTCATAATCTCATATCTCATTCAAAGCAAGATAGCAACATTCTGTATTCAGACAAAAAAACAGCCATCAGTGACTCAGATTCTTCTACTTTTGACTTCTTTTCTAGCTCAACCAGATGAAAATATGAACGAAACACCAAATGGACGTATCAAGATCGGTGTCACAGATATAGACGGCATTTTACGGGGTAAATATATCAGTCAAAACAAGCTAAAAAGTGCGCAAGAAAAAGGCTTTGGCTTTTGCAATGTTATTTTTGGATGGGATAGCAATGATAAGGTTTACGACAACTCAAAAGTCAGCGGTTGGCAGACCGGTTATCCAGATGCAAAAGCGACATTGGATGAGCAGACAAGACGCACCATTCCTTGGGATAACAATACGCCTTTTTTACTCGCCGATTTTGAGCACGCCAATGAAGACATCGCCGCCGTTTGTCCAAGGACGCTAATAAAACGCATACACCGACAAGCAGTGGAGATGGGTTTTGAGGCTCAGTTCGCCAATGAATACGAATGGTTCAATTTTCAAACTGCTCCAAATGTTGCTCAGTCACCTCAACCGATCACTTCCGGTATGTTTGGGTATTCGCTCGTTCGTTTGGCGGCTCAGTCAGACTATGTGCGCGAGTTGTGGACTTTTTTAGCAGATTTTGGTGTACCGCTAGAAGGGTTGCATACAGAAACTGGACCTGGTGTTTATGAAGCTGCCATCGAATATGCAGATGTATTGAAAGCCGCAGATCGCGCCATTTTATTCAAAACGAGCGTCAAAGAAATCGCGCAACGCCATCATATCGTACCTAGTTTTATGGCGAAATGGAATGCCGATCTGCCAGGCTGTAGTGGACATCTTCATCAAAGTTTATGGCGCGACGGACAAAATGTATTTCATGCTGAAAATGGACTGAGCAAAACATTGGAGTATTATATCGCGGGGCAATTGTATTGTTTGCCACATATTTTACCGCTATACGCACCGACTGTGAATAGCTACAAGCGATTGGTAGCTGGTTCTTGGGCGGCGACCTCAGTCAGTTGGGGCATAGAAAATCGGACGACAGCTCTGCGAGTGATTCCGGGTAGCGAAAAAAGTATGCGCCTAGAAACACGCGTCCCCGGCGCAGATGCCAATCCATATTTAGCAATGAGTGCAGCTTTGGCGTCTGGTCTGTATGGCATAAAACATCAATTGCTGCTCAACATCGCTGCTACCTCCGGCAATGCCTACGACAGCGAACAATTGCCACTGCCAAGCAATTTACAAACGGCGACTCAAGCCATGAAGAACTCGTCGATCCCGACGGAATTATTTGGTGCCGGTTTCGTCGATCATTTCGTCCGAACACGCGAATGGGAGTGGCGACAGTACGAGCAACAGGTGGGCAATTGGGAATTAGGACGATACTTTGAGACAGTTTAGAAAATTCTAATGTATTTTTGGTCGTTCAATGAATACTACAAGGATAGGAACGCAGATTGAACAGATCAAACGGATTGTACGGATTGTTTTTTAAATCAGTTCATATTATTATAATCCGCTATTATCTACCGATTTTCGGGACAAGCCGTATTTCCATCCTACCACTATTAGCTTTACCGTGCAATAAAAAATATCACTATATGCGATACTTATTACTTCTATTTTCTGCCTTTTATCTCTCCAATAGCGTCGCGCAAGACTTAGAGTCCAATGTCTATTTATTTGACATGAAGCGCAAGAGTGACCGAGAGTTTGCACTAGACAATCCGACCTATCTAACTTATTTCAATCCGACTGGCTACAACAATCAGCCGATGTTCGTGAATGATGATGAGTTGTTTGTGACGGTTCGCTATCCCAATCAAGATCAGACGGATATTTATTTGCTTAATCTGCGTCGTAGAACGAAATCGCAAGTCACGGAAACGACCGAATCTGAGTTCTCACCAACGCTGATGCCAGATTTGTTTAGCTTTTCTGCGGTGCGCGTCGAAGAAAATGGCGATCAGCGACTGTGGCAGTTCCCGACAGATCGTTTGGACAATGGCAAGCCGGTCTTCAAGTACCTCAACAATATTGGCTATCATCATTGGATCAACAGCCGTCGGGTCGCACTCTTTCTAGTGGGTCAAAATACAAATAAACTCGCCATCGCAGATGTCTCTACCGATCAGACGCGTGATGTGGTGTCCAATATCGGGCGTTGTTTTAAGACCTCGCCGCGCACTGGCAATTTATTGTTCGTCCATAAAGTATCGCCGCGCACTTGGTACATCAAACAAATTAATGCGTATGACGAATACGCAAAAGGTGAAATCGTCGCGCAAACGCTTCCCGGCAGTGAAGACTTTTTGATCTTAGATGATGGCACATTTTTGATGGGCAATAGTAGCAAGCTATTCAAATATCATCCATCTTATGACAATGACAAAGGCTGGCAAGAAATCGCCGATTTAAAATATTATGGCATTCGGAATATCACACGTCTGGCACTGAGCGGCAATAATAAAATTGCGGTGGTGACAGAAGGTAGTGTGGCGAATCGCTTCTAATTTTAAGACACTAGACGTTAGATATTAGACGTTAGACCAGAAACTTGTCTACTGTCTAATATCTAGTGTCTAACATCTCATAAATTCCATGAAAAAGAACATCCTTCTCCTCCTCTCCATTTTTCTATTTGGTGCATTGCAAGCCATTCCTGATCGAGAATTGATCATCCAATTGCATGACAGCTATTCGCCTCAGGACTTTGAAAAAAGTGTACCTGCTTTGACGTTTGAAAAGACGTTGATGGGCGATTTGAATTTGCATTTATTTAGCTTTACCGAGAAGCAAATTGTTGATTTACAGCTAATTGAATCGCACTCTATGGTGGCAAATGTCTTACCCAATCAAGTCATCGAAACTAGAAATCGCGTCATACCCAATGATCGTCGCTATGGCGAGCAGTGGGCGTTGGAGCGAATCGGGATGCCGGAAGTTTGGAATATCACGACAGGTGGTGAAACCGTGAAAGGAGATGAAATCGTCGTGGCGATTATTGATGCGGATTTTTCGGTGACGCATGAAGACATTGTCGATAACATTTGGCAAAATCGAGATGAAATTCCTGGCAACGGTGTTGATGACGACAACAATGGCTACGTCGATGACTTAAATGGCTGGAATTTTGGGGCGAATAGCTCAGAATTGCGAGCTGGGAATCATGGGACTTCAGTGACCGGTATCATCGGAGCGACAGGTAACAATCGGACTGGTATCACTGGTATGAATTGGGATATTAAAATGATGCCACTGATGTACGAGCGGTCGATTTCAGAGATTTTTGAAGCCTATGATTACATTATCGATATGCGTGATCGCTACAATCAAAGCAAAGGCGAAGAAGGAGCATTTATTGTCGCGCTCAATAGTTCTTTTGGACTCTCCAATCCTGAGTTGTGTGCACAAAGTAATGTCTGGAATCAAGCACACGAAGCGATGGGCAATGTAGGCGTATTGATTGCTGCTTCCGGCGATAATGATCCCATCAATACCGACGAAACTGGCGATATTCCAAGTACCTGTCCGACGGATTACATCATTTCCGTTGTCGCGACCCAAGAAGACGATAGTCGTTGGACGGGTTCGGCAGTCGGAGAAGTCGGTTTGGATATTGGAGCACCTGGGATTGGTATTTTGACCACGGAAGGCAATACTGGCTATACAACTTTTGATGCTAACTCTGCTGCTGCGCCTCACATCGCCGGAGCGATTGCACTTTTGTATAGCGTAGAGTCAGAGGAGTTGGCTTATTTGGCACTCGACAATCCGGCTCAAGCAGCTTTGACCGTTCGGCAAGCAATTTTGGAAAGTGCCGAACCTTTGACTTCTTTGGCAGGCGTTGTCTCCACGGGTGGACGCTTAAATGTGCTGAATGCAATCTTGGAATTGCAACAAATTTTAGATCCCAATCGCCCGGTGGTGGAAGGTTTTGAACTAGCTGCCATTGCGCCCAATCCGGTACAAAATACACTCCAACTCAACTACGCGACTTCTAGCGTAGATATTTTCCAATTGCGGATTTTCGATAGCGTCGGTCGCTTGATGGAAGAGCGATCTGTCAATCCTTGCTGCTTCAAAGCGCAATCCGAAGAATTTGATGTATCTCGCTATGCCTCAGGGGTTTATTTTGTGCATGTTGTTCATGCGGAAGGGGAGACGGTGCAGGGATTTGTGGTGGAATGAGCTGCGAAACTTGTAAGTCACCCGGTGAATGTGTTCCTAAAACTAGCTGTGAACTTTGATTCAGCCAATTTTTCTTGAGCTATTCACCGGGTGACAATTTTACAAAACGCAATAATCATCATTCATTGTCAGATTCTTGTATGGATTGTGCCAAGTATCGTCTTCGCCTTCGATGAGATCATCCGCTACATCTGGTCCCCAAGTCCCCGCTGGATAACCATGTACCGGAATGTCATTATCTTCTTCCCAAGCTTCAATAATCGGGTCAACAAATCGCCAAGCGGCTTCTACAGACTCGCCGTGAGCATAGAGTGTCGCGTCGCCTTTCATGCAGTCAAGGAGTAGGCGTTCGTAGGCTTCCGGCACGTTAGCGTCGATGAGTTCAGAATAATAAAATTCCATGTCTACATCTTTCACCTTAAAGCCTTGACCTGGCACTTTCATCCCGAATTGTAGCGCAATCCCTTCATTCGGCTGAATGCGCATGATTAGTTGATTTTTAAGGTCTTTGAATTCACGCTCGCGTTGGAGTAATAGATGTGGCGGAGATTTAAAGGTAACGACCACTTCGGTTACTTTGGTCGGTAAATATTTTCCGGTACGCACATAAAATGGCACACCCGCCCATCGCCAATTATCTACAAAAAATCGCAATGCCACATAAGTATCTGTTTTGCTGTCTTTAGGGACGTCATCGTGATCGCGATAACCTTCTATTTGCTCACCATTGATGGTCGAGGCGATGTATTGACCGCGTATGACGTGCTCCTGCACTTCTTCTTTCTTGATGCCTCGGATCGCTTGAAACATCTTCACTTTTTCAACACGGATCGCTTGTGCATCAAAGGAATTGGGTGCTTCCATAGCAATATGAGCGGCAACTTGTAGCAAGTGATTTTGTACCATATCGCGGAGTGCACCGTATTTGTCGTAGTAGCCAGCCCGTCCTTTGACACCTACTTTTTCTGCGGCGGTGATTTCGATTCGCTCGATGTAATTTCGATTCCAAAGGGGCTCGAAAATTCCATTGGCGAAGCGCGTCACCAATAAATTTTGTACAGTTTCTTTCCCCAAATAATGGTCGATGCGGTAGATATGATCTTCGTCAAAATATTGCAGCAACTCAGCATTCAAGGATTTGGCGGATGCTTCATCTTTTCCGAATGGTTTTTCAATGACCAATCGCTTCCAACCATTTTCTTGCTTGTTGAGTCCTTGGGCTGACAAGTATTTCGGTATGATCTCGTAGAGGAAAGGTGGCGTGGACAAATAGAACATATAGTTGCCAGAAGTTCTACACTCGCTGTCGATTTTCAATAATCGCTCTTTGACTTTGGCGTATTCTTCTTTTTCTGAAGTTTGTATCGGTAAGTAATACAGATTTTCAGCAAAGGTCTTGGCACGAGCTTTGTCTTCGCCTTCATGCTTGATGAATTCGCTATCGTAAAATACGTGTTGCCGAAATTCTTCATCTGAGTATTTCGTCCGACTCACGCCTAAAACGGCAAAGCAATCGGGCAACAATTTTTCCTTGTATAATTCGTAGACGGCAGGAATGAGTTTGCGCTCTGCAAGGTCACCGGATGCGCCAAAAATGACGAGTATTAGAGGATCCATAGGTGTTTTTTGTTTTAGCTCCCGATTCTCGGGACAAGTTGTGAGCAGTTAGCCATTAGTTGTTAGCTTCCGATGCTCGGAACAAGTCGTTCAGCGGATGATTATTTGGCTACTGCACATTTGATCTAAGTAGTAATAACTTTACATGCTTTGATTGAGTTCTTTACTATTGGTTCTTTTATAATTTCTCAATGCTATTTCCATTGACCACCAGTATTTCTTCTTTGTTAGCCAAGTCCAATTCAAGTAGTCAAATTGACTTAGATTAACCCATTCCCAAACTATGGAGTTGGTAGTTTCCATGGTAAATTTGATCTTGCTTCTAATCTGCTCAACTTCTTCTACGCTTAATCCATTGGCTATCATTTGGGTAGTGGTCTTCTCGTAGTAAGCTGTATCAAATTCTGTATCTAGAAACGGATCATTGATTGCCGACCAAATGTCAAATCTGTCGACTAGGGGAACTTCATTTTTCTTGCCCCAAATTTCCAATTGGTTCTTGAGCCGACATGGAATAAAGATGACTTCATTATCATTAATTACAAATGAAGGAGGTGATGTATCTAAGTTAATTTCAGTTACGTGACTAGCGGGCAAAGGAATATGTGCTTTTACAGTGCTTTGTTTGTAGTAGTAGCCTTCGGGAAAAAGGATTTGATCTTCTTGAAATAGGACGACCATATCTTCTTTTGAAGGTGATTTTAGTTGTTCATCGAATCTATATTTCCAGACTAATTGAAGTGCCAGAATAAAGAAGACAGATATGATTATAAACATCAACCATGCTATAATAGAATCTGGATATTCTGTTACCTGATTGACTCCAATTAATGCACCTATTCCAAATACTAGAATCGGTAGCATAAGTTTTTTATGGAAGTAAATTTTTCGCATCTGACGAATTAAATCATCCGCCAAAGGAACCAAATCGCAAGCTAAATCCCAGATAAAAACTGCGGATGTCTTCCGACGTGATGATGTCCGTTTGGTCGAAATTATTGATCCACCGATAGCCGATGGTCGTAGAGAGTTTGAACCACTCTGTGAGGTTGATTTCTGCTCCGATCTCAGGCTGCACAATACCTACGGTAAATTCTTCGACAGTGATGTCAATCAAATCATGATTCCCGATGTCCAGATTGCCCACCGCAGCTTGTAAACTCACATAGGGATGCACCAATTTATCATCCAATAGACTGTAGCCTAGCCAAAGCCCACCATATCCCAAATCGACATCGTAATCAACAAGACCGGAAGACCATCTTTCTACACCTACTCCGCCACCAAATGCTCCAATGAAGAAGTCATTGAGCGTCACACCACCTCCGCCGGCAACAGCAGCAACGGTCTGATCACCAATATTGGAAATTTGAAATATAGGACCGCCAAAGCCGCCTACGTTCAGATTATCATTCTCGTTAAACAAGGTTCTATCCTGTGCGAATAGCCCAATGGTCAGTAAAAAACTCAATATGCATGTACCAATTGCATGCTTCATAGTTATGGGTATTTAATCTCTAGTAGGGCAAACGCATCAAATTCCTTTTTGCTCTTTGATTTATCAAATGATTCAATTTTTCAGCGACATGAGCATGGTATTTGTCTCCCCGAGAGTCGGGACAGGCAAAGCCGACGGGCTATTCATTTTGGCATTGCCCCA
>JBCDHX010000187.1:0-9536 GCA_038749535.1 Bacteroidota bacterium
AAAACGAATCAAAAGGTCTAGAAATGGCAAACTCCTCCGTCGAACCTGCCCTTTCGCCATCCGCCACCTAAGTAAAACGTGTTCCACACTTGCTCCATACGACAACTATTACTTATCATACTTTTGATGCGTTTGCCCTAAAGAATGATAGCGAGTAAATGCTATACATGGAATTTTACTACTTTTGCGGCTCACTTTTCAATGTATTATGACAGATACCTTATCACCTAAGCAAGAGCTGTGGATCACTGACTTTATCGAAAATGCACTACGTGAAGATGTGGGGGACGGCGACCATACTTCGCGTGCTTGCATCCAACCGAATGATAGAAGCAAGGCTAAATTGCTCGTCAAAGAGCCGGGCGTCTTGGCAGGTATCGGATTGGCGGAGCGCATCTTCAAAAAAGTCGATCCTACTTCTACCATTCATATTCATATACAAGATGGCTCACCGATTTCGGTAGGAGACATTGCTTTTGAAGTAGAAGCCAACACACGTGCTTTGCTCATGGCGGAGCGTCTAGTACTCAACTCTATGCAGCGCATGAGCGGGATTGCGACTTTAAGTAATCGCTTCAAATTTGAGGTAGAAGATCTGCCCGTCACGCTTTTGGATACGCGCAAAACGACTCCATTGATTCGGTTCTTAGAGAAATGGGCAGTGCGTCTCGGTGGTGCTTCTAACTATCGCTATGGGTTGTATGATTGGATCATGATAAAAGACAATCATATTAAAGCCTGCGGTAGCATCAAAAAAGCCGTGGAGCAAGTCGCCGCTTATCAGAAAGAGACCGGACTAGAGCTTCCGGTGACCTTAGAGGTCGCCAATCTAGTCCAGCTCTACGAAGCTTTGGAAGTCGGGCAAGTGACACGTATCATGTTGGATAACTTTGAGTTGCCTTTGTTGCATGAAGCCGTTGCTATCGTAGATAAGCAGTTTGAGACAGAAGCTTCCGGCGGTGTCAATATTCATACCATTCGGAAAATTGCCCTAAGTGGCGTCGATTACATTTCTGTGGGTGCACTGACGCATTCTGCGGTTGGTTTGGACATGAGTCTAAAAATCGTCTGATTCAATTTTTCTTGATAGTTGTCGGGGAGCAACTAACAAGTAACTGGGAACTTAGACTCAGATTGAATTAAAGGATTAACGCTGATATTAAACTACTTCTGAATAGCTAATCCCTCATCGCTAACAGCTCACCGCTAACCACACATTATGGCTTCTATCGGACAAACAGTTATTTTCAAAGAAGAGCAGATTCCTTACATCCATAGAGATATTAGCTGGTTGTCTTTCAACTATCGCGTCTTACAAGAAGCCAAAGATCCGGCTGTGCCACTACTAGAGCGCATCAAGTTTTTGGCGATCTACTCTTCCAATCTCAGCGAGTTTTTCAAAGTCAGAATCGCCAATCAGCGTTATCTGTTGCGATCTAGTAAGAAGACCCGCAGCAATGTCGAATTTGATCCCAAAGAGGTCATCAAAACCATTCAGCGTATCCTCAAAGATCATCAGCAAGAGTTTACAAATATTGTCGAGAAAGAGATCGTACCGGAGCTGGAGCAATATGGTGTACGACTACTTAGAAGACTGGATTTGAATGAAGAACAGGAGGCTTTCGTCAAAGATTATTTTCAAGACCAGATGTTGCCTTATGTGCAGCCTGTTTTATTGGTCAAAGATAAAATTCGTCCCTTTCTCAATAACGACTCTCTATACTTGAGTATTTGGATGACCGATAAATCGGATAGTAAAAAGCAAGCCGTTTATGCGATTGTTAATATTCCGACCAAGTATTTGCCGCGATTCGTAGAATTGCCTTCTCAAGAAGGACAGCATAATCTAATTATACTGGATGATATCGTTCGGTATAGCATTTCGTTTATGTTCCCCGGCTACGATATTGTGGACACTTATTCCATCAAATTGACGCGAGATGCAGAGTTGTATATAGATGATGAGTTTTCAGGCGATCTGATAAAGAAAATCAAAGAAAGCATCACCAAAAGAGAGGTTGGTGTGACTTCGCGCTTCGTTTACGACCGTACCATGCCCAAAGCATTGCTTGATTTTCTGAGCGATACTTTTCATCTGGAGCGATACGATATTTTTCAGGAAGGTCGCTATCACAATAATTTTGACTTCTTCAAATTTCCTGATTTCGGCAAATCACATCTGCTCAATACGCCTCTACCGGAACTATCTTACGCACCTCTGGAAGAAAGCGAGCACTTTTTTGATAAGCTTGCAGAACGCGATCATCTGCTGTATTTCCCCTACCATTCCTATGAGTCAGTCGTTCGTTTTTTTGAAGCAGCAGCTCACGATCCCGATGTCACACACATCAAGATTACGCAATATCGAGTCGCCCGTCGGTCGCGCATCATGAACGCCCTCATGGAAGCTGTCAAATTGGGCAAACAAGTGTCCGTCTTCATAGAAGTCAAAGCTAGATTCGATGAAGAAGCCAATCTGCGTTGGGGTGAAAAACTGGAAGCTGCAGGCGTGCAAGTTCGGTATAGTTTTCCCGGTGTAAAAGTGCATTCTAAATTAGGCTTGGTGCGTCGTCAAGAAGGTGATACGCATAAGCTGTACACTTATCTCAGTACCGGAAATTTCCATGAAGTCACTGCCAAAATTTATAGTGATTTTGGACTCTTTACTGCCGACAAACGTATCACGGTAGAAGTGGCTCGTTTGTTTTCATACTTGGAAACATTAGAAGCATCGGAGTTTGAGCATTTGCTGGTCGGGCAGTTCAATTTGCGACCTCGACTACACGAACTCATCGACCGAGAAATCACTTTCGCCCAAGCGGGACTACCTGCCAAAATTATTCTAAAAATGAATAGTTTGCAGGATAAAGAAATGATTGCTAAACTATATGAAGCGAGTCAAGCCGGCGTCAATATACAACTCATCGTCAGAGGTATTTGCTCTCTCATTCCTCAGCTTAAAGGCTGGAGCAAAAATGTAGATGCCATCAGCATCGTCGACCGCTACTTAGAGCATGCTCGAGTTTTTATTTTTCACAATCAGGGCAATGAAGATATTTATATGTCTTCTGCTGACTGGATGGTCCGCAACTTGAGTCATCGCATCGAAGCGACTTTTCCTATTTACGATGAGCAATTGAAAAAGGAAGTAAAAGAGTACATCGACATCCAGCTCAATGACAATACCAAAGCGCGTATCTTAGATAAAGACCAATCCAATACCTATCACAAGTTGATTTCCGACATTTCCATACGCTCTCAAGTAGAAACCTACTATCATTTGAAGCGAAAAATAGAAAGAGAAGTGCTGGAGACAGAGCGAGGAGAAAAAGGAGAGCTTCGAGAGCGAGGAGAGTTGAGGGAATTTTGAAATCTGAGAGAGCTTCTAGAGAAGCGAGAGCGTGATACGTGAGGACCTTTGTTTCTGAAAAATTTATCATATACCAAAATTAAAATATGTCGCCACGCGTTAGCATTATCATGGGTTCGGATTCGGATTTACCTGTCATGCGTCAGGCTGCTGATTTATTGAAAGAATTTGATTTGCCTTTTGAACTGACCATCGTCTCTGCTCACCGCACACCTGAGCGGTTGTTTGAGTTTGCAAAAACGGCACATACGCGTGGCATCAAAGTCATCATCGCAGGTGCAGGAGGTGCAGCGCATCTGCCTGGCATGGTCGCTTCTTTGTCACCACTGCCAGTCATCGGCGTCCCCATCAAGTCCTCCAATTCTATCGATGGCTGGGATTCGATGCTATCTATTTTACAAATGCCCAATGGTGTTCCCGTCGCCACCGTCGCCCTCAATGCAGCAAAAAATGCAGGACTGCTCGCTGCTCAAATACTTGCTACAGCGGATGATGAATTAAAGCAAAAAATGATCGTTTACAAACAAGAATTGGCGGAGGGAGTAGCGCAGAAGTATACGCGCTTAGAAAAAGAAGGCTACGAAGCGTACAGAAAGTAAATCCTGTACTACTCCAAATTTTATAGCAAAAGGAACAAGTCACATTCTTTTTCGTTTTGATTACAATATTAAAGTGAAAAGCAGATGCTGGACGACGCAAGTATAAAAAAACACTGGCTCAGGACGATGAAGCGGCGCAAAGTACCCCGCAGCTTTCAGAAGTTCTTCACGACGACCTTATTGGGTGGTATTTTGGTACTCTTGCCCATCGTTTTATTTCTATTTGTGATTGGTTTTGTTTTCCGGATGGTCGTTGGACTCATTCGCCCCATTACGCTTATTTTCTCTAGTGCGGACATGGCACCTTTCATCGCCAATGTACTAGGTCTCATTATCGTTGTACTGTTCTGCTTTTTGGTGGGCTTATTCATTCGGACACGCTCCGGCAGAGAATTATTTATCTATTTCGATAAAAATTATTTGGCACAGCTTCCTTTTTATTCAACCATTCAACAAACTGTGCAGCAAGTTTTTGGGAAAAAAGAAAGTTCGTTTTCTCAAGTTGTACTGATCGAAGTATTTGGCGGCTTGATGACTGGATTTGTGACCCAAGAGCACGCCAATGGACTCTATACTGTCTTTGTCCCCACTGCTCCCAATCCGACCAACGGTTTCGTTTTTCACGTCAAAAAAGAAAAAATCGTCTTCACAGAAGTCAAGCCGGAAGATGCAATCAGAACGGTTATCGGCGTCGGTACAGGTTCTCAGATTTTGTTTAGCGATTTGCAGCCTGCTCCCCCACCCGACCCAAAAATTACAGAAGACCCCGGTCCTATTGTACTAGACTAATCCAATGTCAATGCCCGATCAATCAATTGGTCGCTGACTCTACTTGATGTTTCCGTCGGTTCATTCAATGCTTTCTTGACGGCATGTTTCAAATTGCTCGGCAAGCTTTCAATCTGTGGATAATGCCGGATGATGAAATCACTGCACTCCCGTTCAGACATCATCTGCAAAGCTAAGGCAGTTGTATAAGTGTCCCGCTGTGGAAATTTTCTAGTGTACTCAATCACTTTTTGCTCGTAATCATCAAGTATGGTCGTTTTAGATTTATACAATCGAGCCGCCTGATACAGCAAGTAATCCGCCACGCGCTCGTCAGGATCATAAGGCTTACCAACACCTAAGTTTTCTGTCCATTCTTTGGATAATAAAAGCACTTGTTGAGCTTTTTTGTAGTCGCCTTTTTCTATCAAATCTATCGCATACCCGTAGTGCGCTTGCTCGTATAGTTGTCGTCCTTCGGATGCGCCTTCAAAGGGAAGGACGTTGGTTTTATTGAGTAGTTCGATTGCTTCTTTGTATTGTTGTGTATGAATCAGATTTTTGACGTGGAGCATGGCGATGGCGTAGTTGTCAGGTAATAGTTTTGAAGCCATTGTACTATGCTCTATCGCTTCTTCAAATTCACTTTTTTGCTGATAATATTTGATAAGCCGTTGATGAGTAGAGGATTTGAGAAGTCCTATACTCATAGCCGTTTTCAAGTCATCTTCTGATGATTCATTTTGCTGTTCCATAAAGGCAGCACGAGCAGAATAAGCAACCGATTCTATAGCATTCATTTCAATAGCTTCCCAATGCGGTATTGCTTCCTCTACCCTATTTTTGCTCCAATACATCAACCCTAAGTAGTAATCCCATACCCAAGAATCGGAGTTTCTATTCGCCCATTCCAATACTTTGATTGTTTCGTTTCGATAAGGAAAAATGAATCGGACTGACTGCTGTTCCAATTGAGCCAATTGAGTTCTATCTTGCTTCAAAAAAGCCAGCCAAAGTTGATTGAGCGTACTTTCAGGATTGGCTTCCAGAATATCAATAGCTTTATCAATTTGCTCCATTGATAAATAGCGTAGAGCGAGTTCTAAATAGCTTTGCTCTGGAAATTCGTTTTTGATAAAAGATGAATAGTCAGCTTGATTAGGTAGTTTTTTTTCATAGTGTCCAAAATGGGACAGTGGATCTAACTTCAATAATTCATTAAGGTAAAATGTGCGTTGGTCTTTGTCGCTACTCGCCACAATTACAACCTCTAAAGCGACTACGTTAAAACGATTGAAATTCAGTGCTTTTTCAGCATAATAAACCGCTTCTGAATAATTCCTTCCTGCTAATTCCATCTCCGCCATCAATGCATAAGCAGCCGACCGATATTCCAAAGACCGCGCTGCCCAGCCGAGCATTTCTTTAGCATTCAGATAATCTCTTTTCGCTTTGTAAAGGATACCACCCACGTAGTTAGCAAAAGGATGGTAAGTATCAATCGCCAAAGCTTCCAAAACCAAACTGATTCCCTTATCGTACTCTGCTTTCCAATAATGTAGCTCTGCCAAATGCACCATCGTCTCTAAATGTGCCGGATTTTCGCGCAAAGCAACGTTGAGCAATTCTTCTGCTTTGGCGTACTCTCGATACTCTTTGGCTTCTACGCCTGCTCGAAATTGTTGTTCATACAAAGGGATTTTCTGGATGGTAGAAGACTCAAAAGGTCGATCAATTACTAAATCGTTTCTAGTATTGAGTTCCAAATTCATAGCACGAATGTTAATCTCCCAACCACTAAAACCACCATCTTTTACTCTTACACTGTCTTTAAAAACATCCAAAGGCGATAATTCAATATTTTGAGTATGGATTTTACGCCCATCATTCCGAATGACAATATCAGCCTTCACTTCTGCCAATGCATTCACTCCAAAATGCAACCATCCATCTCGCTTTTCGGCGTGCAAAATTCCCACAGGCGACACATCACTCAAACCACCAATTTCTAGCACCGGAAACCACAACTCTCGCCACTGATCAGTCGCATGAGCTGGAAAACTAGCTTGAGAAATAGGATTGGTTTCGCCCGGAAAATACTGATCGAAGAGGCGTCCAGCTTGAAATTCAATGTACTGCCCATCTGTATCTGTCAATAAGTCTTCCCAAATACCGCCAGCTCTCGACAGCGCCCAAATCCATAGCTTCTGACCGGGCATTTCTTCGTAGCGCGACCAATGTCCGAAGCCTACCTCTTCGTCTTCATAGTAGCCACCAAAAAAGTCATTGTACTCACCCACGACATGATAAGATTTGCTACCTGTGAAGTCGTTTTCGCTATACTTTGAAATATCTCTGCCGTACTCCATCGGATAAGGTCGTGGTTCACCACTATGTTTGACATAAGCATCTCCTGGGCAGAAAAACTGAAGATTGTCGCTTGCTTTGGCTGCTGCGGTCATCCAGTTGTAGTAAGCTTGCTGAGTAGGCGTCGGATTATAGAAAAGTGTTTCTGTTTCAAAGTAAGCTTTGTCTTTCGGCAATCTAATTCGTACACGCCACTGCGTTCTGGACGGCAAATCCATCGTCCCGACGATACAACTCACACTACCGTCCTCATTGTCTTCGATCACATAATCAACAGGCGTCGCCGTAGCAGGTGTGTGCCCGATGATACCAAAGTTGAACTCAATACCACCAGATGTCCAAGGACCGCGCATAGCGATATTTCGGAACTTCATCACCTCATTTCTGTAGATAAACTCCTTACCAGTTTTCTTGTCTCTCGCTCCCCAAATTTTGCCACCTACTTCTGGCAGTACCCACAGTTCGATGTAGTCGTTTTCTAAATGAATGGTCTTCCATTCTTGTGGCTCACCTTCTGCCGCATAGCCTTCAAATTTGTGGTAGGGATAGATTTTGGGATTGCTTTCTAGTATTGGGATGGGATCTGGATCAGAAAAAGGATAAGTTTTCAATGTGGTGGTTTCCTCTGTAATCTGCGCTGGCATCTGTGCATCTGCAATGGTAAAAGTGAGCAAACAGCCGATGATTGTCAGTAGTCGTTTCATCTGTTTCGTCTTGTTTTGGAGAGATTAAGATACTAAAAAATGATACAAAATTTGTCTATATTCACTGAAGCGTGATATCCAAATATCGAATTTAAAAATCCAACTACATTAGAATGAAACGAAGAAATTTCCTAAAAACAAGCTCTGCTGCTGGAGTTGCTGTCGGTGTACAACCATTTACTATCATCAGAAATGGCTCGCCCAGTGAAAAACTGGTGCTCGCCGTCATGGGTGTCCGCAGTCGTGGATTGGCATTGGCGAAAGCGGCGCTGAAAATGAAGAATACCGAAATCGCTTACATCTGTGATGTCGATCAAGCTTACATAGACAAAGCGATTGATGCAGTCAGCAAAATTCAAGGCAAGAAGCCAAAAGGTGAAAAAGACATCCGCAAAATCCTCGAAAACAAAGACATAGACGGTGTCATCATGGCGACACCAGATCATTGGCATGCGCCGGGCGCGATACTGGCGGTCAAGGCTGGAAAGCACGTTTACTTAGAAAAACCATGTAGCCACAATCCGCGTGAAGGCGAACTCCTCATAGAAGCTGAGAAAAAACACAATCGCATCATCCACATGGGCAATCAGCGTCGCTCTTGGCCTATCGTCATTGAAGCCATTCAGGCACTACATTCCGGTGCTATCGGTCGTGTCTATTATGCCAAAGGTTGGTACAGTAACAATCGAGGTCCTATCGGCTTCGGTAAGGAAGCACCTGTGCCAGAAGGACTAGACTATGAGCTATGGCAAGGGCCTGCACCACGTACGCCGTATCGTGACAACATTCATCCGTACAACTGGCACTGGTTCAAACGTTGGGGCACTGGTGAAGCCTTACCTTAAATAATGGCACACACGAGATAGATGTCATGCGCTGGGGATTGGATGTCAACTATCCAACCAAAATTTCTGCTAGTGGCGGTCGTTTTCATTACAAAGATGATTGGGAATTTCCGGATACGATGGCAGCCACTTATGAGTTTGAGGACGGCAAAATGTTCACTTGGGAAGGTCGCTCTTGCAACATCACACCCGTACGCGGAGCAGGTCGTGGCAATATGTTCTATGGCGAAAAAGGCTCGATGGAAATCATCGGTAATGGCTATAAAATCTATGCCAACGAGCGTGGTAACGAACTCATCAAAGAAGTCAAGTATGAAGCGCCGAAAGACAGCACCAACACCACTAGCCCAGACGCTGATTTGGACACCATCCACATCATGAATTTTGCTAAGGGCGTGCGAGAAGGCATCCGTACCAATAGCCCGATAGATGAAGGACACAAGAGCGTCTTACTCTGTCAACTTGCCAATATTTCTTGGTTCGTCGGTCGTCCGCTAGACATCGATCAGCGCAATGGACATATCGTAGGGGACAAGGAAGCGATGCGCCATTGGGGACGAGATTATGCGCCGGGTTGGGAGCCTGTCGTCTAGAGAATGTGAGACAGTGAGAGTGTGAAAGTGTGAGAGAAATGCAATCTCTAATAGAGATACCTTTCATCTAAAGCGAATGAATAAATTGGGGCTCATAGGAGAATGTTGTGGAGATCAAAGAAATTCGATCAAAACCCTAGTACGAAAGGCTTGAAAATCTCTGTATCCAAAAGCCCTACGTTTCATCATTTTGATTTTATTATTGATTCCCTCGACGATTCCGTTGCTCCATTTGCCATCAAAATAATTGAGAATATATTCATGCCAATTAGAGAAGGTCTTAATAAACT
>JBCDHX010000188.1:0-9526 GCA_038749535.1 Bacteroidota bacterium
ATTAAGCACTTTTTTTCGCTTCTTCCCTTTTCTAAATGTTTTGTCACCTAGAGTGATCAAATCGCTATATTTTAGTAGTTCTTAACTTGATAACGCTTAATATAAAAACGAAAAGTAGAGCAGTTTAGTTGCTTATGAGCTAAGGAAAAAACAATTGATTGATTCGATTGGATTTTATTAAATCGATTATTCAACTAATTGATTATTAATTAGTTAGAATATTTGAGCAAATAGGCTGCGAAATAGAAAGCATAAGGCTTTTGAAGTTTAAAATACCGACGATTACAGTATTCAAAACTTCAAAAGTCTTTCACCGGATATCCTAAAACAAACCAGCATTCAATAGCCCGCCATCGTTGACTAAAGTCGCGCCGGTCATATAAGAAGAGGCATCAGACGCCAAGAAGACCGCCAAGCCTGCCATTTCTGGTGGTTGTGCCATTCGCTGTAGGGGGATTTTCTTTTCTACCTGCTTGAGTACCGCTTCATTTTTCCAGAGCATTTGGCTCAGCTTGGTTTGTACAAGACCTGGGCAGATTACATTGACGCGGACGCCGTCGCTACCCCATTCTGCTGCTTGATTTTTAGCTAGCATGACCAGTGCCGCCTTACTCAAATTATAAGCCGCAAAACCTGCTGAGGCGTGCAATCCTTCTATAGAACTGATGTGGATGATGCTGCCGCTATTTTGTCTTTTCATAATGTCATAAGCTAAATTGCTCATATACATCGCAGCGTCTAAGTTGATTTGCATGGTTTTTTGATAGACTTCCGGCGTCATTTTATCTATCGGTCCGAAATAAGGATTGGTGGCGGCATTATTGATGAGAACATCTAGACGACCGTATTTTTCGATGGTTTGATCGATCAAAGCTTGTCGCTGTGCTGCCTCTCCGACATGACAAGCAATACCAACAGCTTCTAAGCCATCTGCCTGAAACTTTGCTGCCACTTCGTCTACTGCTACTTGCTTTCGCGAACTGACGACTACTTTCGCCCCAAACTCCGCCAATCCTCTCGCCATCTGTTCGCCTATGCCTTTGGACGCACCTGTCACAATGGCGACTTTGTCTGTCAGATCAAAAAATGGTTTTATTTGCATTTGTTACTGTGTATTTAATTCTGTAAGACCCAAATGTACTCAATGCGCCAAACCGAAGCAAAAGTGCATCTGTTTTTATAATATGCAAATGAGAGCAGCAACTTTTCTCGTTCGCAAAGTTTTTTCTTTATTTAGATTCACAATACTTACTATATATATATATGATTCAGATTATAAAAAGAGCAGTTTTTTTGCTTTTCGGTATATCTTTTTTGGCAGCTTGTTCGCAAGAGTCACGACAACAATTTATGCCAACTCCCAATGCTTACGGACCGCGCAATCAACTTGTCGTCGTGGCAGACGATGAAACTTGGGAAGGGGCTATCGGTGATACCATTCGGTTTTACTATGGCTCTGCTTATCCCATATTACCACAGCCTGAGCCTATTTTTGATTTGACGCATTTCACGCCTCAGGAAGTATTGGAAGATCCGCTGCGCAAGCAATTGCGACACTTACTATTTGTTGCCAATATTGCAGATGCTGACTCACCGACGACGCGTATGGTCACTAAAGATCTAGGAGCGGAGAAAATACGCGCTGCCCGAGAAGACGTCAATTCTTCAACGACAGTCGCCAAAGACCTATGGGCAAAAAATCAATTGCTCATCTACATTTATGGCAATGGCGAAAGCACTGTTAAAGATCAACTCATCAAAACTTTTCCGGCAGCCAAACGACGCCTCGCTGCATCCAATGCCATACGCATCCGTGACAATGCCTATGTCAGCGGCGAAAATAAGACGGTCATGGAGACACTGCGTGAAGAACTAGGTGTGCAGATGCGGATTCCGAAGACGTATATTGTTGCTTACAATCAAGACCAAACGGTATGGTTACGGGATGAGACGCCCGTCAGTAGCAGCAATATCATGATCCACAAGCGACCGTATGTCAGTCAGTCGCAGTTGAGTCGGGAGAGCTTAAAGAGTATACAGGATTCTTTGGGTAAAAAGCTGGTATCGACAGACATCGACGGTACGTATATGCGCATCAATGATGTTGCCCTACCAATGTTTGTCGAGCGCACCGAACTGAATGACAACTACGCGCTAGAAGCTCGTGGCATTTGGGACATGGTCAACGACTATGCCGGAGGACCTTTTGTGAGTTACTTGACCATCAATCCGAAGACCAATGAGCTGGTATACGTCAACGGATTTGTGCATGCGCCGGGGGAGGATAAGCGAGAGTTTATGCAGAATCTGGAGTATGTGATCTCGACGATGGATTTCTAAAATAATATCGCGAGAGGTACGCAAAACCTCTCGCGCATCACAACTCACTTTTCACCTCTTAAACTATTACTACCTTCGCACTATTTTTAGAGAAAAAACATAGAGCGTGAGCGAGATTAAAAAGCAATCCACCATAAACATCACCGTTGGTTTAGACGAATCCAATGTTCCGGAGACACTGCACTGGCAGTCCGATGATGACCCGAATACTAACTTACCACAGGAATGCAAAGCGATGCTGTTGTCCCTGTTTGACAAAGATCATTTGGATACTTTAAAGATAGATCTGTGGACGAAAAAAATGGAAGTTCAAGAAATGGATCGATTCTTTTTCCAAACGCTTAGAGGCATGGCAGATTCTTATTTCAAAGCGACACAGAATAAAGATATGGCAAATCAGATGCAGCAATTTGCGCATTATTTTGGAGAGCAGACTGGTATCATCAAGCAAGAATCGTGAAATAAATAAATTGATATTGTTTAGAAACGGGCGAAGAGAAAACGTCATACAGATTGTAGTCTTTTCGATCGTTTCCGAACACGAATAATAGCATTTTTTATTGGACTCAGAGTAATGATTATGACAGAAAATCTGGTATTGCGTGGAGAAAATCTAGTCAAAGTATATGGCAGCCGTACGGTTGTCAAAGGTGTGTCGGTAGAAGTACGTCAGGGTGAAATTGTAGGGCTATTGGGACCCAATGGCGCAGGGAAAACGACTACTTTCTACATGGTGGTCGGTTTCATCAAGCCTAACGAGGGGCGCGTTTTCCTACAACAAAACGACATCACTGAGTTACCAATGTATCGAAGAGCACAACGCGGCATCGGCTACTTGCCACAAGAGCCTTCTGTCTTTCGCAAATTATCCGTCGAGGATAACATCAAAGCCGTGCTAGAGATGACAAAACTGGGCAAGGTGGAACAAAAAGACCAACTGGAGTCGCTCATCGAAGAATTTAATTTACAAAAAGTCCGCAAAAGCAACGGCGACACCCTCTCTGGAGGGGAGCGACGACGAACCGAAATCGCTAGAGCTTTGGCGAGCGATCCGAAGTTTATTCTACTCGATGAACCATTCGCCGGGATCGACCCGATAGCCGTAGAAGATATTCAATACATTGTCGCCAAATTGCGCACCAAAAATATCGGTATTCTCATCACCGATCACAATGTACAGGAAACGCTATCCATTACCGACCGCGCCTACCTGATGTTTGAAGGCAACATTCTGCGTGCCGGTAGTGCCGAAGAACTAGCTGCCGATGAAATGGTACGAAAAGTATATTTGGGACAAAATTTTGAGTTGCGTCGGAAGAAGATTGATGTGTAAATGTCGTTTACTTGCACTGATTCTTAGAGAAAGCAAGTTAACATCCGTCTGCCCTACACCGGAACGACTGCCCACTATTATAAAATAGAATGCTCAATGTATGCCTTCTTCTCTGGATAGTCTGTTGTATAATGTAATCCTCGACTTTCGCGTCGCATAGCAGCAGAGCGCGTGATGAGATAGCTGACCGTGATGAGGTTGCGGAGTTCGCAGAGCTGTGGTGAGACTAGATTATTTTTGTATAGCACTTCCGTTTCTGTATACAACAAATGCAGGCGATCGATGGCGCGTTTGAGTCGGACATTGGAACGGACGATACCGACATAGCTGCTCATGATTTCTTTGGCTTCTTTCATGCTTTGCGTGAGCAAGACGCGCTCTTTAGGTTCGGTGGTGCCTAGCGTTTCCCAACTCGGAATATTTTCCTGCCAAGTTAAATCATCTATCTTCCCAATAACGTCTTCATGAATGCGATGCGCAAACACCAAAGCTTCGAGCAGTGAATTAGACGCCAAGCGATTGGCACCATGTAGCCCAGTACAAGTACACTCGCCGCAGGCATATAGATTGATGATAGAACTACAGCCTTTTTCGTTCACTTTGATGCCGCCACAGACATAATGACAAGCCGGGACGACCGGAATCATCTGCTCCATTGGATCAATCCCGATGCTGATACATTTGTCATAGATGGTAGGAAAGTGAGCGATGAAATCCGCTTTCTCCAGGTGCCGACAATCCAGAAACATACTTTCATCACCACGTTTTTTCATCTCATTGTCGATGGCACGAGCGACAATGTCACGAGGAGCAAGAGAAGCCCGCTCGTCATAGTCATTCATGAATTCTTCGCCTTCCTTGCTTTTCAAAATACCGCCATGTCCACGTACGGCTTCGGACACCAAAAAAGAAGGATTTTCGCCAGCTGGATTGTACAAAGAAGTCGGATGAAACTGGATGAACTCCATGTTCTCGATATGCCCTTTGGCTCTGTAGACCATCGCGATGCCATCTCCGGTCGCGATGACCGGATTGGTGGTGCTGCGATAAACTTGACCGCCGCCACCTGCCGCCATAACGGTGACTTTGGAGAGGAAAGTTTCGATTTCCTGCGTTTCTTTATTCAAAGCATACGCTCCAAAACACTGAATATTAGGTGTCAATCGCGTCACATTGTGTCCCAAATGATGTTGCGTAATGACATCAATGGCAAAGTAATGTTCCAAGATTTCGATATTTGGAAGTTGATCGGCACGCGCCATCAGAGCACGCTGGATTTCCCATCCTGTCAAGTCTTTGAAGTGTAAAATTCGATTTTCAGAATGCCCGCCTTCTTTCCCCAAATCGTACTCATCAGAGTTCTTTTCTTTATCGAATCGTGTTCCCCATTCGATGATTTCTTGAACGCGTTTTGGTCCTTCTGTCACAACGATACGCACCACCTCTTCATCACAGAGTCCAGCTCCGGCATCTAAAGTATCTTCGACATGCTTTTCAAAAGAATCCACTTCAAAATCCCAAACGGCAGCCACACCACCTTGTGCGTAGCTGGTATTGCTCTCGCCTTCGTTGACTTTTGTCAGGATAGTAATCTGCATCTCCGGTCTATCTTCTGCGATCTTAATGCCTGTAGTGAGTCCAGCAATACCTGAGCCGATGATGAGTACGTCTGTATGATTGGTCATATTGATTGTTGGTTTGAGCAAACGGAAAGGTAGTATTTTATACTATTGATTCGAAAGGGGATAAATGAAATATTTGTCAAAAAAGTTGAAAAGTAATGTAGAGTATGTCTAAAATTAGATTTAACTGATTATCAATAGTTTGCGGTTCTAGGGAAGAAAAAATGAGTGAGTTTAGCGAGCTAAATGAACTCATTTTTTCAAAGCTAGGTTCGTAAGATATTGGTTATCAGAACGATAGAAATTTAGACATACTCTAAGATAAAAGTTGCTACACAAAATGATAGAATGATCGACTTATACTGAGTATTTATATCGTTGTCAAAGGAAGAAAAAGGCAGTCACATAATCTGATTCTATGCCTGCGATAGTATGCTTTGAAGCTTTGTAAGTTGATTATTCTTTGAGTCCATGAACAAGTCTATTAGCCAACCTATGAAAAGATGTTTTGTGTAGACTACGATTATAGATCTGAATATTGAGTGTAGTCTGCTATTCGCCGATTTTACCCAATTCGACTCCTTCGGAATATGCCATTTGGATACCATTTTCGCTAAATGCCTTCTTGATCAGTCGCATCGTCTCAAAGCGAACCGTCCAAAAATTATTAGGATGAATAAAAGGGCGGACAGCGACGACGATGTAATGCGAATCATACTGTAAGATACCGACTTCGGGAGCAGGTTCTTGCAACACTTCAGGAATGTCGTGCAATACTTCGCGGATGATATTTTCCACTTTTGGAAAGCTCTCTTCGTAAGGCATCGTCACTTCCATTTCGATGCGGACGTGAGGTTTAGAAGAATAATTGGTGACGACATTGCCGACGATCTCACCATTCGGAATGATGAGGGTTTTCTGACCCGGCGTGACGACAATCGTATTGAATATTTGAATCTCTTCGACTTGCCCAAATTGCTCATCGATCTCTATCCAATCCCCAATTTTGTAAGGTCGAAAGAGCAAAATGATGACGCCTGCGGCAAAGTTCCCCAAACTACCTTGCAATGCAATACCTACGGCAAATGCCAATGCACCAACCACCGCCACAAAGGAAGTCGTTTCGATGCCTACCAATCCAGCTACTGTAAAAATCAACAGAATTTTCAGCCCAGCATCAGCAATAGACAACAAAAAAGGAATGATATCGACACTCATTTTGGAGCGTTCCAAAGAGCGACGCAGCAGACTGATAACTTTCCGAATCAACCACAACCCGATGATGATCGAAACGATAGCAATCAGAATATTGGTCAAAAAAGGAAGCAGCTTCTCAATGCTTAGGTAGGCTTGTAGTTCTTCTAAGTTGAGCATATTTTTCTGTCTATTGTCTAAAGTCTATGGTCTAACTTCTCTTTACAAAGCCGCCGCTAACTCCGCTCCTTGCTTAATTGCTCTTTTCGCATCCAATTCCTTCGCCTCATCCGCACCACCGATCAAGTGAACATTAATATGAGCAGATTTCAACGGCTCTAACAATTCGCGCAACGGCTCTTGACCAGCACAGATCACCACATTATCTACAGCTAAGATCTCTTTTTCGCTCCCGATCTGTAGATGCAAGCCTTGATCGTCGATCTTTTCATACTGCACTTCTTTCAGAAAATGGACGCCTTTTTTCTTCAAACTCGCGCGGTGAATCCAGCCAGTCGTCTTGCCCAAATATTGACCGTGCTTACCTTTGGAGCGTTTCAATAAATAGATTTCTCGTGGCGATGAGGGCGCATCAGGCTCTTCCAAACCACCTTCATCTTTGTAGTCCATATCGACGCCCCATTCTTCCATAAATGCTTTGACATCTAGTGCGGTTGATTTGCCTTCGTGCGTCAAAAACTCTGCCATATCGAAACCGATACCACCTGCTCCGATAATAGCGACAGACTGTCCGACAGGTCGATTTTGCATCAGCACGTCGCTATAAGTCAATACTTTAGGATGGTTTTCGCCTTCAACGTTGATCGTTCTTGCTTTTACACCAGTCGCTAGCACCACTTCATCAAATTGTTCAGCACATAACCGCTTGGAATCAATTTTGGTATTAAGATGCAAATGGACGCCAGTGATTTCGATTTGCTTTTCAAAATAGCGCAACGTCTCATAAAATTCCTCTTTACCAGGGATGCGTTTTGCCATATTGAACTGACCACCGATCTGGTCACGCGCTTCAAATAAATGGACCTCATGCCCACGCGTGGCGGCTACTGTCGCCGCAGACAGTCCGGCAGGACCCGCCCCGACGACAGCGATTTTCTTTTTTGAGCTAGTATTTGTATAATTCAATTCTGTCTCATGACAAGCGCGTGGGTTGACTAGACAGGAGCAAATTTTGCCTTTGAAGGTATGATCTAAACAAGCCTGATTGCAAGCAATGCAAGTATTGATCTCGTCGGCTCGGTTGTCTATGGCTTTCTGCACAAATTCAGGATCGGCAAGGAAAGGACGCGCCAGCGACACCATATCGGCATGACCATCAGCGATGATTTCTTCCCCGATTTGTGGCATATTGATGCGATTGGCGGTGACGAGTGGAATATTGACTTCTCCCATTAGCCGTTTTGTGACCCAACTAAATGCTGCTCTCGGCACCATAGTTGCTATCGTTGGGACACGCGCTTCGTGCCAGCCGATGCCAGTATTGATGATGGTTGCTCCGGCTTTTTCGATTTCTTTGGCTAGATGAACGACTTCTTCCCAAGTACTACCGCCCGGCACTAAATCCAACATCGACAAGCGATAGACGATGATAAAATCTTCACCTACGGCTTCTCGCGTTCTTTTGACGATTTCTAGTGGAAACTGAATGCGGTTTTCGTAGCTACCGCCCCACTTATCAGTGCGCTGATTGGTTTTTTCGACGATAAATTGATTAATCAAATAGCCTTCAGAGCCCATGATTTCGATGCCATCGTAGCCAGCTTCTTTCGCCAACACTGCACATTTGACGAAGTCTTTGATCGTCCGTTCTACGCCTCTGCCACTCAATGCACGCGGTTTGAAAGGTGTGATGGGTGACTTAATTTTGGAAGGAGCGACGAGAAGTGGATGATAGCCATATCGACCTGCATGAAGGATTTGCATACAGATTTTGCCATCGACTGCATGGACAGCATCAGTGATGATCTGGTGTTTTTTGACTTCTTTTCTGGTCGTCAGTTTGCCAGCAAAGGGCGCAACCCAGCCTTCCCGATTTGGCGCGATGCCACCTGTGATGATGAGTCCGACTTTTGCTTTGGCGCGCTCGGCATAGTAAGCCGCCATTCGTTCAAAGCCGTTTTTAGCTTCTTCTAGACCAGTGTGCATAGAGCCCATGACGGCTCTATTTTTCAACTGCGTAAAGCCTAAATCTAATGGTTGGAGTAAATTTGGATAGGTAGGATGCGACATCGCCTTTTATTTTTATGAGATGTATTCAGATCGGATAGTAGCTAGAGTTTATCGATTCGATGTATAGTTTATTGCGGGAATAGTCTAGCGTCTATCTCCGAGTTTCGGAGCAAGCTATCTGACGTCTAAGAGCTCTATTTACTTTTGAATGACTTTCGGTACTTGGAAGTAAGTGCCATCGGTTTTGGGTGCATTTTGAAGTGCTAAATCTCTTTCCATTTCTCCCTTCACTTCATCTCCGCGTAGCACATTCTCTACTTCGGAGATATAGACTAACGGCTCGACTCCCGAAGTGTTGACTTCTTGCAGTTTTTCGACCATGGCGAGGATGTTGTTCAGGTCGCCCTTGATTTGTTGGCGTTCTTCGGCAGCTAGTTCTAATCTAGAGAGACGTTCTAGTTTCCGGATGAGTTCGTTGTTGATTTCCATAGTGGACAATAGTTGAATCTAAATCAGCGAATATTCGCTAACAAAAGTAGGGGAAACTTTAGTAAAAATCGTCATTTTTATCTCGTAATATGCCATACAGTAGGAAATGTAGATTTATAGAGTAGACTACTTAGCTTCAAATGCTTAGATTTCACTAATTTTAGCATCAAAATAAACACTCTAATGAATCCGTTGACTACGTCCCAAAGAAAAAAACGGCTCATAGGAGAATGTTGTGGAGATCAAAGAAATTCGATCAAGACCCTAGTACGAAAGGCTTGAAAATCTCTGTATCCAAAAGCCCTACGTTTCATCATTTTGATTTTATTATTGATTCCCTCGACGATTCCGTTGCTCC
>JBCDHX010000189.1:0-9519 GCA_038749535.1 Bacteroidota bacterium
AGACCTTTTGATTCGTTTTGGGGCAATGCCAAAATGAATAGCCCGTCGGCTTGAGACAAATACCATGCTCATGTCGCTGAAAAATTGAATCATTTGATAAATCAAAGAGCAAAAAGGAATTTGATGCGTTTGCCCTAGAATTGGATTAACTGGTCAATTGGTAGAATTGGAATAGACATCGTGACCAACAAGCTGTTATCTCCTAATTCAAAAATGAAATGGTGATCTACCGGATGAGGTATTTGGTTCAACAAATAGTTATCATATATTATTATAAGTTTCATGAACTAATCCAATCAGTTCACCCATCACTATGAGGTTCAGCTAGACAGATGTTCAAAATTTTTAAAGTGTAAAAGAAATTGTGACAGTCCTACAAGGCTTAAAAACACTTATAACTCAAAGTGATATTGATGAAAACAGCTCTACTTCGAAGTCAACACCCTCTCTATATTCATTGGCGATCAGCATAAAAATAGTATTATAGTATCACTACAATCCTTATGCTTATATTTAAGAAAATAAGTTCCATTTTTGTGAAAAATGATAAGCCAAAAGAACAACTGAAAATATAGTTAAAAAACATCATATAAGGCGATTTTTCGATACCTTGAACAACGCATTTGGTGAATGTAACAGAGTATACTCTCTATTCATCAACTGCTTTTTATTTCTAAATCTAGCTATTCTTGACCGCCCGAGTCAGATAGTAAAAGCTCACTCTACTGTTCTTCGATTATTTTTTAATCTGGTGTTCAGTGTACATCCATTCACATCCTCAACCGATTCACGACACCACAACACACACATTATGCGTACTTTATCCAAACTGACTATTGTGCTGCTTCTATCCTGCTTTTCTTACAGTTTAGCCGCTCAGATAGACAATAGCAACCCAAGTATCCGCAATTCCAATGGCGTAGTTCGGCAGCAGATCGAAGTGCCGCTTGAGCTGTACAATCGCTATTTAGAAGAAGCAGGACTGGACCCGATAGGCAGCGAATCTGAACTGGTGACAGAGAACAACACAGTCATCCTCAGTTATGAAATCCCGGAAATCAATAAGAAGAAAAAAGCATTTATGCCCACTAGCGTTCCGGTCCATCAACCCCATTTTTTACAAAAAGAATTGTCTTTATTTAGTAAAGAAGAAACACCAACGCCGGGCACATTCATCAATGGATTGGACTTCGATCAAGATGCCACTAATAACGGTTCGTACACCATTCCTCCCGATCCACATGGCGCTGTCGGGACCACTCATGTTTGCTATGTGATCAATCGCTCTATTGATTGCTACACCAAAAGTGGAACACAAGCAGTCGGCTACTCTCAGTCGCTGGCTAATTTCTTTTCTCCTTTGTCGCCAGAGAATAGCTCTTTCGACCCTAAAATCATTTGGGATCAATATGAAAATCGTTTTGTAGCTGTCACACTAATCCGATCTGGCAATATTTCTAGAGTTTTGCTCGCTGTCTCTGCTACTGCCGATCCTTCAGGGACTTGGTACTATCAAGCGATTAATACAGAAGATGATGGTTGCTGGTTTGACTATCCCGGACTATCTGTAGATGAAGAAGCGATCTACGTAACAGGCAATTTTTTCGATCTGAGTAGCAATTTTTATTGCGAATCCAATGTCATTATCATTGATAAAGGCGTTAATGGTGGTATCTATGACGGCATAACTTCTTCCAACGAAAACATCGCCACAAACAGCGACTTTGCCATGTACAATCCGGTCATCGAAGCAGGAACTGGCAACAGTACGACCTTACAGCCGACGCATATGTTTGGAACTACGCCGACGGGCAAAGGGGCTTTCATTGTCTCCTATTCCGGTATCAATAATGGCACTGATGAGTTTTTGCAAATTTTCACTATTGACAATCCACTTACTACACCCACTTTTTCTCATCAGTACATCAATGTAGGTGACATCGGCAACTCCGGTGCTGGACTGCCGGATGCGATTCAGCCGGTGACATCGACGAGAATTGAAACAAATGATCGAAGAGCTTTAAATTCCGTCTGGCGCGATGGTAAACTTTGGGTCGCAGCGACCATACTTCCCAATATAGGCGTGAATGCCAATCAAGCGACCGTCTACTGGGCAAAACTCACCGCTAATGGCGTCAATCCGGTCACACTTGATATGCAAGGAGAAGTGGGTGGAGAAGACATCGCCAATGGCGTCGCTACTTTTTTTCCGTCTATTGCCGTCAATGCCAGTGGAGACGCCGGTATCTGTTTTAGTGCGAGTGGCAGTTCCACTTTTGCTGGCGCGTACGGCGCACTAGTCGATGGCAATACTGGAGCAGTACAACCTACCGTGACGCTGCAGGAAGGCGTCGCAGATTACGTGCGGACTTTTGGAAGTGGCAGAAATAGATGGGGTGACTATTCTAAAATGTCAGTCGATCCCGTTACAGAACTGTTTTGGGGCACTAATTTGGCGGCAGCGGCTAAGGGTACGATACTGAGTGGGGAAGATGGTCGATGGCAAGTCTTCATCAAAGAGTTTGTAGAACTGGTCAATAGCAACTGTCCCGGTGCTATCAGCGTAAATGACAATGCTATTGCGTCAGGCACGTATCAGGCTGCCAATGTACTCACTTCGACAGGTCAAATTCCGGGTGGACGAACGGTTACTTTTAAGGCAGAACAAATAGTCCGACTATTGCCAGGTTTTCGCGCCAATAATAATACTGACTTTACAGCGGAGATTGCGGCTGTCAACTGTACCAATGCATTACCACCTACTGTCGTTGAAGAGCGAACGGAAGCAGCGGTGACCGAAGAAACAGCAATTACGATAGCCCCGAATCCTAGTGTGTCAGAGACAACGATCACCATTCAGTTGATAGAGGATAGTCACTTGACAGTTCAGCTGTATGATGCAACTGGTACTTCCATTAAAACCTTGCTACCTCTTGCATGGGCAACGAAAGGCGATCAGGTGATTCATTTCGATAGCCGAGATTTACCAACTGGTATTTACTTTGTGGTCTGCCGAATGGACGATGGGATCAGCACGAAGCAGTTGTCTGTGATGCGTTAGTTGATAATTAATTCGTTATCAGACTAATAGCTCTTTCTTTGTATAATTTTTAGCAAGTGACCATCATTGATCTTTGGATTGATGATGGTTGTTTTTTGGTGAATATTGATCTGTATAAAATTACATTTTCAAACAACTTTCACTGATAATCTCCAACTACAGTCGTTCTAGTTCTTCTACTTTTTCACGCCAACGATCGATGTTGTTTATTATCAATTCAAAATTGGCATCAAAGCCATATTCTTCTTGTAACTCAATAGCTTCCAAAAACGTCTTCTTTATCTCCTCTACACTATAATCTACTTGATAATTACTTCTAAAGAACTCCAACTCGTGCGCTATCCTTCCCAACATTTTTGCCACTTCTCTAGCATTCGCAGCATTCGGATGTTCATCCAAAGTTGTATAAAGAGATTGCAATCTCATTTCATGGGCAAGATTACGTAGTTCGTAGTGTTCGATTGTTTTTTTTATGTTTTTTGTTGAACCTACTTTTCTACCTACATTTCTGATTACGCCTAACTGTCTGCGGTAGCCCTCTTCTGATAAAGCATAGACTTTTGGATATTCTTGTGATAAGTAAGTATACATTTTTAGGCCCTCTTCTATTCGATTTTTAGCAATATTTGCTTTTTCAGTCCAAGCAGCTAAGTTGATCAAATGCTCTGCTTTGAATGTCGATTCAGGTATTTCCTGTATCATTAAATCTCTTACTTTGAACGCTTGTTTGTTGAAACCTTGCTCGAAAAGCAAGTATGTGAACTCATTATGTATGCCATATCTACCATTCGAATCGTTAATGACTTCTTTATATTTCTCGATGGCTTTATCCATATCTCCCATATAGCAGTATATTCGAGCCGCTAATAACTGTTGCTCTACATCATCAGGATGATCCAGTTGAGCTAGCGCATCGCTAAAATTCATCTGTGCTATTTCACGGTAAATATGTGGAAAAAAATATGCTTGAGACGAACTTAGCAACTGCTCGTATCCATACTGTATCAAATCTAGATAATTCTTTTCCTTAACAGGTAGATCGTGATAACGAGTAGTCGCTTTATTCAGCCCAAGATTGTCATATATCAAATCTCGTTTAAAGGACAAATAGTCCCAAAAATGATTCGCATACATCACTTTACCTTTGTCGGGAAGCAATTCTAAGGTAATCGGCTGTTGCAAATGAGGTGGTAAAATCAGCTCTATCGGTTGTGCATTCGTAAAATTGAAGATACGAACGCCTTGGTTATTTTGGATACGTCTATTTGTCGAATCTCGAAACTGAAAATAGACGATGGGCGAAAAATCCTCAGGCACTTCTTCCACGAAAGTCAGTTCAAATTTTCCTTCCATATCCGTTGTAACAGTATCCCCTCCTACTGCCCAAATCGTATACCCTTCTAGCGACGGCGAGTCAGTTCTGTAATCTATTACTTGACCTCTGTACTTTACATTTTGGGCACTTAAAAATGTGGGTACACATAGAATTGCGATCAGAGAGATTTTTTGAAAAAGTGTTGTCATAGTTGTTTGTTTAGATAGTCATTACAGAATCTAATATTTTCCTTCAATACCCATATTTCCCCTTCCACCACCTTTTCAGCCGCTCTCTTAATTTCAACTCTGTCGGATTTTGCTGCGGTTCATAAAAAGTAGAATTGACGATGTCATCAGGCAAAAATTCTTGCTCAATAAAGTTCCCAGTATGATCGTGGGCGTATAGGTAATTTTTGCCGTAATCGAGAGATTTCATCAGTTTAGTAGGGGCGTTACGGAGCTGCATGGGAACACTTAGATTTCCAGTTTTTCGGACAGTCGATAAAGCATTATCGATGGCGAGATAAGCGGCATTGCTTTTGGGAGAAGTGGCGAGATAGATGGTCGCTTGAGACAAAATGATACGCGCTTCAGGTAGTCCAACGGCTTGTACTGCTTGAAAAGAAGTGGTTGCCATGAGTAGCGCATTGGGATTGGCGAGTCCGATGTCTTCGGAAGCAGAAATCATCAATCGGCGAGCAATAAATTTGACATCTTCGCCGCCTTCTATCATCCGAGCTAGATAGTAAACAGCAGCATTAGGGTCGCTGCCACGGATGGATTTGATGAAGGCAGAAGCGATGTCGTAATGCTGTTCGCCACCTTTGTCGTAGATGGCTTGATTTTGTTGGATGGCTTTGGTGACTGCTTCATTTGTGATGACAATCTCTTTTAAATCAGCGAGTTGTGCAACTACCAACTCCAACGCATTATACAATTTTCGAGCATCGCCACCAGAAATACGAAGCAAGGCATCGTATTCCTTGACCTCAATAGATTGTGTTTTTAAGTACTCATCTTTAGCAGTCGCTCTATCCACCAACTCTATCAATTGCTCTTTCGTCAGCGGCTGCAACACATATACTTGACAGCGCGACAGCAAAGCAGAAATCACCTCAAAAGAGGGATTTTCGGTTGTCGCCCCGATGAGTGTGACGACTCCTTTTTCGACGGCACCAAGTAGTGCATCTTGTTGAGATTTGCTGAACCGATGAATCTCGTCAATAAATAACACCGGACTTGGTTGCGTAAAAAAACGTTGTTTCTTTGCTTTTTCGATGGTTTCTCGAATGTCTTTAACGCCGGAATTAATGGCACTCAACTGAAAAAACGGTCGTTCTAGCTCGTTTGCTACGATGGTCGCCAAAGTCGTTTTTCCGATGCCCGGCGACCCCCACAGAATAAAAGAAGGTAGCCGATTGCTTTGAATGGCTTGGCGCAACACTGCTCCCTGACCGACCAGATGTTCTTGCCCGATATAATCGTCCAGTCGTTTGGGGCGCATTCGTTCGGCGAGTGGTTGCATAAAATGATTTTGGTGTCAAAGATAAACTTAAATTTACCGGAAGGAAGCAACTAGATATCTACTGATTGGCACTAAACTGACTATCCATTAACGCTCCAGGAATTTACCCAGCTCGTGATATACCTCATACATCGGCAGCCCCATCACATTCGTAAATGAGCCTTCTAGCTGTTTGACTTTGCAGTGTCCTAGCCACTCTTGTACACCGTAAGAACCGGCTTTGTCGTAAGGCTGACAGGTGCGAACATAGTAGTCAATTTCCGCTTCGCTCAAGGTTTCAAAATAGACATTCGTCGCCACCGAAAATGCGGTATCACTATCTTTGGAGCAAAAACAAACACCAGTGATGACTTGATGTATTTGTCCAGACAAAGCACGGAGCATTCGTTTAGCATCCGCCTCGTCCTGTGGCTTTTCATACAACTCTCCATCGAGCAAAACGGTGCTATCTGCTGCCAATACAATCTCATCATCCACTATCCAGGCTCGCGCTGCCAATGCTTTTTTTCGAGCCAAAAAAGCAGCCACTTCCACTTTGGGCATATCCGCTGGAAAGTCTTCGGCTACATGAGTCGCTCTCGCCCGAAAAGTAAATCCGGCTTCTTGCATCAGTTGCTTGCGACGAGGCGATTGCGTAGCGAGTAAAATGGGTTGTTGTAGGATATTGAGTTGAGTAGTTGTCATGTCTTAATGTTTAACTCGACAAAGAAATTAAAATTCGGACAAAGACACATTATCATTCGCTTTATAGCATTATAGATTTTCCTATTTTTGCGCCGATTTTGAGCAGTAGTTCATCCTACAAATTTTACGGCGACTCGCTCAACCACAACTACATAAATCATATCTTATGCCATATTTATTTACTTCGGAGTCTGTCTCCGAAGGACACCCGGACAAAGTAGCTGACCAGATTTCTGATGCGCTTTTGGACCATTTCTTAGCTTTCGATCCTGACTCCAAAGTCGCTTGCGAAACTCTCGTCACCACAGGTCAGGTTGTACTTGCCGGAGAAGTCAAAACCCGCACTTACCTAGATGTACAAAAGATCGCGCGTGATGTCATTGAGCGCATTGGCTATACCAAGTCGGAGTACATGTTTGAGGCCAATTCTTGTGGTGTACTCTCTGCCATTCATGAACAATCACCGGACATCAACCAAGGTGTCGAGCGCGCCAAAGACGAAGATCAAGGCGCAGGCGACCAAGGCATGATGTTTGGCTATGCCACCAACGAAACAGATAACTATATGCCATTGGCACTAGATCTATCACATCGTATTTTGCAAGAGCTAGCAGCCATCCGCAAAGACGAAACCCAAATGACTTATCTCCGTCCGGACAGTAAGTCGCAAGTCACCATTGAGTATTCAGACGACAACAAACCGGTACGCATCGACACCATAGTCGTCTCTACACAACATGATGATTTTGATGAGGACAATACGATGTTGGCGAAAATCAAAGAAGACGTCATCAATATCGTCATTCCACGCGTCAAAGCTTCTTGCAAAGACAGTGTACAAGCCCTCTTCAACGATGACATTACGTATCACATCAACCCCACCGGGAAGTTTGTCATCGGTGGACCTCATGGCGATACTGGACTGACAGGTCGCAAAATCATCGTCGATACCTATGGCGGAAAAGGCGCGCATGGTGGTGGTGCATTTTCGGGAAAAGATCCTTCAAAAGTCGATCGCTCGGCAGCTTATGCGACGCGTCATATTGCCAAAAATATGGTCGCAGCAGGTATCTGTGAAGAAGTGCTAGTGCAAGTGTCTTATGCCATCGGTGTGGCGCGTCCTACCAATCTATACATCAATACCTACGGCACTGCCAATGTCGATCTATCCGACAGCGAAATCGCCAAAAAGGTAGAAAACGCTTTCGATATGCGTCCGTATGCCATCGAAAAGCGACTCAAACTACGTACACCTATCTACTCAGCATCAGCAGCTTATGGTCACATGGGACGCGCTTCGGAGACGAAAAAAATTGCATTTACCAGTGGATCAGGTGAGACGGTCGAGCATGAAGTGGAAACCTTCACTTGGGAGAAACTAGATATGGTAGATGAGTTGAAGCAAGCTTTTGGTTTGTAGCTATTGATGAATCATCGCTGCCATAAAAAGAGCCAACTAGACCTGTTACGTCCCCGAATGTAGCAGGTCTTTCTTTTTTCACGATTACTTAACAAACCTCTTCCACCTTTAACGACACTTTAAAGTACTGACACTTGCCCAACAACCCTTCGTCAATTATCTTGTCATAGAAGAAATTATTTGGTTGAAAAAATTTGAAATAACGATGAAAACAGTATTCAGTCTATTGCTATTGGCTATGTCGATCTGCCTATTTACCGCTTGCGAAGACGACAACGAAACCCAACTATCCAATACCCTCAACTACGACGGTGCTCCATTCTCAGGACCTGTTTTACCCTTTGGAGAACACACTTTTGCCGTCCGTTTTGGAGAGGAAGAACTAGCGGACTACGTCGGTCAGTTTTTGGAAGAAATCACTTTCTATGCCGGAGAAGAACCGGAGACCGTAGAAGTCTTAGTCTACGGAGAAGGGACGGCGACTACACCCGGCGCACAGCTATATAGCGCGAAAATCAGTGGCTTGTCTCTACCCGACTGGAACGACCACAGTATCGCGACACCTATCGAAATCACAGGTGATGATCTATGGCTAGCCGTCAAAGTTCTACATACAGCTACACAGCGTTCTATCGGCTGCGACGAAGGTCCCAATCAGCAAGATGGCGACTGGCTATTCCGCGCCGATGACCCGAACTGGCAATCTTTTTCAGCGACTACACCGGAAAGCGTCAATTGGAATATTCGAGGGAAGGTGAGTGAGTAGAAGATAATAACGTCCCAAACGCAAAAAAGGCGATCCATGTATGTGGATCGCCTTTTTTACTGGTCGCAGTGCTCACTTTTTAGACAGCGACAAGATTACCTCTTTTGATGTAAATCCGGTAAGCCCGCTTCGCGGTTGATCTCACTAATAGTCCACTGGACTATTGCTCTTCGCTATGCTCCGAGTACGTTCGACAACACAGTGCTCACTTTTTAGACAGCAACTTAGACCCTTACTTCTCTCATTCTATTGATAGTCAGATAGTTATAACAAAAGTTTTGTCAGCTAACGGTCAGAAGTAAGATATTAAGAATTTAACAATTCGTTATTGCTATTTTTTTGATATGCTTCTTTGTGACATTTTTTACATCACAGCAAAGTCAACTCATTCATTATCAGTGACTTGCAAAAACTTAAAACAAATAATATATATCCATTTTTACAATATGAAGTTTAAACGAAAAGCGATTTCTGGAGCTTATAACCTACTCAAACAGAATGAGTTACAATACTCATAATTAACATATACATTAAATTTACTTGTTGTATATTCCTGATCGTAATATGTTAAAGACCTTTCTGACCTAGAAATAAGCTATTTTTTGGTAGGGCAAACGCATCAAATTCCTTTTTGCTCTTTGATTTATCAAATGATTCAATTTTTCAGCGACATGAGCATGGTATTTGTCTCCCCGAGAGTCGGGACAGGCAAAGCCGACGGGCTATTCATTTTGGCATTGCCCCAA
>JBCDHX010000190.1:0-9382 GCA_038749535.1 Bacteroidota bacterium
GATTCGACGATTTCATCAAGATGAAAACTACTTGAGGCAGCTTTTCAGACCAATTCAAGCCTTACTCGACAAGGTCGATCATGCTTTTCGCTTGCAGGAAAGTTTTGTCACCTAGAGTGAGTAAATCACTCAATTTCTCCCCTCCATTCCACCCAATTCTAAAATTCTCGCATTATATTCCGACTTCAAACTTTTAGGATAGACGTTAGACTTGTCTAATGTCTATCGTCTAACATCTTAAAGAAAAATGAAAACGATTAAAGGACCAGCTATTTTCTTAGCTCAATTTATGGGCGACGAAGCCCCATTCAATGATTTGGACAGTATCTGTCAGTGGGCTGCCAATTTAGGCTATAAAGGTGTACAGATTCCTTCATGGGATGGTCGCGCCATTGATCTAAAACAAGCCGCAGAAAGCAAAGACTACTGTGACGATCTCAAAGGTCGACTGGCAGAAATCGGTGTAGAAGTCACCGAACTGTCGACTCATCTACAGGGCCAATTGGTCGCTGTCAATCCAGCTTATGATGTCGGTTTTGATGTATTCGCGCCGGAAGAAGTGCGAGGGAATCCCAAAGCACGTCAAGAGTGGGCAGTACAGCAATTGATGTATGCTGCCAAAGCCAGTCAAAACTTAGAACTGACTGCTCATGCGACTTTTTCTGGAGCACTGATTTGGCATACGATGTATCCTTGGCCGCAGCGTCCTGCCGGATTGGTAGATATGGCGTTCAAAGAATTGGCAAAGCGATGGACTCCGATTTTGAATGCGTTTGATGAAGCCGGAGTCGATGTGTGTTATGAAATCCATCCAGGCGAAGATTTACACGACGGATTGACATTTGAACGCTTCTTGGAAGCGACCAACAATCATCCACGCGCCAATATGCTCTACGACCCGAGCCACTACATTTTGCAGCAGATGGACTATTTGCAGCATATCGACATCTATCACGAGCACATCAAAATGTTTCATGTCAAAGATGCGGAGTTTGTACCGAATGGTCGTGCCGGTGTCTATGGCGGCTATGCCGATTGGCAAGATCGTCCGGGTCGCTTCCGTTCGCTGGGTGATGGTCAAGTCGACTTCAAATCCATTTTCACCAAACTGTCCAAATACGGCTACGACGGCTGGGCAGTCATGGAGTGGGAGTGTTTCATCAAATCACCAGAGCAAGGAGCAGCAGAGGGCGCGCCTTTCATCGCTGACCACATCATCGAAGTGACAACAAAAACGTTTGACGATTTTGCTGGAGGTGGCGCGGATGAGGAGACAAATCGTAAGATTATGGGTATCTAAAAGTGATGGGTGAAAGGCGATGCGCGAGTGCGAACGCCTTTCCGTTAAAATTTACAGATCATTCTTGGCTGTCATAGATTCGAGGTTATTCGTCCACCGAAAACAACAGTATTATTTCTTGCCTCCCGTTTTGCCTATTAGTAAAGCGTGGAGGCAGAAATTATTAATATTTCCAGACAAATCTAAGCTGTAAGTTGCTGAATGGCTAACAGCTAATGGCTCATCGCTAATAGCTAAAAAATGAAACCCACTATCATCCAAGAACACAAACATTGGCTAGCGATCGACAAACCTAGCGGCTGGGTAGTGGAAGCGCATGGCAGAACAGACGAGACGATTGAAAGCTGGGTACGTGATTATTTGAGTCAGCAATATAAAAATCCTTATGTCGGTATTGTACATCGGCTGGATAGAGTGACATCGGGTGTGCTACTGGTCGCCAAAAGAAAAAGTGCATTGAGGAGGCTAAATGTGCAGTTTGCAGAGCGGGAAGTCGAGAAAACCTACTTAGCAGTAGTGAGTCAGCAACCGAAAAAGAAGCAAGACAAACTCGTCCATTTTTTGGAGAAAGATCAACTAAATAAACGAGCCATTATACACAGCAATCAACAGCAAAGTAGCCAACGCGTCACACTCTCTTACCGGCTACTGAATAGTAAAAACAACTATCATCTGCTAAAGATCCAACCTTCAACGGGAAAGTTTCATCAGATACGGGCGCAGTTAGCACATATCGGCTGTCCGATAGTAGGAGATCAAAAATACGGTGGTCGCGAAGAATTGGATAATAATACCATTTTACTTCATGCTGCTCGATTGGTCTTTTATTACCCAGATATGAAAGGAGATAAAATAGAATTGGCTGCCAAAACGCCAGGTTTGGAACTTTGGAGACAGTTTGACCTGACAAATTGACTGTAAATGGAGTTGGTTAAGCAGAAGCGGGGATGGCGTGTTCTTGCACTTTGACTAAAGACAACAGCTCACGATGAGAGTCTAGCAAATCATGTGTCACTTCGTACAATTGCTCGAAGTTACTCACCAAAACTTGGATATTCTTATCCTTCGTCTCTATGTTTTTCAATTTGAAACAGTGACAGTGGTACAAGCTGCTCACTACTGTTTGTAGCTCTTCAGCTTTGCTGAGATGGTGATTGACGGTTTGCTCATCAGCGTGAAAAGCTAGCGCGTCAATGATTTCTGAGTCGGCAGAACCATTGACAATACGTTCAGGAGACTGCTGTAAGTCGCTTTCTGTGATGTCGCAAAGAGAAACGCGGAATAAGTGTGCTAGTTTGACCAAATTACTCAGTTTAGGCTCTGCTACACCCTTTTCGTAAGAAGCGATATTTCCACGGTTCAGACCTACTTTTTCTGCCAATTCGCCTTGACTTAAACCTCTTTGCTTTCTGAGGAAACGAATATTCTGCGGTAAATAGATGGATGGACTCTCCTGCATAACTCACGGCTTGTTTTCGACTAGTAAATAAAAATGCTTTGCGAAAAACGTCTCTTGCTTGCTTAATAAAGAACATCCAACTAACAGGCTCTGAATGTAAATAGTTTTTACATTTCCATGGTTTTTATAAAAAATATCAGTACTCGTACTGCTAATAATGCTCGTTTTGCTTGACAATGAGGACTAAATAGCGTACTTTTGTAAAAATTATTTACAAATAGCACAAAATCGTACCCTTTTAGTATTTTTGGTACGGTATTTGAAGGAATACAAACTGTACAGTTCATTTAAACGACAGATTAATGGTTAAGTAATGATTTAAAATGTAAATTATATTATCAAAACGATGTCATTATAATTTACAGAAACGATCATTAGTTGTTATTGAGTTGTTGTTATGAAAAGCGCTGTACAACTATTTAAGCTGTTTGTGAATCCTTTTGTGTACTTTTAATTTCGTGTAAATTTTAGTGCGTAAACAGTCATCCGAACAGCAAACAATTTAAATTCACTTGATTATGACCATTTCACTGCAAAGTCAAATATACGACCAACTTCAAGGAATCAGTCAGTCTTTGCGTGCTTTCTCACTAAAGCTGACCGGCAATAGTGTAGACGCAGAGGACTTGTATCAAGACACAGCATTAAGAATCATCAACAACGCAGATAAATATCGTCCCAATACTAATTTTAAGGCTTGGGCGGTGACCATCATGCGAAACATATTCATCAATAATTACCGGAAGAAGGTACGCCGTGGTGTCCTTTTAGATCAAACGCCTAATAATTATTACATCAACTCCGGTGACTCTGTCGTCGATAATGATGGCGAGCACAATGTAGCTTATAACGAATTGTTGAAAATGGTAGCTGCATTGCCGGATGATTTCCGTGTGCCATTTTGGATGGCTTACGAAGGTTTCAAATATGATGAAATCGCGGAGAAGTTAGAAGCACCGCTCGGTACGATCAAGAGTCGTATTTTCTTCGCTAGGAAAAAACTACAACGTATGTACAACGAGCGCCATCGTGAGCGCGCGTAGGGCATACCATAGCAACTAAAGTACATCTACCGCTACAACAAAGCTGGACTGTTCGTCAGTCTGGCTTTTTTTGTGTGCTCAACTGTCGCAAAACCAAGACAGTCATCAACCCAAAAAGCCCCAAAATAAACAAGAAAGCAATCCGTAGATCGTAAGCATCTGCAACAAAACCGATGACAGGTGGACCAAACAAAAATCCAGCATACCCAATCGTCGTCACCATCCCGATACCTACGCCCGGCGCCAGTCCCGGCGTACTTCCTGCTTGACTATACGCAATCGGAACGATAGTAGACAAACCCAAACCGACCAAAAAAAATCCGGCAATTGTCAAGACTAGAAAAGGCGAAAAAATAATCGTCGAAATTCCCAAAATGGACAATCCACCGCCTAAAAGTAATAGTTTATTGTCGCCCAGTTCCGTCCGCGCTCGGTCTCCTACAAATCGCCCAATCATCATAGCGAGAGAAAACGCAAATAAAGCAATAGGAGCCGTACTTTTGGCAGTCCTGACGATACGCGTCATATAATTGCTACTCCAGTCCGACATCGCACCTTCGCCTAGCATACAACAAAATGCAATCAACCCAATACCGATCAAAGAAGCTTTAGGTAACCTGAAAAAAGTGTTGTCTTCTTCTCCTTCGCTCGGTGGATCAGCTACAAAATGGCGGAGTTGAGGTAAAAGTAATGCCAAAGCCAAACCGACTACCGTAGCAAAGTGTGCAAAGAGTGAAAAATCGAGATAGGAAAATAAAGCACCTGCTCCTGCTCCTATCATCATTCCTGCGCTAAATAGCGCGTGAAAAAAGGACATAATCGGACGGCGATATAGCTGCTCTACGATGACCGCTTGCGCATTCATAGCGACATCTAGCGTTCCAGTGAACATCCCCATCAAAAAGAAAAAGCCCATCAGCACCTGATAGATCGGCATGAGCGGTAAAAAAGGAACGATGATTAGGTACAAAATCGCTGCCGTCTGTGTGATGCGTCGACTACCTTGCTTAGTAATCAACCAACCTGTAAATGGCATCGCCAAAAGTGCGCCTAACGAAGCACTCAATAAAACAAATCCCAGCTCTTTATGAGTAATGCTGAACATTTCTTGAATCAATGGAATCCGCGCTGCCCAGTTCGCAAAAACGAATCCATTGATAAAAAAAATGCTATTGATGGCGTAGCGGTGTTTTTTCACGTTTAGGTGTTGATTGAGAAGATTGTAATTATTCGTTAGGTGTCTGCAATTTGACTTCCGCCTCCAAGTCCCAACTCGGTCGCAACTGTTCTAAAGTCTGACTAAAAATAGGTTCTGCTTTGGTTCTCAGCTGATAGCTGCCTGTATCCCAACGTCCATTTCGATTGTGGTCGCTTACGATTTCTACTTCGTATTTTCCAGTTGGTATGGCGGTAAACGTTTGCTGCCATTCGCTGACATCGCTGACGACAAACTCTCCTATCGGCGGCGCACCGCTTGTACCTACTTTCACTACATATTGCTGTGTACTATCCAGATCAGTCACTGTCAGTATCAGGCTACCAAAATCTTCGCTCGACTGCACAGTGACAGCTTGCTGAATGGTATCTTGGTTACGTATACCATATATATCTGTGATGGCATTGGGAAGAATGACCACCTCATAAGGAATCATTTCTTGCCAAGCCACTCTAACGCGCAGATTGCGAATGTTAGTGGTGTCTATTTCGTGGCGGGCATTGGCGGGGGTTTTTGTTGTATCTGCGTAGACATTAATTAATGTGCTGTCAATGGTGGCAAGCGGACGCTGAAAGGTCAGCGCAAGCGGACGTACTGGATTTTGGCGGATGCTACTTTTGGGTGTGAGCAATCCCAAACTGGCAGACGCCAAAAAAGCAGCTCTTCTAGCACTCGTCAGTATCAGAGTGTCACTCATCAAAGTATCCTGACGGACGATGAACTGACCCACCGAATCGGTAATGTCGTACCAAAGCCGCAAACTATCACTCTCGTAATTAAAATACAATTCATCAAAAATCGCTTCGTACTGAAAGTCGAGATCGCGTGGTTTTTTGTTAAAAATCAAATTGGCAAGTCCATAAGCAGTCGTGTCTGTACGCTGCAAAAACAAATCCGGCTCTTCCTGAAAAATGATAAAATCATAATTTTGAACACTCTGCGTATCCAAGACCAATAGGCTATCTGGAAAACCAATAAACTCCAAATCCGAGTCATACAAATAGTTGCCGATGTCCTCTTTTAGCACAAATACTTTAAACGTATCGGCGCGTACATTCTGGATTTGATAACTGCCGCTTTCGTCCGTTCTCGCAAAATAAAAAGGTCGCTCCGTCCGCACCACACTATCCGCCAGATTGTCGTACAGCATCACCAGCGCATCTTCTACCGCCTCTCCTTCCATCAGATCGCGCACTGTACCACTCACGGTCAGCGAATCAATAAAATCACCCGTCGAGAACACAAATCGCAAATCTTCCGCCGGATTACTTTCTGTCAAGTCCTTGACGGCTTCTCCAAAGTTGATCGTGTAGGTCGCATTTTCGCGTAGTTCTGTTCCTTCCTCAAACTCAATGACCACACTCTTCTTCTGTATCTTAAATTCCGGTAGCGGCTCTATGGGCGGCGAGATGACAATCTGTGTAAAGACATTTTCTAGTTTGATCCACTCATCGAAAGCCAAAGTAATGTCCTGAACCGTGAAATTCGTCAGCATATTGGGTGTCGAGTAGAGTGTATCCAATTGTGGTGCGCGCTCATCGCGTGGTCCGCCACCTAATGAGCCGACAGTGGCGCATTGGTAGCAGATGCTGACAATAATTATGACCCAAAGAATTTGACGCATAAGTGGTGTGTCTCTTTACGTTTTGCACAATTAGACAAAAACGCCTCAAGAATAGGAAAAGTTAGCGCGAAGTAAAAACACATTCCCCAAAAAGCTGTTCTTGCTCAAAAAGGTCATCAATTCAAGTTGTTTCCTTTTTATATAGTCGCAAAATATTGCATTTTTGCAACCTAGAATCAAGTTAAAAACGAACAAATCATGGCAGAAGTCATCACCATGCCGCGCCTCAGCGATACCATGGAAGAAGGAAATTTAGTAGAATGGCATAAGCAAGTCGGCGACGAAGTAGAGACTGGAGAGCTATTGGCAGAAATAGAAACCGATAAAGCTACGATGGACTTTGATAGTCCTGCAGATGGCGTATTGTTACATATTGCAGTAGAAGGAGGCGCTGTGCCGATTGACTCTGTGATCGCAGTGATAGGGGAAGAAGGCGAAGACTGGAAAGCAGCAGTAGCCGCACAAGGTGGAGCAGCTAGCAATGGAGAAGCGGAGAGCAGTGATGCCAAAGCAGAAGCGGCTAACGAACCAGCCGCTGCACCCAAAGCACAATCCAGCTCAGAAGCTCCTAAGTCAGATAGCGACAGCCGCATCAAAGCATCGCCACTCGCTAAGAGCATGGCAAAGGATGCAGGCATCGACTTAGCCAATCTCAGTGGTAGCGGCGACAACGGTCGCATCGTCAAACGCGATGTAGAAGCCGCTATGGAACAACAAGGCAGTACACCAGCTACAGCTCCGGCACCAGCCGCTCCAGCTACTGCGCCTATGGTGACGCCCAACGTACCGGCTGTCAAAGAAGCAGCACCTGCACCAGAAGCTCCGACAGTTGTGCCATTTAGCTTCAACTCAGGAGACAATAACTATACTGACACGCCAGTTTCTCAGATGCGCAAAGTGATCGCGCGTCGACTAGGCGAAAGTAAATTCACCGCGCCTCACTTCTATCTGACGGTAGAGATTGATATGAGCAATGCAATCAAGCTCCGCAAGCAGCTCAATGAAGTATCGCCAGTCAAAATCTCTTTCAATGATTTGGTCATCAAAGCAGCTGCAGCCGCCTTGCGCTTGCATCCGACGATCAACTCGTCTTGGATGGGCGACCACATCCGCGAAAATCGCAATATTAATGTAGGCGTAGCCGTAGCCGTAGAAGATGGACTACTCGTACCTGTGGTGCGTCATGCAGATATGAAGACTTTGTCGCAGATCAATACGGAAGTGAAGGAGATGGCAGGTCGCGCGAAAAAACGCAAATTGCAGCCACAAGAGATGCAGGGCAATACTTTCACGATTTCTAACTTAGGAATGTTTGGTATCGAAGAATTTACAGCCATCATCAATCCACCAGATGCTTGTATTTTGGCAGTTGGCGGCATTATCGACAAGCCAGTCGTGAAGAACGGGGAAGTCGTGCCGGGTAAGCAAATGAAAGTGACCTTGTCTTGCGATCATAGAGTGGTGGATGGCGCAAGCGGTGCACAATTTTTGAATGCCTTTAAAGATATATTGCAAGATCCGATTCGGATCTTGGTCTAGATAGAAGGGCGTTCAGACGAAAATGGCAAATACATGGATTGTGTATTTGCCATTTTTTTCGTTTGTAGTCAAAAGTAGATGTAGATAGGTACGCTCCTATCCTTTCGGTTGCCCATCCTTATACACCAATGTCCGATGTGGGAACGGAATTTCTATACCTTCGCGATCAAATCGCTTTTTGACGCTTTCATATAAGTCGCAGCTCATCAAAAAACCGTCTGCAGCAGTCCGTGCCCAAACCCAAGCGCGCAGATTAACAGAGGAATCTCCTAGACCTAAAACACGCACCGTCACTTCAGGTGTCCCACTTTCGATTTGCTCTTCTGTCCGTACGTCATAATAGAGCGGATGCTGACGCGCTTCATCTGCCATGATCGACTTCGCTAGATCAATATCACTATCGTAACTAATGCCTATCTCCAGCCATCGGCAGACGTGGTCATCGACTAGATTGGAGTTGATGAGGACTTGATCGCTGATGATGGAATTGGGGATGATGACGCGCTCATTCTGAAAATTACGAATGACGGTATGTCGTAAAGTTATGTCTTCTACAATACCACTGTCCGTCCCTACTGCCAGACGATCATTGACTCGAAAAGGCTTGAAAATAATGATGAACAATCCACTAATCACATTGCTCAATGCCGCCTGAGAGGCAAACCCAATCGCCACTGCCAAAATACCCGCACCTGCCAACATGGAGGCTGCCAAGGTCTTTAAACTCGGTACTTGTGACACCGCAATGCCGAAGCCAAGAATATAAATCACTGCCGTAACAATGTGGCGCAGAAAGAGATAATTAGTCGGATTGGTTTTCATCGTCTCCGTCGACTTTCGGATAATTTTTTTGAATATCCGATCCACAATATAGGCTACGATGATAGTTGCTATAAGGATGCCGATGAAGATGAGGGCGTAGGTAATTCTAGTATCCATTTTTTATTTTTTGAAGAACTGCTGAACTGTTGAATTGATTATTCCAATCTAAACGAGAATTTCGTTTATAGATGAGAAACACGTATTATCAGTTCTTCAATTAATCAATTCAGCAAATTGCTAATAGACTTGTTATGCCGCATCTTGATTGACTACATCGGACAAATTTTATTCTGTTCTGCGTTAAAATTTTTAGTCGTAGCTAGGCTATGCCGAAAAATTTTGCCTTGTCCAAAATAAAATTTGCTTCGCTTCGCCCTAA
>JBCDHX010000191.1:0-9350 GCA_038749535.1 Bacteroidota bacterium
GGGGATTTGTGATTTGAGCGAACGACACAAAATTTTATTTTGATCAAGACGCGAAGAGCGATTATAGCCTTCGCTAAATGAGCGATGGGCAACGCAGAGCAAGATAAAATTTTGCGAGTGTAGCCGAATTTTCAATTTCCCAACAAGCTCTTAGAGGCAGAAGACATTCGACAAGCCTTAGCCTACGCTGCAAAGCAAGCAGAAGAGGTTGATTATTCGATGATAGATTTAGTAGAAGAGGATATAGATCAGCAAGAAATGCTAAAGCTTCTCGACAATGGCGGCGCTTTTGACTATTTGCAAGACGAAAGAGAAGATATTTATACGGATGCTGATTTGAAAAAAAAGTATTGATTTTGCTTCCTGAATATCGAATATCCAATAGGGAACGCTGAATGTAGAAGTAGAGCAACGTATCCTCTTTCTAAATCCACTCTCAGATGTTCTAATAAAGCTTTTCATGCTGCCAAAAAGACACCCAAAACCAAAACTGCCTGCCAAAAATTCCGATCATCCAGATTGGAAAACAATTTGCAATATAAAGGATGGAAAAGCGAGGTGAATTAAGTAGATTGACTTCGTTTTACAATCGAGTTATCCGGCAACGAGAAGTTGCAGGACAACAGAAAAACATTTGAAAAATCAGACTTTTAGCATGAAGCAAAGTAACTATTGAAGTAGTTCATTGCTCATTGTTAATTGCCAATTGAATAAATATGACATACGATAATTTCACGATAAAAGCGCAAGAGTCCATTGTGAAGGCACAGCAGGTCGCCGGAGGCTACGAGCAACAGAGTGTGGACACACCACACTTGATTCGAGGGATACTCGAAACGGACGAGAGCACAGCGGAATTCTTGCTCAAGAAAGTCGGCGTCATCATTCCGACTTTAAAGAATAAGCTAAATGAAGCCATCCAAACCTACCCGAAAGTGGAAGGTGCAGACAAGCAGTACCTGACCAGCGATGCGAATAAAGCATTGGCAGCAGCTAAAAAGATGCTTAAGGACTTTGGAGATGAGTATATTTCGGTGGAGCTGATACTTTTGGGAATCATCAAAGGGAAAGATAAGGGCGCACGTATTTTGAAAGAAATGGGCGCAACGGAAAAGGACTTTCGCGCTGCGATTACCGAACTGCGGAAAGGTAGAAAGGTCGACAGCCAAAGTGCAGAAGATGCTTACAATGCACTGAACAAATTCGCCATCAACTTGAATGAGCGAGCGGAGAGTGGAAAGCTTGATCCCATCATCGGGCGAGATGAAGAGATTCGTCGAGTGCTGCACATTTTGTCTCGACGCAAGAAAAACAACCCGATTCTGATCGGTGAGCCTGGCGTCGGTAAGACGGCGATTGTAGAAGGGATTGCTTGGCGAATCGTCAAAGGAGATGTACCTGAAGGCTTGTTGAGCAAGCGCATTTTTACCTTAGATATTGCCGCATTGATCGCAGGTGCGAAATACAAAGGAGAATTTGAGGAACGACTCAAAGGTGTCGTCAAAGAAGTGACGGAAAGCAATGGCGAGATTGTCTTGTTCATAGACGAGATTCATACTTTGATCGGTGCTGGTGGCGGCAATGGCGCGATGGATGCTGCTAATATTTTGAAGCCAGTTTTGGCAAGAGGCGAAATGCGGACGATAGGTGCAACGACTTTGGATGAGTATCAAAAGTACTTTGAGAAAGACAAAGCGTTGGTGCGCCGATTCCAGACAGTATTGATTGATGAGCCGAGCATAGAAGACACGATTTCTATTTTACGAGGCTTGCAAGAGAAGTACGAGGTCTATCATAAGATTGAGATTTTGGATGAAGCCTTGGTCGCAGCAGCGGAGTTATCGAAGCGATACATTGCCGATCGAAAGCTGCCGGATAAAGCGATTGATTTGATTGACGAGGCAGCAGCAAAGTTGCGATTGGAGTTGGATTCTGTGCCGGACGAAATTGATGAGATGCAACGCAAAGTACGTCAATTGGAAATCGAGCGTGAAGCCATCAAGCGGGAGAAAAATGATCGCAAACTCAAAGTCATCACTGAGCAAATCGCGAATGCTCGTGAAGAACTCGATGGTATCACGGCGACTTGGAAGAGCGAAAAAGAGATCGTCGATACCATTCAGTCAATCAAAAAACGCATCGAAGAGCTAGAGATGCAAGCCGACAGAGCGGAACGCGAAAGTAACTTCGAAGAAGTGGCTAAGATCCGCTATGGACAATTACAAGAGCAAGAAGCGATGCTAAAAGTAGCAGAAGAAAAACTCGATCAGCTACCAGAAGAGAAACGCTTCACCAACGAGGAGGTGACTGCCGAAGACATTGCGGGCGTCATCAGTCGATGGACAGGTATTCCAATCACACGCATGATGCAAAGCGAGCGCGAAAAATTGTTGAAGCTAGAAGATGAACTTGGCAAGCGCGTCATTGGGCAGCATGAAGCCGTAGAAGCTGTAGCTGATGCGGTGCGTAGAAGTCGCGCCGGACTGCAAGATCCGAATAAGCCGATTGGATCATTCATTTTTCTAGGCCCTACAGGAGTTGGTAAAACTGAGTTGGCAAAAGCATTGGCGGAAGTGCTTTTCAATGATGAGCGTGCCATCACACGCATCGACATGAGTGAGTACCAGGAGAAGCATACAGTGTCACGACTAGTCGGTGCGCCTCCAGGTTATGTGGGCTATGATGAAGGCGGTCAGTTGACAGAAGCCGTTCGTCGCAAGCCCTACTCTATCGTGCTACTCGACGAGATCGAAAAAGCGCATTCAGATACCTTCAATATTTTGTTGCAAGTATTGGATGATGGTCGCTTGACAGATAACAAAGGTCGCGTTGCCAATTTCAAAAATACCATTATCATCATGACGTCCAATATGGGTTCCAACATCATTTTGGAGAACTTTGAGGATTTGGAAGAAGTGGGTGATAAGCACCGCACAGAGATTTTGGAAACAACGCGTGGCGAAGTTTTTGATTTACTGACAGAAAATCTACGACCGGAATTCCTAAATCGTATCGACGAAAAGATCATGTTCTTACCACTGACAAAAGAAGAAATCAAGAAGATTTTGGTCTTGTTGTTGGGTTCAGTAGAGAAGATGCTAGCGAAGCAAGGTATCATCATGAAGGTCAGCGATCGAGCGAAAAACTTGTTGGCAGATTTAGGTTATGATCCACAGTTTGGTGCACGACCAATGAAGCGGGTCTTACAGAAAGAGCTAGTCAACGAAGTTTCTAAGCGTATCCTCTCTATGGAATTCGCGACAGGAGATACCATTTATGTACATACCGACTATATGGGTTTGACTTTTAAGAAAGAGCCTTGGAATGAAGGTGGAAGTGATGTGGCGGATTTGATTAGTGAGGTCAATGAAAATTAAAAGAGCTCTGAGCTACTAGCCGTTAGCTTTTAGCTGTTCAGTGATTTGATCAAAGTAAATCCTGAGAATTTGCTATATCTTTTTTACTGAGTAGCTGATGACTCATCGCTAGCGGCTAACTGTTTGAAAAATAAATATGTTTATTAAATATAGAAGCCTCTCGTCTTTTGCGAGGGGCTTTTTTAATAGACTTGTTATGTCGTAGCTGATTAGGGCGAAGCGAAGCAAATTTTATTTTGGACAAGGCAAAATTTTTCAGCATAGCCTAGCTACGACTAAAATTTTAACGCAGAACAGAATAAAATTTGTCCGATGTAGTCAATCAAGATGCGGCATAACAAGTCTAAAATATATGCAACATCACAAGCAGGTGCGTCCAACTTGCCAAATCGAACATGAAAGCGTGTATAGAGTTTTATTTACGGATTGAGTGACAGGTTATTTATATGTCATTCACGATAAATAAGACTTTAATTAAAATAATTGAACAATGAGATTTTTATTCCTATTTCTTTCATTCTCTTTATGCCTGTGGAGTTGTGATGTAGATCAGACGCAAGAAGCAGAAATGCCAGAAGTGGACGTAGATGTAACAGAAGGACAGATGCCAAAATATGATGTTAACTGGGCAGATGTAGATGTCCGAACCACAACAAAAACAGTAGAAGTACCTAAATTGGTCGTGGTTATGGAAGAAGAAGAAATCGAAGTACCAGTGATCGACTTTGATATGCCAAATAGCGGTGAAAAAGTAGAGCGTAACATTGTCGTAGAGACAGAAGTGCAAGGTCAGGCTGCTGACATCAATATTCAAGAAATTTATGCTGTAGATAATAACTTATATGTTATTTCAACGCTAAACTACATGGACAAAGACATCAAAGATCAGAAGATGAGAGTATCTGATCAGGTGGTCATCAACGCTTCCGAAGATTTGAACGTGAAGCACTACATCGTCGGTGAAAAGCCAAGTCGCGATTTCAATGGTCGCTATACTTATGTCAATAGCCGTTCTGATATTGAAAACCGATTGAATAACGGTAAAGTAATTTATCGCGTGAATAGCTAATGTCAGAGCTATCACAAAAGGATCAAAAAGCCCTTTGAGCAAATGTTCAAAGGGCTTTTGTCATTTTAGAACCTATTCCGGTTTTGCCCAAAAGACCTCCGGATAATTGGTTTGATACTGTACTGCGGTCGTGTTACTCTTCTCATAATACTGTTCGCTGCGTTTGTCAAGCTGATAGCCATCCAGCGGCACCAGTTCTACATAGGTGACCGTCCTGTCCTTTTGAGCGGTTTCATAATTATATCGGCTCTCCAAAGGCGTTTCAAAACGATATAAGTTTTTCGCCATGTAATGCTCCAAATAGTTTTCTTTGAGTGTCGAGGCGCGTCGATTCCAATTGGCATTGGGATTCAAGATGAGTGGCTGATCTTTGATGAGTCGTTCGCGCACTTCAAAAGGATCGAGTAGTTGTCCGGTCTCATCCATCACATAAGCGGCGTGCGTCGGATCCATCCATACCCATTTCTCTAGTTCGCTGGAATACACCATATTGATGACGTGACAGTCATTGAACACGGAATCTTTGGGCATACAAGTGATGTGGCGCGAAGGAATCCCCATGGACAAATAAGCTTCATTCAGGACGGTCGCTAGCCCTCGGCAGTTGAGTCCGCGCTCGTCCCGTTTGCACTCTTTTATCATGCTCATGGCATTTTTGACAACCGGATTTTCGTGCTGTCCATCGTGAGGGACAAGATCATGCACCCAATTCATCAAATTAATAATCTTAGAAATCTCGTTGCCTTGCCCAGCGATGGAGTCAAGATTGAACGCTGCTCGAAAGGCTTTCAACTCCGCTACATTTGCCGACTGATACGTAAATTGAGGAATGGCGACGTCCACTTTTGAGTCGTACGCTTCTGCTTCTTTCAGTATATCCAAATAACTTTTTTGATAGCGGATCTGTGTGAAAGCGGAGTCTTTGCCATTGTGCAAAATCACAAAATCATAGACTGAATCAGGATGAATGATGCAACTGATAGAATCCAAATCAGTATAAAACGTCACGCGTTCGCCGATCTTATTGGTCGTATACACATCGGGTTTGAGATCATAAACAAGCGACCAGTTTTGCGCCGAAAAGTCATCGCCATTGCGAATGTCAATCAGTTCCACATTGGAGCGAATAAGCGGTAAATTGGTTTGTGCATTGATGTTGCTTGCTAAAAAAAGGAATAGCGATGCCAGTAGTCCTATTGAGTGTTTCATAGACTTTGATTGTTTATAAAGTGAAAAAATTGTGTAGTAAATAGAGGTCGTCTCTCCGCTGATTTTACGACTAAACTAGCTGAAGGCAATCTGTCTGCTGTCACAGCTAACAGCTATTGGCTACCTAATTAATTGTCCGTCAAAATGAAATTCGTCTCCCCATCAATGTTGTGCTCTAACGTAAAATGAAAAGTATCTGCTAAAGGCACAGCAGCTTGATCGCGGATGAATTGTTCGTACTTCCATTGCCACTCAGCATCTTGTGGTATATCATTGATAGACAGTCGATTGTCGTCTATTTTGAATGTATAGCTCTTTGTATGGTCAAGCAATTTATCGCGCCGAAGCAGGCGGTTCAGTTGTGTCAAAAGCACACCATTATCGAAAATGTAATCAGGCTGTTGTGCAGCAGCTTTGCCATAAGTCCGATGTGGATTTTTGCTATAATTGCTAAGGCTACTTTGCTGAATAGACAGCTCGCTCTTTGTGTATCCAAAAACAAAATCCCAAGACAAATCATAAGTCGTCGATGCGCGTAGCATCCGCTCATATTTTCGCTGCCAATTTAGCGGCTGCTCCATACCGTCGATCAATAACTGTCGCGTCCGTGCATTCAGCTCAAAGGTGTATTTCCACTTTTTCTTAACGATACCATCTTTGCGCAGTTCCTTATCAATTTTTCGAATAACTTTTGAGCGTTGTAGACTTATCAAATCTTCGTCGTCTGCCTCTGCTACTACTTTTTCCGCTGTATATAGTTGCTCCAATAATCGATTGGGCAACAGGCTTTCATTTCTGAAAATACCGCCATTTTCTTTGAAGTCAAAAAAGATTTCTTGTAAGTCGGGGCGCACATTAATACGCACTTTATCTTTCTTGGTCAATGGTGCTTTTCGGTGTTTTTCGATCAGTTGTTGATAGCGCTTTTGGAGCACAGCAGATTGTAATTGACCATTGACTTTGAGGCGTCGATGCGTCCAGTCGAGCGTATAGTTTTCTATGTCTTTTATCAGTGCATCTTGTAGCAATTGTCGCCGCAATTCTTTCATAAAATCAGATGGAGCAGGCTTCGTTTTAGCCGATGAAATGACAGCATCTATCATCTCTATTTCTTCTTCCCAATCGGCAAAAGCTGTCGTTCCAGGGAATGATTCTACAACATTTGGCGGCGCAGTAGAAAGTGGAGCGTCATCAAGTGTTTGGGTTGTCGAAAGCTCACTTTCAATTTGAGTTTGAGGGGCTTGCTTTGTCTCTTTTATACCCGTAAATGTTTTGTTATCCAATGTCGGAATGAGCGTACTTACAGTCGATTCTGGTATCTCTTCTACTATCAAATCAGCATCACTGCTGTCTCCCTTCACACTACCGACCATAAAAATCGCCATCGCAAAGATCGTCAGCCACCAGCGATGTTGTACACCACTGACAGCAGTAGTCGGCTGTCCCAGCAGCCGCTGAATGCGATGCAGTAGTTGTTTACGTTTTGCAGCAAAAGAGAGTGCCAAAATAGGGGCTACGGTTTGTTTTTGTAGTTGGTATAGTGCTTTGGCGTAAGTGAGGCGATCGACGCCCATCGCTAGTGTCCGGTCATCACAACAATGCTCACGCTCTCGTCGGATATGTGCCGAAATCCACCAAACGACGGGATGATAAAAGAGTACAATCTCGACGAAGGATTGGAAGAAATTGACGAGAAAATCGTGTCGGGCGATATGTGCCAATTCATGTATCAAAATGGCTTCTACTTCTGCTGTGGTCAGTTGATTGATCGTCCCAATTGGCAGCAGAATCAAAGGTTTCAGATGTCCGATGGTCAACGGCACTTGTACCAAACTAGACTCAAATAGCTGCACCACACGAGATGATACCATTCTCCTACTTAGTGCCTCAAAACGTTGTTGCCAATCTACATCGACATCAAATTTCCCAAAACGTCTCAGTCGCCAAATGGCTGCATAATTCCATAATAATCGACAAAGCAATAAACCAACACCGAGCATCCACATATTGGTCAGCAGTGGAAAATAGCTTTCTAAATCCAACCAAAGTCGAGCCAACGAAAAGGAAGTTTCCTCAGCAACTAGTACATCTGTCGTATACGAGTACACTATATTATCAGTAGTCATCTGTACATCAGTCAACGGCGGTTGCTGCCCTTCAAAAAACCAACAAAATGTCCCTATCGTACTCACAACGATCAATACAAGTGCAGCAATTGCCATCACATATCGACGGGAGGCACTCGCTTTAGCCTGCCATCTGTCTGCTATAAAATAAATACTACCGATGAGTGCAATCTGCCAGATAGAGTGTACAATAGTCCAGCCTAAAGCGGCGATGAGGGTATCCGAAATCACAGGAAAGTGAGAAAGCATAATACGTTGTTTTTCTGTTTATTTTGACTACTTTTTCTGTTCGCGCTCCATCTTTTCGATGAGTGCTTTAATCTCTTGCAATTCTTCTGCGGATGCTTCTTGCGTTCCCAAAGCTTGCATGACTAGCTGTTTAGTCGATCCGCTAAAAGCTTGATTCACAAATCGTTGCAACAAATTTTGCTGTGTCGCTCGTTCACTGACTTCGGCTTTGTAGATATGCGTTCGTTTGGAAGTGTCACGACTCACAAGTCCTTTTTCATTCATGATTTGCATCAATTTGAGGATGGTTGTGTACTTTACGTCTTCTTCCCGTTGCTCATCTATCTGCTCGTGTACTTGTTTGACGGAAGCTTGTTTTTCGCGCCAAAGTATCTGTAAAATTTCGAGTTCAGAATTGGTTGGTTTAGCCATTGCTACGAATCATTATTTCATTATACGAATCATTTCGTACTATAAATATATACGAAACGATTCGTACTTTGCAAGTAAGTGTCGTAATTTCATACTTTTTCTCTATCTATTAATTACTTTTTTCATGCACTCAATCTTCTATTTTTTTCTTCTTGCTGCTTTATTGATAGGCTGTACAGGTTCAAAATTGACCTCTGGAAAAACAATCAACAATTTCTCTCCCACTCAAGCCCAACTCATTCAAGACAAGTCCAACGACTCGCCCATGCGCGTTTTCAAAATTAATAATCGTGAAGATTCTATCCTTTTGCGTCAACCCAGCGAAACCGTTACTGTGAATAGCAACGACCCTTTACTCCAGCATTTCGTAGATAGACTCTACACTACGGTGCGCGATAGTCTGTCGATGGGCGTGGGTATTGCAGCGCCGCAGGTGGGTATTCTGAAACGAATTATCTGGGTTCAGCGATTCGACAAGGAAGGCTTCCCATTTGAAGTCTACCTCAATCCGACCATCAAACAGTACTCCAAAAAGATGCAAACCTGTCGCGAAGGCTGTCTGTCTATCCCAGAGCGCAGCGATACGCTCAACTCACGCGCTTATGCCATTCTGATCGAATATGACAAACTAGATGGTACGCATCATTTTGAGATGATCGAAGATTTTACCGCTGTCATTTTTCAGCATGAGATCGACCACCTGAATGGCATCCTGTATATCGATCATTTGGAACGAGAACTGGCAGCAGTGGAGCGGAAAGAGGAGTAATACCAAATTCAATAATGAAGTACGTATATAAAAACTAAATTATTTTGGGTCTAATTGAGGCGAAAAACGTAGACGACGCCTTAGCGTCAGCGAGGCTTTTCAACGAAAAGTAGGCGCAAAAGAATAAGTTTTTATACGTA
>JBCDHX010000192.1:0-9265 GCA_038749535.1 Bacteroidota bacterium
CAAGATTAGTACGAAAAACGCTCTCTTTCTCTAAATCGCTAGATAATCATATTGGTGCTTTGAAGTATTTTTTTGCCCATTACAATTTAGAGCAGCAGAAGCTCTGGGATAGATATCATGGTGCGCATTTGTGACACTACCAAGAATAGAACGATGACAGCGGTAGGAGTTGTTCGGCGATATGGCATTTTGATGACTAGCAGTTACTTGAATCCATTCACTCGATACATCGCTGTGGTCTTCCCGTTTTTGAGTTGTATATCCTCTCGAAAGGTACAATCGAACTGCTCTTTTATCACTTCATAGGTCGTTTTGGAAACATTGACAGTACCGACTTCGGCTTGCTGCTCCATTTGTTGAGCGATATTGACAGCATTGCCCCATACATCAAATGCCATTCGATTTCGCCCGATGACGCCTGCCACTACAGACCCAATGTGCATCCCGATTCTAGCTCTGAAAATCGGATGGTTAGACTCGGTCTGCTGTGCTCGATGAGCTAGGAAAGTTTGAATTTCTAGAGCAGCGGCGGTCATGCGCTGTACATGTTTTGTACCTTTTGTATAGAGTCCGCCGATGCACATATAGGCATCGCCTATGGTCTTGATTTTCTGTAAGCGATATTTTTCTATGATCTGATCAAAGTGAGCAAAACAATCGCTCAGTTCTTCGACCAGAACTTCTGGTGGCAGTTGCTCGGCAATTTGACTAAACCCTTGGAAATCAGTAAATAAGATACATACGTTGTCGTAAGCTTTGGCACGTGCGATCTTGTCGTTTTTCAATTGTCGGATAACCTCAGAAGGCAAGATACTGGACAGTAAATATTCACTTTGTGATTTTTCTTCTTGGAGTTCTTGATTGCGAACTTTTAGCTTTCTGATCGTTTGTCGTCTTAGTATGTAGCCGAGCATCAGTATCGCTGCTATTGCCCATCCGGCATAGAGATAAAATAATATATTTGTTGCTGCGGCAGCGGTGAGCATGGAGATGTGTAATTAAGCCTACTGCAAAGTATTTTTAGGATTCTTTGACTCATCAATTTAAAATCAATATTAGCGTATCATTATTACATATGCAAATAATTTACATTTCGAACATGATTATGTATTCGTGTCTTAGCTGCTTTAGCTCTTGAAGATGATTTTCTATTTGAAACAAGTCTTCTAGAATGTTTTGTGGAAGGTCAATTGGATATTTTAGTGCAGCAAGATTTATATTTTCAGTATCAAAATAATTGTACCACTTAAATCCCTTGCGTATTTGTTTGTAAAACAAAGGTTGCTTAACGATAGATGCTTTCATCTGCTGAAATAGTTCTATCAGTCCCTCTATATCTATCCACGTAGGCTGTTTTTCAGTCGTAGATAAGTATTCTTCTTTTATCTGCTCAGCTTTTAGTAAAGATTCTTGATCGCCGTTTTGAATAAGAATGTTACATCTTTCTATATCGTCATAAGGTAAGTTCAGGTCATCAGAACCGCATAACTTTTCTAGCTCTGATTTATCTAAATCGAATAACTTACAAATTTGACTGATTTCACTAGAATCGTATGGTACTCCAGAAAGCAACCGATTGAAATAATCGCTTTTCCTGTATCCGAATTTATATCTTTGCTCTGGGAAAGCAGTAATGATGTGTATTCTTACTCCCATTTATCTCAACTTTCTAATAGAGTTGTTTACTCCTCCCCCATCAAAAACTCTACCCCTCGATAAATTTCCTTCATCTCAATGAGTTGCTCTGCAATTTTCACGCTTTTGTTCAAATCATTGTGAAACTCATTGAGCCAGAGTTCTTCTTTTTCCGTTTTTCTAAAAATCTCAACGTAAACTTGATCTTGGGCAATGAGCACATATTCTTGGAGAGAAGGAATGGTACGATAGCCTTGCCATTTCTCACCTCTATCTTTGCCTTCTGTTGACTCGGATAGCACTTCAATGATAGTGCAGGGATTGAGGGTTGCTTTCATTTTCTTTTTATAGTCGAAAAACTCAGGTTTACCTTTAACGATCATAGCGTCAGCATAGTAAAATCGATCAGTTGTCGGAATATGGAGCATTCTGTTACTCGGGTATATTTTATATGGCTTATCTTTCAAGAATCCTCTGAGTTCTCCTACTACATTTGCTACAATCAATTCATGATTTTCAGATGCGTATGCCATTATAGTAACTTTTCCATTGTAATACTCATGTCTTTCTTCTGCACCAAATTCTTGATCCAAATATTCTTCTATCCCAACCTGCGTTACTAATAATACCGACATCTTATTATGTTTTGGCTACTTCCCAAAAATAAGCGTTTTTGTTCGATGACACAAATAAGTTAAACAATAGAATCCTACTGTCCAAACGCATACTGCACAATATTCGCGCCCATCCGTAGGGCTTGTTGTCGCACCGCTTCCGGGTCTTTATGTACTTCTTGATCTTCCCAGCCATCGCCTAGATCTGTTTCGTAGCTATAGAAAACGACCAGTCTTCCCTCCCAAAAAATACCAAATCCCTGAGCAGGTTTGTCGTCATGCTTATGAATTTTCGGTAAGCCAGTCTTGAATTCAAATTTTTGCAGGTAAATCGGATGATTGAAGGGTAATTCCACCAATTCTTGCTCTGGAAAAACTTGCTTCATCGCCGTGCGGATGTATGGATCCATGCCATAGTTGTCGTCGATGTGTAGAAAGCCGCCTGCGATGAGATAATTGCGCAAGTTTTCAGCTTCTGCATTGGAAAAGACGACGTTGCCGTGTCCAGTCATGTGGACGAAAGCATAGTTAAATAAGTCCAAGCTACCGACTTCCACTTCAGCATAGTCTGTATCGAAGTTGGTGCCGAGCTGGGCATTGCAAAATTGTGCTAGATTGGGTAGCGCAGTTGGATTGGAATACCAGTCGCCGCCACCGTTGTATTTGAGGAGTGCCATTTTGAGATTGGCAGTGGAGGGAGTGAATGCGAAGAAAGCAATAGTGATGATTAGAATGCTAATGCCTTTCATAGGAAAGAAATTGAGTTCCGATATCTATCGGAATGAGAGAATAAGAGAGGTTATATTTGATTCTTCAAGTTAATCGTATGACAAACCACTATCCCAGCCGTTTCTGTCCGCAATCTGACCTGACCTAGATCAACACCTTGAAAGCCAACAGCTTGCGCTTGTTCAATTTCCAAAGGACTGAAATCACCCTCTGGACCGATCAATACCACAACGTCTTTTCCAGCTTCGTAGTTGTTCCAAATGCGCACTTTATCGCCTGCTTCACAATGCCCGATATACTTGATAAGTTCGTCATTTTTCATCTCTTCTTGCTTCATAAATTGAGCAAAAGTGCTTACCTCATTGACTTTGGGCAGATAAACACGATTCGCTTGCTTCATTGCACTCAATACGATTTTTTCAGCTCTATCCAAGCGCAGTTTTTTTCGTTCCGACCGCTCTGAAATTAAAGGTGTGACTTGCTGAATCCCAATCTCTGTCGCCTTTTCCAAAAACCACTCAAAGCGCGTCATATTTTTGGGTGGCGCAATGGCGATATGGATATTTTGAGCGGGTGGTGGTGTATGCTCTCGGTCGATAATGTCGAGGAGGGTTGCTTTCTTTTTTAGGTCTGCAATGCGAGCTGTGATTAAATCGCCTTTGCCATTGACCAAATAAATGTCATCGCCTACCTTTTTGCGGAGCACTTGTAGATGTCGCGTTTCTTCGGCATCGAGTTCGGCGGTGGTGTCTGTGATTTGTGTGGTGTAGAATAGTTGCATATTTGTTTCTTTCGTAAAGGTTTCACCTTCAAGTGAAGCCTTTACCTCACGTAATCTAATTGCAATGACTCAATACTTCTTCATAAAAAATCTCCATCTCCTATCCTCCGCCATCATCATTATCACCGTCGGACTCATTTATGGGCTTCATCCAAGTTTGATTTTACCTAGATTATTTGACTTTGAAGTAGAAAACACCCATCTCAAAAACATCTTTCGAGCAATAATGGGATTGTACTTGGCAATGGGTGGACTCTGGTTGATGGGTATCAAAAAATCAGAATTTTGGAGAGCAGTTACGCTCACAAATGTAGTATTTGTGGGTGGTTTGGCATTCGGGAGAATTGTGAGTACCATTTTTGATGGGTTTTCGCTTCAGTTTACAATTGGTCTTGTCGCAGAGTTGCTATTGATGATTTGGGGCATATATAATTTGAAGAAATTCGATTAAAAAAGAATTCAACCTCCGATATACGAATACTTATACAACGTATATCCACCACCGATCGCTAAAAGTGGTACACCCATACTGAACAGAATGATTGGAAAAAGGTACAGCCCCCAAAAAGAGATTGTTTTATGCAAGTCCTGCTCTGCATCATATACGATAGGTACTTTATCGCCGATTTTGTGAGGTGCAGGTTTGGAACTGATTTTACTCTCAAAAGTTTGAAGGATATTGTTGCGATCTTGATATTCAAATACAGGACGGTAAGTAGTGCCATCGCTACTTTTGCTGGCAAGCAGTTCAATGACTGTCGCTTGAGTGCGTGTGCCGTATAGCAAGAGGTTCTGAGTTTTATTGAATTGCTGCCAAGCGGAATAGAGGAGCACAACTGCAATCAACAAAAAGGTGTAATAGAGTAAATCAATCATGAGTGTTTAAGTTTTTGAGTATATACGTAAAGCTTTCACTAAACGATTCAAATCCCGCGTTGTCGTATACACATTAGGCGTAATTCTGACCCCATCTACATCCGCCCAAGTGATGGTCGTGGTGTGAATTTTATGATCTCGAAACAGATAAGACCCTAGCTCTTTCGCAGGTCGATCCTTTGTACCCAATAGCGCAATGGCGCACGACTGTTCTGGAATATCAGAGGTATGAACATGATACATCGGCAAGTCGCTAATCCGCTCCAACCAATAGTTTTTCAGATAACGCAGTCGTTTTTCCTTCCTTTTGCTCCCAATCATCGCATGAAAGTCGGTCGCTTGCCCAATGGCTTGCTCTATTGCAAATGAGCGTGTACCCAAATGCTCAAATTTTCGGATATTATCGTCCTGTCCTTCGGGCGCACCAAAAAGTGGATAAATAGATGGAATCTTCTCTTTTTTGACATACAGCATTCCACTTCCGAAAGGCGCGCACAGCCATTTGTGTAGACTCGTTCCCCAATAATCTGCTCCTAAATCTTCAATCCTATAATCAATATGTGCAAAAGTGTGAGCGGCATCCACGATGACTTCGATTCCACGCTCACGAGCAGCATCTGCAATGCGACGAACTGGCAAAATCCGCCCAGTCCAGTTGATCATGTGCGTCAGATGGACGACTTTGGTTTTGTCTGTGAAAGCATCGGTAAATAATTCCACAATTTCGTCATCCGATCTCGAAAAAGGCAAATCCAGTTGCTGATACCTAATACCATCGCGTCGTGCTCGCTGTTTCCAAGCGTTAATCATATTGGGATAATCGTAAAGCGTCCCGATCACTTCATCCCCTTTTTCTAATAACAGTCCAAATATGACGGTCTCCAAAGCTTCCGTCGCATTCCGATTGATCGCTAGTTCTTCTTTGTTGCAGCCTGCTATGTCCGCCAACTTCTCTCTCACCACTTCTCGACCTTGATCTAAAATTCGCCACATATAATAAGAGGGCGTTTCATTGCTAAGTTGATTGTAACGCTCCACTGCTTCTTGCACTACTCGTGGCTGTGGACTCACCCCTCCATTATTCAAATTCAAGATATTAGCAGAAACGGTATACGCTTGCTGAATGAGATACCAAAAATCTTCATTCGTGGTCATATCTTGATCGGCATATTTGGTGATAGCAGTCAACAGTCGTTCACCTGATGCAGTTTGCAAAAATGGCGGTGTAAAGAGTGCGCCTAAACCTAAAGTAGATTGCTTTAAAAAAGATCGACGAGCTGACATACATAGCGAGTTGATGGTAAGTAAAGCTTGAATTTAAGCAATCCATGAAATTTCTTTACATTTACGACTACTCCAATTTGAAAACGCATTGACTATGATCGAACCTAATAGCATAAAATCTCCAAAACCCATCAGCCTACTACAAGCCCTGATCCCGCTCGTCGCGCTAGTACTTTTACTCGCTTATAATGTACTTGTTGTCTACGGTGACGACGCTCTGAGTGGTTCCAATCAGTTTGTCCTATTATTGGGCGCAGCGGTAGCAGCCATCGTCGGTTTCGCCAATCGTGTGCCTTACACCACTATGATTGAGTCGGTCGCTAACAATCTCAAATCGACCACAGGTGCAATTTTAATTCTGTTGATGGTGGGTTCTTTGGCAGGCACTTGGCTCATTAGTGGCATCATCCCAGCGATGATTTACTATGGTCTACAGATTCTAAATCCTACGATCTTCCTGCCTGCAACGGTCATCATTTGTGCTGTAATTTCTTTGGCGACGGGCAGTTCTTGGACGACTTCAGCAACGGTGGGGATTGCGTTGATCGGGATTGGTGGAGCGATTGGGTTGCCACTGGGAATGGTAGCAGGTGCGGCACTTTCGGGTGCCTATTTTGGAGATAAAATGTCTCCCCTTTCTGATACCACGAATTTAGCGCCAGCCATGGCAGGTGCAGAGTTATTTGCGCACATTCGATATATGGCATTGACGACGGTGCCGAGCATTGTGATTACGCTGATTGTGTTTGTTATTTTGGGCTTGACGCAAGATACCACAGGCGCGACAGACAATGCAGCCATGTTAGCGTCCATCAAAGAATCTTTCAACATCAGTGGATGGTTGTTCATTGTTCCCGTAGTAGTCATCGGGATGATTATGCGCAAAACGAAGCCGTTGATTGCTTTGCTCATCGGCACATTGTTAGGTGGTTTGTTTGCGATTATTTTTCAGCCCGAAGTGGTTCAACAAGTCGCAGGAGCAGATCAATTGACTGCCGAATCTGCTTATAAGGGTATCATGAATGCCATCACCGTAGATGTAAGTGTAGAGTCGACAGATGAGACTTTGGCAGACCTCTTTTCTTCTGGTGGCATGAACGGCATGCTAGGTACGATTTGGCTCATCATCTGTGCGATGGTTTTTGGTGGCGTGATGGAAGCAATAGGCGCACTGGCAAAGATCAGTTCTGCGCTATTGAGTTTAGCCAAATCGGTTTTTGGACTCTTCGCAAGTACCGTAGCGAGTTGTTTGGCTTTGAATGTGACTGCTTCTGATCAATATCTCGCCATTGTTGTCCCTGGAAAAATGTTTTCGCAGGCGTACCGAGATCGTGGACTCGCTCCCGAAAATCTGAGTCGAACATTGGAAGATTCAGGTACAGTGACATCTGTTCTGATTCCTTGGAATACTTGCGGGGCGTATCAATCCAGTGTCTTGGGTGTTTCTGTCGCGGACTATTTCATTTACGCCATCTTCAATTATCTGAGTCCGTTTATGACGCTCTTCTTCGCGCTATTCGGCATCAAAATCAAAATGCTGAAGGAGAAATATATACCAAAAAAAGAGATGGTACAGGAGGTCTAGCATTTTTTTAAAAGTTGCACTTGCAAAGTAGGAATAGAAATCTTATTTTTGCGCTCCCAAAAATAATTGGCGTGGTAGCTCAGCTGGTTAGAGCGCAGCATTCATAATGCTGAGGTCGAGAGTTCAAGTCTCTCCCACGCTACTCCTTGATAATCAAGCATTTAAGCCGAGTTTTTACTCGGCTTTTTTATTGCCTATTTTCGAGTGGGTACAACATAGGTACAACAAATGTGGCTTTATCTGTATCAATATGACTGATGGCGTTTAAAGTGAAAATTTAACACTTTTTAACATTTTCATTAGCTGCTTCTACTATCTCAAATTGTTTTTCTATCTTTATTCTGCATCAAATTGAAAAATAATCTTGTCCAGCTTCGGTACAAACCTAAATGTCATCTGCCTAGAGTCAGAAGCGTTTTATGCACTGATTGATGAAGTGGTGGAGCGAGTGCGCCAGGAACAACAGGTCGAAGTCGATCAATGGATAAGTGATGAGGAAGCCATGAAGCTGCTGCGGATTAGCTCAAAAACGACTTTGCAGAAGTACAGAGACGAAGGCAAAATTCGATTTTCTCAATTTGGTCGTAAGTCGATTCTCTATGATCGTCAGTCTTTACTTAACTTCATCGAAGCCAATGCCAGAGATACCTTCTAAACTTTAACTTCCCTTTCATGAGTGCCAGCAAACTAGAGATCAAAGGTTTCAATGCAGGTTATTTGCTTCAAAAACACCTGCCTATATTAGCCGAAATGCTTCGGGCAAGTCTAGCTAATAGCGATAATGACTTTGCGACTGCATTTGTGGCAGGGAGCAACGAAATGCAGCAAGAGCAACGACGAGGCAAATCACTATCTCAACTTCGTGATAGTGCCAAGTCAGTCGGTCGAGCTGATGAACGCAATAAAGACAAAGAAATCGACCGCTAGTCTCTTTCCCCTATCTTCTTTTTGACAAAGCCGATAAAAGCACCATCTACATTATCAGGCTTAAATCCATTGAGCAGTTGCAATGAAAACTGCTGATGGATAGCATTAAAGTCTTTTCCTGAATTTTCGGTTAGCTTTCGCCCTTTCTCTATTGTTCTTCGCTGAATAGTTGGCATTTCATCAATCGGCAAGCTCTCGCTTGTCTTGAAAAAATGCACCTTATCATCTTCATCTAGTTGGATGCGATAGTCAGGCAAGTGATTTGATTTGGCTATTGCTCGAATGAAATAGCGGAACTTATCTAGATGAGACGTTGAGCCTGTTTTCTCTTTCAGCTTGGTCAACCTAATTTGCCAAGCATCTTGCCGACCACAATACTTTCGAGCGATTTCATAAAGCCTTCGCTCTAATGCCTTACCCAATCGAAAATAATCTCGATTGATGGTCAGCACTTCTTTCCCTAGAATTGAATTATAAAACCAATCTGATAAAGTGATCTCTAATTTGACCATTCGCTTTTTGACTCGACTACTCTCGACGATATTGTAGCTCTCAATCAGCCCAAAAGCACTCGTAATTTCACGTTTGTTAGTTTTGATGTTTGTCTTCACCGAAACACCTTTTAAGCGATCTAGGGCTTTCTTTAGCAGCTTATACCCCTCACCGCTTGTCTTTCGATTGGTGGCGACTAATATGAGGTGGTTCAATAAATCAGGACAAAAATTTAAGATAGGTTTCAAAATTTTGGTGATTCGGGTTATGCCAACATTTTTTTCCTCAAAAAGCCCTCAAAAAGAGGGGGGCTTTTTGAGGAAAAAAATAGATTATTCAATG
>JBCDHX010000193.1:0-9234 GCA_038749535.1 Bacteroidota bacterium
AATTTTTCAGCGACATGAGCATGGTATTTGTCTCCCCGAGAGTCGGGACAGGCAAAGCCGACGGGCTATTCATTTTGGCATTGCCCCAAAACGAATCAAAAGGTCTAGAAATGGCAAACTCCTCCGTCGAACCTGCCCTTTTGCCATCCGCCACCTAAGTAAAACGTGTTCCACACTTGCTCCATACGACAACTATTGATTATCATACTTTTGATGCGTTTGCCCTAGAAACAAAACGTCTCTTGTCACCCGTTGAATTGTAAAGTTTCAGGCGCAAAAGCAAAAGAACTGCTGAAATGGAGATTGACATTCAGCGGGTGACTTTCGTATAGAATTCACATCCTCAACACAATCTTCCCCGACTGCCCACCACTATCCATGTACTCAAAAGCAGCACGTGCATCTGATAGCTCAAAAACACGATCTATGACAGGCGTGATTTTATGCTGATCGACAAAATCGACCATAGCTGCAAACTCCTCATCCGAGCCCATTGTCGATCCCATGATGGTCAGTTGTTTCCAGAAAACGAGTTGTGGATTTAAGTTATTGATCTTTCCTCTAGTGCCTCCATAAAAGCAGATGCGTCCGGCAGGATTACAGATTTTAGCAAAGTTGGCAAAACCATCTCCGGCAGCACTATCAATAACTACATCTACGCCACCTACTTCTTCCATCAAACCCTTCCACCAATCCTTTTTCGTGTACAAAAATCCTCCTCCTGCACCCAATTTCTTCGCCTTTTCGATCTTTTCCGCCGAACTCGACGTCACATATACTTCCGCTCCAGCAGCTATTGCCAATTGGCAAGCCATCAATGCCACGCCACCACCAATACCGGAAATCAAAACGCGATCTCCTTTTTTGATTTGACATTTCGTGAAAGTCGCTCTGTAAGCTGTCAATCCAGCTAGTGGCAAAGCAGCCGCTTGTTCATCATTCAAGTGCTTGGGCACATCATGCAGACGATCTTCGGGCACAGCGATTTGTTCCGCAAAAGTACCATTGGTAGGCATCCCCAAAATATGGTACGCAAAATGCTGCACGGCTTCATCATCGCCCCAGTTGATATTTGGATTGATGAGTACGCGACGATCATTGACTTTTCCCATACCATCTGCACCTAAGATGATACCTTCACGGATACCCGGATATAGCCCTTTCGTAATCCAAACGTCGCGATGATTGAGGGCAGCAGCCTTTAGTTGTACTATTTTTTCTCCTTCCTTCGGTTGAGGCGCATCAACTTCAATGAATTCGGGTAGCTGTTTTTCGTTGGTAAGGACGATTGCTTGCATATTATCATTTATTTTAAAGCCAAAAATATAGCCATTTTGGTTAAAAAGTGCTTTTCTGTATGGCGATAAGGAATAATACAAAAATCTTATCTTGCGTTTCTACAAAACAATTGATTGTCAATTGGTTTTACATCTAAAAATACCCACCTATGTCGATCAAAATTAAGCACGGGCAAAACGAACTGAGTCTACAAAAGAGTAGTGAATTGGTAGGACTACGTCCCAAAGTCGAAGAAGAAAATCTGCAAGACGAGGATTTTGTTGCCGAACAACTGCATCAGAATCTAGGTGGCTTCAATGTTGTCGCATTGAACAAGGGGGAAAAAGATATAGATAGCAAACTAGATGAAGTCCGAAGCGAAGAAACCGTAAAAGTAGGGACACATGTCTACGTCACAGAGATCGGCAATCATCCGGTCGTCCCCACAGGCGACTTGATTATTCATTTTCAAGATGGTACCAGCTCCGAAGAGCAAAATTTAGTGATGACGCAGTATCATCTCCGATTGGTAGATCGGAAAGACGAATATTTGGTTATCGCTACGGTCACGCCAGACTCTCCTAATCCACTCAAAGTCGCACAAGCTTTAGCCAGTATCTCACTCGTCAAATGGGCAGAACCAGATCTCGATACGCCGCTCGATCAATACAATTTCGTCAAGCCAGATGATACGCTACTCGATCATCAATGGCATTTGCGCAACAACGGCTTTGTGGCAGACGTCAATTGGCGGATGAAAAAGGAAGCAGATGCCAAAGTGATGGACGCTTGGAATCGATTGGGCGATATGGGCTCTTCGGACATCGTCGTCGCGGTGGTGGACAATGGTTTTGACAGCAGTCATCCCGACTTGAAAGCAAAGATTTATCGTCCTTTCGACAATTGGGCGAATCGTAAAAGTCTACCAGGCAAGGAATCCGGCTACTCACATGGTACGCCTTGCGCCACTGTTGCCATCGGTGCTGCCAATGGAAAAGGCATCGTTGGGGTCGCTCCCAATGCCAAGTTTATGCCTGTGCATGGGACGTCTTTCAGTACGAGAGCGACTGAACGTATGTTTGACTACTGCATCGACAATGGAGCGGATGTGATCAGTTGTAGTTGGGGGACGACCGATTCCAATTTTTCTTTGAATGCCATCAAAAAAGCAGCGATTACCAGAGCGGTTTTGAAAGGACGAGGTGGCAAAGGGTGTGTTGTCGTTTTCGCTGTCGGCAACGATGATAAGGACTTCGTCAATTTCTATGCGGCTCATCCCGATGTGATCGCTGTAGCTGCTTCGACCAGCAAAGATCAACACGCTTCCTACTCCAATCGTGGTAGAGAAGTCACCGTCTGTGCCCCTTCCAATGGCGACTGGCCTATACTCGCCGGACGTGCTTGGTGGGACGAGGGCGTGAATTGGGAGACTGGCTTGTATCGCTATTGGCGAGATGGTCGGTCGCGTGGCGATCACTACAAGCATTTTGGTGGGACGTCTAGTGCTGCGCCTTTGGTAGCAGGTGTTTGCGCGCTCATCTTATCCGCTAATCCTGAGCTAACTGCCAAAGAAGTTAAGCAGATTTTAATCCAAACGGCAGATAAGATCGGAAGTCCTTCTGAATATGCTGATGGTCATTCTGTCAAATTTGGGCATGGTAGAGTTAATGCCGACAAAGCCGTGGCAGAAGCTTTGCGCCGTCGAGATTCCAATCAGAGCGACAATTTTGATGTCAATATTGCGACCACTTCTGGCAAAGGACTCTATCGTTTTAGCGCACAACGACAAGCGCCCAAAGGTTGGGGTGTCCAAATCGGTGCTTTCGCTGACTATGGCAATGTGTTGATTCAAACGGAGCGTATGGAGCGATTATTCAAAGCTCCGGTTGTGGTCAGTATCAATGAAGTTGATGGACGTACCGTTTATAAAATGGTCGTCGGTGCTTTTGAGGATGTAGATGATGCCAGGACGCTAGAGCGGCAAATGAAGGCACAAGGCGTAAAGGGCTTTTTGCGAAATTTGAAGGATTTGGGGTGAATTTAGATATGAAATTGCTTTTCGCCTTGCGAAATATGCTTTGAAATATGAGATGAGAATGTTCAGCACATCTGCACATCGAATAATTTGCACATCTACTCATCCGCACATCAAAAAATCACTCCACCACTCCCTCAAACGCATGCCGCAAACCTTCATAACTCTTCAACACCACTTTCACCGATCCCACACTTAGCGGCGATTCAATCAGAACAGGGATTTTGTTGTCATCGTCGCTGATCCAAACACGCATCTGATTTCCTTCCTTGAAGATCGTGCCTTCTACCACTTCGGGACTGAATAAAATGGTGTTATACTTGCCTTTGCCTTTCACTTTTTTAACCTCTTTGCCATAGTATTTGACCTGGAGTGGATAGACCGTTTTGTCCATGAATATAGTTGCCGGAAACTGCTGTTGAGGCTTGTAGCTATCGTAGTCGATATTGCGGGCATGATACATCATAGAAAGCATATCGTGCATACAATTGTCGAGGTCGAAAGTAAATTTATTTTCCGCCGTTGCTTTGGTTTTGCCGCGTATCGTTTTCGCTCGTCGCGCTTGCTGATTGAATGTGGTTTTATCGTACAATCGGTCGCTGCCTTCTTCTATCGTTTTGGTCGACAATCTCGGGAGCAATGTCTCCTTATTGACATAGGTATCATAGCGATCACGCACTCGATAAAACCAATCGTATGACTTATAAGTATACCCAAAGGCGGTCAAATGATACTCATCACCTGTGTCCTCCACTTCAAAAACCACTTCACCCGCGCTCGCCCAAATAAAGTTCCAGTTGTAGTAGATCTTATAGACCAATTTCTCACCGCTCTGAAAACTGACATTGTCGATTTGACAAGCATCTACAGGCATCGTATTATCATTCGGCGGTGTGAATGCTGTCCAAGAAAGAGTAGTTAAAATCAGAACTAGAATGCTGCTGCGCATACATTTTGCTTTAAATAAAAGACAAATCAGACAAAAGGGAAGTTGTATCTCGCTTACTCATCGCGCCTACGCAGACCCAACGACTGAGCAATGTTACTCTTAAAAATGATGAGCATCCCAAAAAGTGCGGGCACCATCAAATTAAAAATGAAAAGAGTGAAGGTACTCCCAAAAATCGCCATCTCATCCGTCGTGAAACCCGACCAGATCAACAACGCTACTTCTCCACGTGCTAACAAATCTAGATAAGGCGGCAATGGAATACTCGACTGTATCAAATAAATGGTCGCGATGCCAGAATACGCTACCACAAGCGACAAATCAATACCGAAAAAGCGAAGCATGAAATAATACTGTGTACTATAAGTTAGATAACGTAAAAAGGAATAAAGCAGTGCGATACTCAATGCTTTGGCATCGTAGTGGGTCAGTACTTCTAGATGTTTCGTGTAGCGCTCGAAACGATGTATCCACTCGAATCGCTTGATCCAAGCTAGCAAATGACGGATATTGTAAAAGGCTATCCACATCAGGATAACGCCGACTGACCCAAGTCCGATCAGCCAATTGATCTGTTGCGCTGCTACTTCTAAATAATGAGTCGCAAAATAAATCGCACCGATTAGCCCAAAAGACAGCAAGATCAACATTTGCGCTAGACTGCCCACCATTGTACTGATGACCGCTCGCCAATTGTGCTTTGCTTTGACTAGCAAGACACGACCGCCATACTCCCCTACTCTATTGGGTGTAAAGATACCGACGCTGACACCTGCCAAAATCGCCTGAAAAGTGCGCCAGAGTGAATAGTTGGAAAAGCCCTTGATGAGATGACGCCACTTTAGCGTTTCCAACAACCAATTGACAGGAATCAACAATGCATTCCACCACAACCAATGCCAGTTGCCAGAGCGAAAATGAAACTGAAAGCTCGCCCATATCTCATCCGCTTCTTCTTTGGCAAATACTTGGCGGTAGATTGCCCACACCAGTAGCGCGGCAAGTAGGAATTTGATGCTCCAGTTGAACCAGCGATTGTTGAGGGCATTAATCTGCATTGTAAGCATCCTCAGTCGAGTGATGAATCCACATTGCTTGCGTATCGCCAGCCTTTTCAAAACCTTGAGACGCGTAAAAATTAATCGCGCCGGGATTGGCGACCAATATCTGCATGTGAAAACCTTGATAATATCGTTGCAGTCGGCTCAGCAATTCCTTACCGATACCTTTGCCATGATAATCGGGATGGACAAGCAAATGTGGATAATATACAACTAAGTGTCCATCCGAAATCGCATTGCCCAAACCAACCAAACTACCACCATCCCAAGCCGTGACGACATGACGCGAATTGCGCAGGGCTGCTTGTAACTCTTGTGGTCGTTTTGCAGACTCCCAGTTATTGGCTTCATATAAATAGAGAATGTTCTTTAGTTCCAGGTCGCGCCGTTCTGAGTATAATATTGTCATGATGTGACTGCTCTTATCCGTTGAGGGCACAAAAGTACGAAAAGCGAATTGACACAAAAATTTGTAAGCATCAACCAAATTGTTTTACTTTGCTCTCATGAAAGCAACTACTGCACCATATCGACTCATTGGTATTGATCCTGGCACAAATAATTTGGGCTATGCCATTCTTCATGTCAATGGCAGCAAATTGACTGTCAACGATTTGGGCATTATTAACTTCAACAAAAATCTCAATCACCACGAGAAGCTCAAAATGATTTTCGTGCGCTTGCAAGGCATCATCGATACGTATCAGCCCATCGAAATGGCAATCGAAGCTCCATTTTATGGTAAAAATGTGCAGTCCATGCTCAAACTCGGTCGTGCGCAAGGTGTCGCTATCGCTGCTGCCATGACCAAAGGACTGAACGCTGTCGAATACTCACCAAAGAAGATCAAACAAATCGTGACCGGCAATGGCAACGCTGCTAAAGAACAAGTTGCTGCCATGCTGGAGCATCAATTGAATATCAAGCTGTTAGACAATTATCCATTGGATGCGACGGATGCACTGGGTGCTGCTTTTTGTCATTATCATCAGTCGCGGGGCGTGATGGGTAGAGCGAAAAAATATAGTGGCTGGGCGAGCTTTTTGGAGGACAATCCGGATCGAGTTGGTTAAATCGGTCTTTAACGCTATCTTAGTTAAATGTCCGATCAAAAAGATAATAAAATCGTTCAGTGGCTCGATCAGCTACAAGAGCAAAGCTGGAATCTGGAGTTGATTATTTCGGGTTTTGTGCTGTTTGGATTGTTTCAGCTTCGGGACTTTCTCACCCTTCAGTTGTACTACTTCAATGCCAATGGTACTGCCTTCTATGATAAATTCACTTTATCCTTTATTGCGCTAGAAATCAGTATTGATATTTTTATTCTGTCTTTGCTTCTTTTAATCTTTACTAGAGGGCTATGGATCGGAGCGATTGGGCTGCGCTATGTGTCGGGCGAGATCGACTATGATACTTTCAAGTACAATGACAAATTTAAAGGCTATTTAAAGCGAAAAGTAGGTGACTTTGACGATTACATACAGCGGCTGGAGCACATTTCTAGCTCCATCTTTGCGTTTACGTATTTGCTGTTTTTTATGTTTTTATCGTTGGTTGCCATCGATCTACAATTTCAGTTGCTGTTCTATTTAAGTGAAAAATTCGACTTCTATGGACTAGCCAATGTCGTGAGTACCGTATTTTTTATAGTTGGCTTCATCGTTCTTTTTGATTTCATCACCCTTGGCTTACTCAAGCGCATTCAGTTTCGCCCTTTTTCCGCTGTATATATGCCTATTTATCGCTTCTATGGCGTGGTGACTTTATCTTTTTTGTGGCGACCGATTTGGTACAATTTTATCGACCAGCATTCCACAAAATGGATTGCAGCACTGACTGTTCCGCTATTATTAGGTTTCATCTTTCTAAATGATGTTCCTTTCACTGTATTCAAGTACCAGTTTTTTCCGCAAATTCAGCATAGAACAGACCTAGTCATAGACAACACATTTATTTCCACAGAGAATATGCGTACTTCTTTTCAAGCTGAATTTTATGATGATCTGAGGGAAGCAGAGCGAGCAGAGAAAAAGTACGCTGTCATTCGAAAACTGAGCTTACCGTCTCATAGAATTGAGATTCCATTGATGGAGGTATTTGTCAAATACGACCAAACCATGGATGATTTCATTAAAAGAGAGGATAGCTTAATGATGGCGATCAATGAGGTAGGATTCAATGTTTTGGATGATAGAAAAGTATTCGATACTAAAGTTTTCAAACAAACGAAGTCCGAATACGAGAAAGGACAGGACAAAAGGTATGCAGCCTACCGCGAGCAAACCGATAGCTTATGGTCTACGGATAGGGCAAAAGCAAGTAATCGCTATGAGGAGTATGCTAGTAATGAATTTCAATTGTATCGCACTTATTCGGAGGATCTAAAATCGCTCGTCAAACAGTCCTTTTCCTTTGCTATCAATGAGCAACCGATTCCCGACTCTACTATTGAATTAGCCTTCCATATTCATCCTAATTTCGGTGAAAAAGGATTGCTATGCCTTTTCTCGATGCAGCATGCCACACTCGGCATGAACTATCTGACTTTGAAGCGAAGGTATTACAACTATAACACAGCAGCGTATTTAGAAAGAGACTATACGATTCCTTTTATTTATACGGGAGAGATTATTAAGCGATGATTTATGGAAAAGCAAAGAGAAAATAAACTCGTCCAATGGCTCGATCAGCTACAAGAACAAAGTTGGAATTTGGAGCTGATTATTTCAGGTTTTGTATTGTTTGGGTTGTTTCAGTTGCGGGAGTTTTTGATTGTCAAGATCTATTATTTTGCTGCCAACAATAATGACTTCTATGATACCCTTGGACTGACCTTTGGTATTCTTCAAATCAGTATCGATATTTTTATTTTTTCCTTGTTGCTACTGGTCTTCACGAGAGGCTTATGGATTGGCGCGATTGGGCTGCGCTATGTATCTGGCAGTATTGATTACGACAGTTTCAATTATAGTGCAAGGTTTAAAAGCTATCTAAAGCGAAAGGTAGGCGACTTCGATGACTACATTCAGCGATTGGAACATATCTCTAGCTCTATTTTTGCTTTTACGTATTTGCTGTTCTTCATTTCTCTATCACTGATTGTCTTTGATTTTCAGATGAAGTCCCTGGACTATCTCTTCTTTAACAAACTTGGCTTGGATCTAGTAGCCAATATTTTTGTCGGTGGATTCTTCATATCAGCATCTATTGTCTTTTTCGACTTTATCACACTTGGGCTCCTCAAGTCCATCAAACAACCGCTCTTCTCTCGCGTCTACTCTGTACTTTATCACTTTTTTGGCATCATCACTTTATCTTTTCTGTGGCGTCCCATTTGGTACAACTTCATCGACCAGCGGTCTACCAAGTGGATAGCCGTTTTTGCTGTTCCTTTTCTCATTGGCTTCATTATATTTAAATCAGTTGTCTTTCCAAAAATGGAATATCAATTCTTTCCAAAATTGGCGTATAAAACAGAATCAGGTCGATTTTCTTCTATCTTCTACAAAGGCAACGCGCGCAATGGATTTCAACCTGAATTCTATGATGATTTAAGACATCTGGAACGAGAAGAAAAGAATTTTTCGACGATCGACATATTCAGTATTTCATCTCATCGAATAGACGTGCCGCTCATAGAAGTCTTCGTAAGATATACTGGCTTCATTGATGAGTTTGTTACTAGACAAGATAGTTCACTTGCTGCTATCAATGAGGTTGGTTTCAATAAACTAGGCAACTTCAATATATTGAATATCAATATCATCAAAAGGTAGTGCATCAGATGTAATGCTAAAGTGAGGAAAAATGCTTATAATATGAAATGCGAGAAGAATGTCCACACTGTAAGAGTAATAAGACGAAGAAAAATGGTAGTACTCACTATGGTAAGCAAAACCATTTTTGCCATG
>JBCDHX010000194.1:0-9027 GCA_038749535.1 Bacteroidota bacterium
ATTTTACGAACCTGACTTTGAAAATAATTGCTGCTAACCCATCCGCGAAGCGGTTCTCTCGCTTAAATATTCACTGAATATTTACCTAAAGGATCGCTCGTTCATCTCGATAAAGTCGCTATTATTTTCTTCGCCAGAACCGCAAACTACTGATTTACAGTTCAATCCTACTCCAAACATGCTCTAACAAAACGACATTTTGAGATGCACCAAAAAAACTTAGATAACATGAAATATACGGGTTTAATTTTTGCTGCATGGTTTTTTGTAGCTTGTGAAAAGACTACTACGCCTAATGCCGCTGTCCCCGCTGCTAGCGAGGGGGAAAAAGTGAATCTGAGTTTGTACGAAGTGGAGGAAGTAGAAGGCAGTAGTTTGCAATTGGTGTTGAGGAGAAACAATACGGGAAAAATCATCGAAGAGGGCTTTGTGAAAAATGGGGTCAAAACAGGTACTTGGGTTACTTATCACGAAAAAGATGCCAGTGCTAAAACCATAGCATCCTACATCGACGGTGTGCTGAATGGTATTTTCTTGGAAATGGATCGCTACGGTCGCTTACTGTCTAAAACCAAGTACAAAAACGGCGTTTTTCACGGTGAAGGTGCGAAGTACAGTTTTGCTCGTACGACCGAATCCTACAACTACAAGAACGGAAAATTAGATGGGATCTATCGCCGTTGGTACGACAACACTGGCGAACTGCAGATGGAAGCCCATTACAAAGATGGCGAACTGCACGGCAAAATGACGCAGTACAATAAGGCAGGTGGCGTAATCATTGAGTATGTGTACGAAAATGGGATGAAGGTGGAGTGAGTCTGAACAAGTAGCCGTAAAAAAAGCGATGCCTATTTACGTAGACATCGCTCTAAGTATTTTAATGTGATCTATAATTTTATGCCAGGTAATTATTGAGACAAGACAAAACGTTCCGTCAGCGTTTTTTCTGTAGTTTGGATATTTAAGATATAAATCCCATCTGCCCAGTTGCCTCTGTTGATATTAAGATAATTCCAACCTGCGACACTATTCAGATGTCGGATTTGCTTAATTATTTTTCCATTCATATCCATAATCGTAATTTCAATGGCTTCACTATTTGGAGTATAATATTCAGCGTGGACGCTTTCTTTAGCTGGATTCGGACTGATTTGTAGTTGCATTTTTTCTTGTACATTGGCAGTACGATTCTCTATTTCCTCTTCTTGAGCGGCCGGTGCACAAGCAGCAATGAAGGCATGGAAATCGCTACCTGCTTTTGCATGAAAACCCGCTTGCAAAGTAATAGATACGCCTGCAGTGAGCGTAGCCATAGCGCCACTTTCAACGACGACTGCACTCTCCGTGGTCGTAATATCTTCACAAGCTTCTATCAAACCAGTGATGCTACCATTATCAATAGAAATGGAATCGCAAGGCTCTTGCACTGGATCATCCAAACAAATGATATTGGCTGCTGGAAACGCTGAGCAAATGACGGTCAAGTCAAATACACCTGGTACATCAAAGTCCGTTGCTGCACCGACATAGATGTAATAAGTCGTCCCATTCACTGTCTCGAAATCTAAGATGCTTTCCGTTTCGCCAGTTACGCCTTCGTCGATTTGAGTTTCGCAAGTCAAACTATTGCAGTCTGCACCAGTAAAAATCTGAATCGCAGCATCCCACTCCTGAGGCACAACCGTAATATCCAAAAAGCTACCATCGCCTGCTATGGTGTACCACACGCCTGCACCGATAGGCGCATTGTTGCAAGTTTGCGCATCATCGGCTGTTGCAAAAGTAATATCTACTCCATTTTCAATCTCGCCTGCTGGACAAGAAATGACGGTTGCGCCACTACACAAATCATTCGATGGTGCAGGTGGTGCTGGAAAGGCACAAAGATCAAAATCACTTTCAAAGCCTGAGTCTGCAAAGACTTGAACCAAGTAAGTTGTACTAGCCGTCAAATCAACCACGGTTCTTCCCTCATTGTTACATTCTTCATTGATAAGCGTTAGTTCTGTCATGCAATCTCCTGAATAGATCGCAACAGAAAGTAATGTATTGGTCAACTCAAAAATATAACTGTCGGTATTGCTCGGCGTGAAGCTGTACCACACATCCAATGCTTCAAAAGAACAAATCCCTTCTTCCAGAGACACGGTCGCATTGACTAGACTTCCACTGACGCTATTATTACAGTTTTGATCGGTAGAAGCCATCAAGGTAATCGCATCGTCGCATTCGTCATTGGCAGGTGGGCAACCTGTTACAGTGACCGCTGGCAGTTCTATGTTACAGTCGCTATCAGAATTTTCTAAAGTCACGATGACTATTCCGAAGGTAAATGGACCTATTGTCGCCACGCCAGTTGCTGTGATGGATTGGGTAGCCGCATTTTGGTCATTCGTCGCAGTGATCGTTCCATTACCAAGATCACTTATGTCCACTTCAATGAAAAATTGGTCGTTCATAGCATCGCAATCATCGCTTACAGAAACGATAGTTGGCGGTGTACAGGATTCACAGGATGCAGTAAAATTGAGTTCCGTTTGTTCTCCATCGGCACAACTATTTGAACCATCTGGCGTCAAGCGAACGAACAAACTTCCAGTCGTGGACACATAGCTTATTCCTGCAAAATCACCAGCATTTCCGTACAGTTTATCGGCATTTAAAAGCGTACCAGTATCGTCCACACCATCGTAGATGGAAAGCTCATCTTGGTTGTTTTCAACTGTTCCGCTGTTGAAAGTGATTTTGGCTTGATTACCCATATTGGCAGTGATGACAAACTCCTCTGTTGTCTCATTTTCATAGCATAAGGTTCTCGTTTCTGATGTATTCGCGCCACCACAATCGAGCGTGATGTCAGGATCGATTTCTGTGGCAAATTCAAATTCCTGACAGTCGGCAGCATCGCCTTGTGTATTGAATGGAATGATGGTCACGTAGTAGCGGGTATCAAAAGCCAGATCCGTCAATGGCTGATAGCTAGTCGTATTCCCAATGTCGGTCAATGCCAAAAACTCCGAACCACCTTGCGTCGTCCCAATTTGAATTTTGTAGCCCGTCGGGTCGCCAGTGGCAGGTGACCAACTCAAAGTGACATCGACATCGACGTCGTCCAAGTCATTGGCAGGTGGATTGGTCAAGTCTGAATCACAGTTGGGCGCAGTAGCGACAGCCACTACGGGTGGACCAGCTACATCATCGAGTAGCCAGCTATCGCCTTTGCTATTTTCCAAGACAAAAGCGATGTAGATTTCTTGCCCTTCATAGGCACTCAAATCCACTGAAAACTGCTGATAGATGTCTGCTGTGAAGTTCGCTTCCGTGTAAAATTCTAGCTCCGTAAAGCTGGAGCGGTCGGTTTGGCTAGTCGTCGAAATACGCACCGTGTAGATGCTACCGAAATTGCCTGCAAAGTCATCCGTTGCAAAGAAAGTCAAGGTATTATTGCTCATGTCTGGCAATAATTTAGGTGTCACCAACCAGTCTTCTGCCAGCTCGGTTGTGGAACTACTAAACTGAATAAAAGCATATGCGCTGCCCATATTGGGATTGGTGGTGCGCTGCTGCCAAGACTGTGCTGTTTGTACACCATTGTCAAAAACTGCCCAGCCTGTGGGTGGAAAATTGCCCTCGAAGTCTTCGCTCAATTGGGCGTGTGTATGTTGTTGAACGCTGAGGAGCAGAAGCAGCACAGCGCATGAATATATAATGGATTTCATTGTTTTTATTTTAGCAGATGAGGTTAGGAGGTAACTTCGAGGTTACCTCCTAACTTTACGTTTAATAATTTACTTCACGACAATCAACTTCTCCGTCACCACAGTCTCTCCCGTATCCAAACTCACCCAATACATACCCGCAGGGAAGAGCTGACGATCCAATGTCAGTTGCAACTGATCTTGCGCACTACCCACTTGCTGTGACCAAACCACTCGACCCAGTTGATCGCGGATGACCAGCTGACTGTTCAAAGCTGCTTCTTGGAAGCTGATGCTGATGAGGGTGTTGGCTGGATTTGGATGGATGGTGAGGGCGGTAGCTGCTACTACTGTTCTTGCTTCTATGTCGTCTTCCTCGTTGGCGTTTGGACTTGGGCAGTCTTCCATATCACCTTCAAAAGTCCAACCTTTATTATTGATTAAATCTGTACGTGCTGCTGCACCTGCACAGAATGTTAATCCTTCTGCTCCTAAAACAATGTTAGAAGCAATATTTGGATTTGCTGCCCAGCCGATTAGTGTCGCGTCATAGTTGGCTTTGTCGATACCTGAATTATTAAACATACCTGTGCCGCCAGTAGAAGAAGAAAGTGCAAAAAGCGATTGTAAATTCCAATTAGCAAGCGACTGATTGAAACTAATAGCTTCAAAAAACATAAAAGACATACTTGTTACATTAATGACATCCCATGAGTCAAGTGGCTGATTGAAACTAGTAGCTCTAGTGAACATACTAGACAAACCCCTTGCATTGGATACATCCCATGAATTAAGTGGCTGATTGAAACTAGTAGCTTCAAAAAACATAAAAAACATACTTCTTACATTAGAGACGTCCCATGAGTCAAGTGGCTGATTGAAACTAGTAGTTCCACCGAACATACCAGATGTCACTTTTACATTAGAGACGTCCCATAAGTCAAGCGGCTGATTGAAACTAGTAGCTCCACGGAACATGTAGTACATACTACTTACATTAGAGACATCCCATGAGTTAAGTGGCTGATTGAAATTAGTAGCTTCTTCAAACACATAAGCCATATTGCCTACATTAGAGACGTCCCATGAGTCAAGTGGCTGATTGAAATTGGTAGCTCTAAAAAATATAGAGGACATGAAGTTTACATTAGAGACATCCCATCTGCTAATATCGCCATTGAATTGTTTACTCTCACCAAAACAAAAAAAAATATCTTGCACTTTAGATACATCCCAGTCATTCAAGCTAGCGTTAAATTTTTCAGTAATACCGAATGTACCTCCCATTGAATTTACTCGACTTAAGTCAGGCACATCTGTAGCATTATAAACTACACTTCTTGCATCGTAAAAAGCCCATGCCAAAGACTCCCAGTCTACACTTCCCCATTGCTCAATGCTTCTCAACTGAGCGGCATTATCAGGATCTGAACGCTCTATTATTAGGAAACCGCTTGCATTAAACGCAGGAAAAACACCTATGATACTGACAGTATAGATACCAGGCTGTGCATAAGTATGTGTGACTGTACCTGTTGCGTTCATATCCTGTGTCCCATCTCCCCAATCCACTGTGAAGTCATAATTAAAGTTGGGGTCATTGTAAATAGTAATCTCAAGATCATCAGCCGTCACCTCCCAAGTCGTCACAAACGGCAAGTCCCCACAAGCCACTGCATCCTGTGCATCCCCAGAAAAGAACCAGCCTTTCTCATCGATCAACTGCTGTCTTGCGTCACGTCCAGCACAGTATTTTAAACCTGCGACACCTACTGGACTGATGTTGCTAGGGAAAGTCGGCTGTGCTGCCCAACCGATCAAAGTGGCATCGTAGTTAGCGGTACTCAAACCAGAGTTGGAAAGGAAAAGGCGTAATGGCACGACAGCACTGAGTGCAGAAAGATCCCAACTACCCAAGTCTTGATTAAAGCTAGTGGCATTGAAAAACATACTTTTCATATCGCGTACATTGGATACATCCCAGTTGCTGATGTCTTGATTGAAAGCAGTCGCCCCTGAGAACATCCCACGCATATTGATGACATTGGCAGTAGTGCTGACAGTAGGTGTGGTGCGCTCCCAAGTACTGATGTCTTGATTGAAGGAAATCGCTGCATTGAAGACGTCAATCATGTCGGTGACATTGGATACATCCCAGTCGCCGATGTCTTGATTGAAACTATCTGCTCCACTAAACAGGGAGCGTATGTCTTGTACATTGGATAGATCCCATCCGCTGATGTCTCTATTGAAGCTTCTCGCAAACTGAAACATTGCTTGTAGTACTGTCGCGCTTGATAAATCCCAATTGTCGATGTTGCCATTGAACCGGACAGCATTCAAGAACATATTGTTAAACAGCTCGATACCCGATACATCCCAATTGCTGAGATCGGTATTTTCGTCGAGTTGCAAGCAATTTGCAAACATGAAACTCAAGCGATTACAATTGGTGAAGTCAGGCGCATCGCTCGCGTTGTACTTCATGTTGATCGCATTGTTGAAAGAGCGAAACATACTTTCCCACTGAATATCGCCCCATTGGTCGATGCTTTCGATTTTCCAAGCATTGCCAGGTGCGGTATTGTTGTTGTCTGACATGAAACGCGGGAATGTCCCTCCAATTTTCACGCTGTACACTCCAGGACTGGCATAAGTATGTGTGATCGTGTTGGTCACATTCATATCGGTATTGCCATCGCCCCAATCAACGGTGAAATTGTAAGAAAAGCTAGGATCGGTAAAAATGTCGATAGTCGGATCTTGGGCATCGACTTTCCAAGTGGTAATGAATCCTGTATTTGCATCGGGTTGTACATTGATGCTGATATTTGCATTTGCAGTGACACTTGGGCTACAGCCATCTACACCTCCGTATTCGACGACAAATCCTGGTTGATTATTTCTAAATGGGTTATCGTCCCACTGTCCTAATGAAGGAACAATTGTTACGGTGTACATATAAGCGTAATGCTCTATACCCTGAAGATTATTAGGCGAGATGCCAGAGCCATCATTTTGATTGAAAGCCCAATTGTTGTATTCTGTACCTACAGGACTTCCATTTCTGTCTCCTAGCCAAAATGGTGTTCCTGTTCCTCCGTTGGCTTGTCCTTCTGGTCCTGTCACCCAACGCCAATCACCTTCTGTAGCACTTCCACCAAAAGTAGCCACACCTCCATTATCAGATGCGCCTATCCAGACTTTGTCTATTTTACCTGTGAGTAAACTAACAATGAATTCATTCTCTTCTTGTGAAGTGATGGTTGCCAAATAGCCTGGCAAGCCTGCCAGTATTTTATTCTCTGCGGAGTCTCTCGCTTCTGTCCAACTGAATTTAGTAGAACCACTCTCTTGTCCCACTACTTCATAAAAATGTCCATTGCCTTCAAAGAAAGAGGCTCCATTTTGCACTTTGAGGGTATAGCTCAAGTTGGCAGTGCCTGTAAAACCACCTGCTGGTGTGAAAGTGTAAGTTGTTTCATCCACTTCTGTCAATGATCCTTGTGATGGATCGAGCAAGGTGACTTCTTCTACTTCTAAAGTCAGTCCCATCGGTGTGCTGTTGTCATTCATCAATAAATCAGCATCCGTAAAGGTGATGGGGACGAACTGATCGGTACTGAAGACATCGGCAGTCGCATTGATGGTCAGTTTGTCAGGACTTGTATTCAAAGTCAGGTCAAACGTGCAAGTTGTTGTATTACCTGCTAAATCTGTCGCTGTGGCAGTTACGGAAGTCGTTCCTGTACCTGAGAGCATGGCTGGAGAGAAGGTAATACTCACATTACCTGGACAGTTATCTGTCGCTGTGATGCCCAAAGTCGCTGCATCGGGTACATATTCATCGCAGACATTCAGGTTGTCGGTATAGCTACCTAGACAGGACGTGAATGTTGGATCAACGGCATCTGTAGGTGTAGGTGAAGCGGTGACTGCTCTACCTGTCAGGCTACCATCTGTCGCGATGACACTCAAAAGATTACCTACAGGAATTGTATTATTGACGAATGTCCCCGAAGCACTGCTTTGCAAGCTTTCGCCACTATCGACTTGTCCATTTTGATTGGTGTCTAAAAAGAACGTATAGTTAGTCGCACCTGTCGCTGATGCTGTATAGGTGACATTATCGCCGAAGCAGTTGATCGAGCTAGCCGTGAGTGTGACTGCTAAGCCTGTTACTTCACTGGTAATACAAGCACTACCATCACTATTTGATCCGCCACCATCTGTACCTGCTAGATTCGTACTATTTATGGCTGCACTAATGATAAAATTGCTACCTCCAGTACCTGGGTCATTACCCGCTTGACCAGCATCACCACCTGTGTAGCCACCGCCGCCACCACCAGTGGCTCCAATACCTGTACCTAATCCACCACCGCTGAATCCTTCGCCCAATCTACTGGTAAAACTAGGATTTTGAGAAGCAGCTGGACCTGGGATTAATGTATTTGAACTAGAAGTGAGACCGGGTCCATTTATGGCACCACCACCAGCAGCTCCAAAAAATCCGCCAGCACCACCATCACCACTACCAACAACAGTAGTAGCTCCTATACCTACATCATTTAAGCCAGCACCACCACCACCAGCAGCAACTAGAAGTAGTGTACCATTCCCTGCATCACAGTTTGCACCCGAACTGCCACAATTGATGATAGCAGTAGAGCCACCACCATTACCGCCACCGTTACTGTTTCTTTCTCCTGCTTCTCCAACAATAAACCGTATAACATCACCTGGATTGACAGCGTAGGTCGCCGTAGTTGTTCCTCCTGAACCTCCAAACATAGAAGTAACAGTTCCACCATCGGCTCCAACGGCTTCCACGGTTATTTCTGTGACGCCCGCTGGTACGGTGTAATCTTCTACACCCGCCGTCGTTCGGCTGAAAACGGGATTACTGCATTGGGCTTGTAGTGAGCTATTGACCCCCAAATAGCCAAAAAGGATGAGTAGTATCATCCGAAGACTTGTGAATTGAATGTGATTTTTTTTCATATGTAAATTGAATTTTATAGAACACAAAAATTAGGTTTAATAAGGGACACGGACTAATAAATGACTTCGCAAACATGCGGATTGTTAGCTTGCATCTTCTGTCAAATGCTAGGCTATTGCTTTCAAATTGATTGATTCATTTTTATTTAGGGCTGTACGAAAGTTCTCTGGGTGCATCTCAAAATGTCGCAGAAAGTTTTTTTCAAAGGTGAAAAACTTTCTGCTGGGGGGATTTTAAGGGCAAGAAGCGTTAATTTTTTAACGCTTCTTGCCCTTAAGCCCCCCTTTGAGCACCCGAAAATTCTCCTTTATAGATTTTCGG
>JBCDHX010000195.1:0-8831 GCA_038749535.1 Bacteroidota bacterium
GGACTATCAAACCAACATTCCAGGTGTCTTTGCCATCGGTGATGTCAATACCTATCCTGGCAAGTTGAAGTTGATTTTATCTGGTTTTCATGAAGCTGCTGTCATGTGCCAGTTCGCTTACAAAGTCATCCATCCCAACAAGAAATTTACGCTCAAATATACGACTGTCGGTGGCGTACAAGGATTTGATGGGACAGTGAAAGAGGCGAAGAAAGCGGTGGTGAAGAAGATTGTCTAGTTTGGGAATAAAACATGAAAGCCGAGGAAAAGCAAGTCAAATTACGAGTCGATTGGGAGATCATTTTTTCCATAGCTGATTTGTTGGACAGAAGGCAATTTCTGTCTGTTACGATTGAAACAATAAGCGATTTATATCAACTAAAAATTCCTAGAGGAATCGCTTCTGACGATCAAGCGATTTGCATTTCCATATCGCCTGGAACAATCAAAGTTTTCATTGGAAAAAATAGAAACGCCTGGTCATTTGAAGTGCAAGAAAAAGAAGAATGCCTTTCGATTCATCGAACCGTTTTTGGGACGTTTGAGGTGCGGAAGCGGGTGATTGAAAAGTGGTAAAAAATTAGGTGCAAAAAATAAATTCATGAGTCAAATAGAACGCTTCGAAGGCGAAAGAGCCACCAACTACGATAGCTTTGTCCACGCTTGGATTCCGAATTATAGCTACTTTATGAATCAACTGCCGAAGCTGTTGCGCGAGACAAAAAATAAAATTTTATTGGTCGTCGGTTGTGGAACAGGAGCAGAAATCGAGCGGTTTGTCTTAGCAAAAGAAGAATGGACAATCATAGGTGTCGATCCTTCTCCCGATATGATCGCTCAGTCTATACAGCATTTTAAAAGAGATAGAAATGTCCGATTGATAGAAGGTGTGGTTGAAGATTTGGATACCACTCAGTTATATGGTGCAGCGACCTTATTGCTGGTTTTACATTTCATACCCGATGATGGCACTAAACTTAATCTACTCAAAAGTATCGCAGAGCGATTAGATAGTGATGCACCTTTTATTCTTCTAGATATCACAGGTGACAAAGCACAAATCAAAGCCAATCTAAACATCCTCAAATATCTTTTGCCAAGCGGCTTAGAACAGCAAGACGTTACTGCTCGATTGAAGCGAATTGAAACGCAATTGCATATCGTTTCAGAAGAAAGAATTAGTGAATTATTAGTGGAAGCAGGCTTTGAGACTCCGCTTCGCTTTTTTCAGACCTCTATTTATATGGGGTGGATGACGCGGAAAGCGTGAAGATTCAAACTAAGCTATTCTAAAAGTTGCTCCCTGAGCTTACTTTTCTTTTTATTGTTTCGCCCCCACCAAATCAAAAAGCCAGTCACAGGCAGAGAAGCCACAATCAAGCTCGCCAAAAACGCGATAATCTTGCCCAGCAAACCACCAATCGCACCCACATGAATATCATAATTCATCCGAATGACTTTATCTGCAAAATCAGCATTTCCATATTTGGCATAGATACTCGGCGACTCAATTTCTGCCAGCGTATATTGATCGAAAAAGCGATAATCACTATTGTAATACACGCCTTTTTTGTGAGACACTTCGACATAGATACTAGCTGTATCTGCATGCGGATAATGCAACTCAAAGCTCTCAGCATCAGGCACTTCTGCTTGTAGTTTTGGGATGAGACGATCTAAAGGGAGCTCTTCGTCATCTATGTTGTGGGTCAATTTGGCTTCGTTATTATTGGGAATGACGAATCGAGGATTGCTGTCGCCACCTGCTGCTTTGAATACAATGTAATAGAACCACGGAAAGCTCATAATAGAGCCCGAAAAGGCAAAAACAAAAGCTAATGCATAGATGTAAGTACCGACAACAGTATGCAGGTCATAATTCTTTCTGCGCCAGCGAGTGGTCGGTTTCCAGCGAATGGTCACTTTTCGTTTCAGTCCTTTCCACTTTTTGGGTAGCCAAAGCAACAAACCTGAAAAAATGATGAGTAAGAAAATCAAGATCGACCACTTAACGACTTGACCGCCGATGGTTTTAGGCAGCCAAACATACATATGTCCATCTAATACAAAATTAAAGAAGCCCGAAAAATGGTCTTTGGTATGCAGTACTTCGCCCGAATAGGGATGTAAATAGACACTTTGGTAAAATTCAGGTTCGGCTTGATAAAAGATGACTTCGACAGGATCAGTGGCTTTGGCGTAAAGTGTGCCATGAATCGCTTTGTCGGGAAAGACGGCTTGCGCCAGATCTTTGGCTTGGGTAGCGGTCAATATCGCTCTATCTTCTGCAACGATCTCATAATCAGGGGATTGCCAATCTTTAATTTCTTCTTGAAATACCCAACATGCACCTGTAATAGCAACAATAAAGACGACTAAGCCAGTCACCAAACCCAATACTTTATGAGTAGTGAGTAATGCTTTGAATAATTTAGATGATCTTTTCAAGATGATTAGTTTCTATTCTAAATAACAGCAATATGCTAACCTATTTTGCCTTCCAGTACCGAAAATGCTCAATCGACAACACAATCGAAACTATCAAGGTCAAGCTCAGAAGCGGTGTTTGCGATAGATCGGGATCCACCATCACTTCACCTACTAAATGAGCAGCATGAGATAAGGTATAGACGATAGAAATCAAAAATAGCCCCAGTTTGATCCAAGTCGCATTCGTCCGCATCAAAATCAAAATCCACACCACAGGTAGGTGATAATAAATCATGCGGATAAAAGCAACGCTCATCGGTACTGTGCCATCTGCTCCTTCTCTGGCTACGTCAACGCCATAGAAAATTTTGCCTACATTGTAGTTGAAATGCAAGATCATCATCACGATTAGGATGAGCCAGAGTAGGATACACTGCAACGGATTTTTAATTGGCATTTTAACTAGATTTATGCAACTGCTTTAGCAGTTAATGCTTCTTTTAATTCGCCTTCTACTTGCTTCACCCAAGCTTCCAACCGCTTTTGCGTCAGTTCCATTTGGTTGTCTTCGTCTATCGCTAAACCGTAAAAATGGGTGTCGTTGAACTGCCCTTTGGACTCCGAAAATTCATAACCTTCAATAGGCCAATGTCCGATGATTTTGCCGCCATTTTTGAGAATGACTTTTCCCAAAATCCCCAAACCATCTACAAAATACTCATCGTAGCCATACTGATCGCCTAGACCATACATCGCTACAATTTTATTCGTAAAGTCAATGGTTTTGAAGTCGTCGAAAAAGTCCTCGAAGTCACTTTGTAGATCGCCGTCGTACCAAGTCGGTAAGCCAAGAAAAATAAAATCGAAAGGCGCGTAATGCGCTACTTTCATGTCACAGGCTTCTATGACTTCTAAATCAGTCATCGTCCAAAGCTCTTTAAAATCTTCGGTGATAGCTTCTGTTGTTCCAGTATCTGAACCAAAAAATAAGCCTACTTTGATGTCGCTGATGGATGGCATAAAATGATAGTTAAGTTGATAGATGAAAATAGGAGATATTTTCGAGAATATCTCCTATTCTTTTTGCTTCAATTACAAGCGATAAAATCCTTTGATCGTCTTACCATTGATCTTCGCACCTTGCGTACCAGTCGCAGAAGGAACATCAATTTCGTAAACGAAGGCTTCGCCCGCAGTCTCCACACTCACATACACTTTGTCGCCTTCCACAAGTAGTGGAGAAGAGTAACGCTTCGCGTGCAGAGGCACATTCGCTATATCCGTGATTGTCTGTGCATCCAAGTCGATGATGACCAACTTTTGATTGAAAATAGAGCGACCATAAGCCGACCAAGCACCGCCTGTGTCCTCCGTGATGATTCTCGCCAATGCTTTGCTACCGCCTACATGATCGAACCAGAAAATTTTGCCCCCGCCAGTCGCTGCTTCGATATCAAAAAAGTAGCTTTCATCAAAGTCCGTGCTGCCAGCAGGAATCCGAAGAATACCGGATGGCTTAGTTGCAGCAGGCGCGAAACCTGCCATTTCTGCTCCACATGAGAAAGAATACAAGTCGCCATTGTCCGTTTCGATCAGACCAGTGGTCGCTCCGTTGACACCGATATTGCTGGTGCGTGTGTCAGAGATAATTTTGATCGGTTCTGTTCCTACATTTGGATAGTCATAGACCGCCACAAATGCTTCGTTTGCTTCAGGTGTAGAGAAAAAGCCATTCGCATCCAACTTTTGGAAAGGAATGAACAACTTATCGCCACGAACCGTCAAAGACGTAGGCCAAGCCGTCAAAGAATCTGTGCGATCTTCAAAGATAGGCGTACCGACGATTTTTCTGACTTGTACAGTATTCACGTCGATGAAATGCAAGCGACGATTGTTGAAACCTGCTCTTGGAATTTCCATCGCCAAAAACGTCTCTCCATCATCTGCACTTCCGAACATTTCGAGGGCATTTTCAAAGATAAACTCGCCAGTTTTGACCACATTTCCTTTGCCGTCGTGAGCGTAGCCTGCACACTGATTGTCTTCACTATAACCGCTCGCAAACAACGTATTGCCGACAGGATAGTAAAACCGCCATCCAGTTTGCTCGATTCCCGTACCTGTTGCGTCGATCTCTCCTGACATAATATTATCCACCGTAATGATGAACTCGGGTTCTGTATCGCCCGTCGTTTTGAAAGACATCGTATAGCCCAAAGCAGGTGCGGCATCAGGTGTGACACTAACACTTTGAGTCGTTGTATTGGTACCATTTTCGCTGATAGCCGTCAACTCGACCGTATAATTACCTTCTGCATCGTAGGTGTAACTCGGATTGGCGTCCGTGGAAGCATTGCCATCGCCAAACTCCCAGACATAAGTCGTCGCATCCGTAGAAGTATTGGTAAAGCTAACCGTCAGCTCATTTACCTCGAAAGTAAAGGCAGCGACAGGTGCTTTCAGTTCTGGCATTTCGTCCTCATTGCAAGCCACGAAGGTCAACAGACCAAAAAGTGCAAGCACTGCAAAAAGGCTCAATTTGGATTGAAAAATTTTCATGCTTTAGTTTGATTGAATTTAATAAATGAAATAGCGCAATTTGAGGTACACGGCTCTTCCAGGCAGTTGAATACTGAAATTGTCAAATACTTTGGCATCTGTCAGATTGAAGACAGAGGCAGACAAATTGTAGCGTCCATCCTGAAAGGCATATTCTAGGTCAAGTTGATGGGTCAATTGTCGGGGAATGATATTTTTGGTGCTAGCACTACCGAGGCGTTCCCAATTCAAGAAAAAGGCTTCCGTAAAATTGGTGGACCAAAAAATGCCGAAGCGATGATCGATAGTATTGATCGGTTGTACGCCCAATCTAGCATTGGCAAAAAAGTAAGGAATATTGGGGATGCGGCTTTGATAGTTGATGTTTTCTAAGCCTTCATCGAATTCATTTTGGTCGGTGATGTTTTGGTAAGTGACATTGCCAGAGAACAGAATAAGTTGCTTGTATTCTATATTCAAACTACCTTCTACACCTTTGCTTTTTACGTTTGTGAGGTTTTCAAATTCGCCGAATGGACCGAGTGGTAGAAAGCGAATAAAGTCAGAAGAGGAGCGCAGGAAGTAGTTGCTTTCGGCTTGTATTTGCCAATTTTGGAGGTTTAGTTTCCCGTTGAGTCCTGCATTGAAATTGTAGCTTTGTTCGGGCTGCAAGCTTGGATTGATATTGATGTAAATACCGTCTCCTAGTATCTCGAAAGGCTCAGGCAACCGATAGGCGCGTTCAAAAGAAACTTTCGTCAAAATACCTTCAAACACTCGCCACCGACTCGCCACGCCATAGCCAAAATTTTGAAATTGAGGCTTTGTCACCAGATTTTTACCTTCAAAGTCTTGAGTCACAATTTTACCACCAAACCAATAAGATTTTCCAAACAAAGAACTCGTAAATCGGTCGTCTTTGGTCTGAAATGTATAGTCTGCGCCGAGTACATATTTTTGAATGCTGTTGGGCGTCGTGAAAGATCGATTAAGGGCATCGACTTCATCTTCTCCACTCCTTCTGAGGTGACTATGGTTGAAATTGAGGCTGACTTGATGCTGCGCCGCCAACTGATAACTACCACCAATATTGCTCCTCCAAACACCATCATCTAGCGTAAATAGCGACCGACGTTCGTACAACTCTCCTTTCGGATCATTTTCTGATCGACGAATGAAATCACCTGCCCAGTTGTACTTGAGCGTACTCGTATCAATGATGCTTTCTTCAATTTTGCCCAAAGTGGTATTGGCTTTGATGCTGAGACGACCAATTTTCTTCTTATAGCTGGAAGCCAATAAATACGTCTCTTCTCGCGTATGAAAATTGCCGAAAACACGCAAAATATTATTGTCGGGATGTTGATAGTTTTTGCGATTGCGCGCGCCTGTGACACCTATCGTCCACTCGTCGGCAATGGCTTTTTCGCGGATGCCAAACTGCACATTCGCCATACCAGAAGTGTATTGATCGTGGAAACGTTCCGCAGAAGTAAAGCCCAGAAAATTACCCAGTTCCAAATCCCACACCTTCACACTATCCACCGTATAGTTATTGTCAGAATGGTTGAAAAAAGCGTAGCCTTGTACGAACCAACCTTTTTCTTCGTTGGCGTGGCGACCATTGATGGAAGCGCGATGCGTGTTGAAAGAACCGCCGCTATAACTCGCATCCAAATAAGAAGCGTAGCGCGTCGAAGGAATGATGTTGATCGCGCCACCTAATGCATCTGCACCCAAGTGAATCGGTACGACACCTTTATATACTTCGATGTTTTCAACCAGATTGATAGGGAAGTTATTCAAGGTAAGAGCAGAACCGAAGTTTTCCATTGGTACACCATCTATAAAGTAGCGTACTTGATTACCCGACAATCCATTCAAAGACAGACTAAAACCTGAACCCAAACCACCGCTTTCGCGAAGATTGATGCCAGAGGTAGTCTGTAGGATTTGGTTGATGTCGGTGGTGAGGTTTTGGTATTGTTTGCTTTCTAATACATCTACGCTATAACCAGATTCTTTCTTGATACTAGCTTCGCTTTTGGCAGCTATTTCGACTTCATTGAGAAGTGTATTTTGTTCTTCTAGTACAAAATCGATACGAGCGACTTGATCTTTTTTGACGACGACCATTTGCGTTTTCGATTCGTAACCCAACATCTGTACTTGTACTTTATGCTCACCGACTGGGACTCGATCTAACACAAAATCACCTTCTTCGGATGCACTCACACCCAAAGTAGTACCGACGACAGCAATGCTAGCAAAAGGAAGTGCTTTCTTTTGACTATCAAGTACTTGTCCTGCTATCTTTCCATAGGACTGAGCTAAAGTTGAGCTACAGAAAAACAAGAAAGCAAGCAAAAAAGGTAATCGTTCGTGTAAGGTTAGCTGCACAACTGATTTCTGATTGATCTCAGTCGCAAAATTAATTTTATTTAGACTAAATACAAATAATTAAAACACTTCCTTACCTTCGCATGACATTTGAAGCCTTCTAGCTATATTTTGATTTTTCTTACTAAATGAAACACCAAGTTGCTTTTACTCATCCGATAAAAAGAACACATGTATCACCTATACTTGACATCCTTTTTTGCGTGCCTGCTATTTTTTACTACCTCCGCCCAGCAACAAGTCCAAGTCTTCCCACCACCCGACCAACCACTCGAAATCTACGCCACCAAAGTCCTAGACGAAAGCATAGAAATTGATGGCAACTTAGATGAATCAGCTTGGCAGCTAGCGGCGACAACAACTGGCTTTACACAACGTGATCCTTTTCAAGGCGAAGCAGCAAGTGCAGATACAGAAGTGCGTATTTTGTACGATTCGGAGTTTTTATACATCGGCGCAGTTAATAAAGACAGTTTGACTGATCGAAAAAACTTGCGTGTCCGCAATATGCAGCGCGACTTTCAAGGCTATGGCAACGATCGATTTAGTGTAGCGATTGATGGCTTGATGGACAAACGAAATGCCGTCGGTTTTGAAGTGACACCTTATGGTTCTCAGCGCGAAACGCAAGTGATCGACGGCGACGAATTTGATGGAAACGATAACTGGGACGCGCTCTGGTACGTCCGCACTCAGATCACGGATACGGCTTGGGTGGCAGAAATAGCGATTCCTTGGAAGACCTTGCGCTATCGCGAAAATAGCCGCGAAATGCTGATTTCTTTCAATCGCAACATCCGTCGGCTAAACGAAGTGACCACCTTTCCTGCTTATCCGCGTGTCTTTTCTCACTTCCGAATGGCGTATGCTGCTTTGCTCAAAGGTATAGAACCACCGCCGCCTTCCGCTAATTTGCAGATCAATCCTTATGTGCTAGGCGATTTGGGCAGAACGAAAGATGGCACGCAACCTGAAGAGGAATTTGGAGCAGCCAAAGTCGGTGGTGAAGTCAAATGGGCAATCACACCCAATTCCGTTTTGGATGTGACCGTCAACACTGATTTTGCGCAAGCCGATGTCGATCAGCAAGTACAGAACTTGAGTCGTGTCTCTGTCTTGTTTCCTGAGCGCCGACAGTTTTTCCTCGAAAATGCTAATATTTTCAGTACTAGCGGAGCGACATTTATTCAGCCCTTTTTTAGTCGAAGAATTGGGTTGGATGATGATGGAAGTCCGATTCCGTTGGATGGTGGATTGCGTTTTACGAGCCAAACAGACAAACAAACTTCGGGCGTGCTAGCCATGCGCCAACGAGCAACTGACAATACGCCTGCCTCTTATTTCGGCGTTGGTCGCTACGTTCAGAATTTTTCAGGACAAAACCGTTTGGGCGGTATGATTACGCATAGACGTGATGATGCTTTCGAGAAAGATGGCATTACGACTGCTCAACGAAACAACAC
>JBCDHX010000196.1:0-8754 GCA_038749535.1 Bacteroidota bacterium
AATAATCTGATCGTGGACTTTGTCAAAGAACTCTTGTATATTCGTACTCAGTTTTTTTTCATAAGGCTTAGATTTTGCTTTTTTCCTTACTCTAATCTAAGCCTTTTTTCTTCCTCCTCACTTTTTTGTCGGGTAGAGAGAATAGGCATAAACCCTTACAAAGTAAAGTGAAATCATTCAAGCCTAATAGTGCAGATTATACAGAGTTATTCAAAAAAGCAAAGTAGTTAGCCACCGCAGAATACGATCTAGTCTATTGCCTGATCGATTTAGACTACATCACTACCAGCCCTAAACGTCATCAAGAATACCTAATCGCAAAGAAAAAACTCTACAAAAACAAAGACATTCGAGTCTTTGAGACGATGCCATGTATCGAATTTTGGTTTCTGTTACATTTCAAACCCTATTCCAATAAGATATATCGTAACTGCAATGAAGTCATTCAAGAACTGAAGCAGTTTCTCCCAGATTATAAGAAGACAAAAGGCTTTTTGCAGAAGCTAAACATCTATAAAGCACTTGTCGAGAAAGGTGATCAAGCCCTAGCCATCAAAACCGCCATCCGTCTCTGCAAAGAATACCAAAAAAGTGACAACATCCAGCTGCCTTATTCTGAGATTCGTTTGTTTCTAAGTAGCTTTAGAACCTCAAAGCCAAAATAATCGTTATTCTCATCCTAGAAACCATTCCTTCCAAGGTATCAAAAACGGCAATACCAGCACCCACACCAAAAAGAACCACGCCATACCAGTTGGCAGTGGCTGCGACTGTCGAATAGCCGGCAGTGCTACCATCACCAGCCAAGTGCCTTTATAAATCAATTGCACCAGCAAGATCGGCGAAAAAGTAATTGGCTTCCACAATCCTAGAATGGACAAAATAGTAATCGCCAGCCACAGACAGCCTACCAAGCGCATCACCTCTGTCGGAGCATATGCATTCTGAAAAGTAGTTGTGGCGGCTCTTGCTGGACTGGTAATCGCAGAAAAAGCGATTTGTCCGGCGACAATAATATTCAATACATAAATAATACGGAGTGCGATCATGATTCGGCGAGTTGTTTGAAATTGTGCATCACTTCCGGGAGTACTTTTTGAAAGCTGCGCCCTAAAATGAGACCAAATAGATATTTCAAGCCACCCGTGAACTGAATATCATCTGTAAAATGTGTTTTTCCATTTTTGGATGAAAGTGTACGCTGAATCAATAAATGACCAATCGGCATATCCGTCCGAAACGTATAGCCTTTTCCTTCTTCCAACTGTGTGATGATAAATGGCAATTCCGGTCCTTTCTTCGGAATGAGCTTCCCGGTAGCGTGAAGTCGAAACACGTCGTCAAGTTGAGCAGATTTCAACTCCGTATCCCAAACGTGCCAGCGTGACACGTCTGTAAGAACTGTCCAAACTTTCTTTGGCTCAGCGTCAATATCTATCGTATAAATGAAATGATGTAGTCGTTTTTGATCGAAAGGCATAATGTTGATTTTATTATGCCACAAAAGTAGGGAAGAGGGCGAAGAAGATACTGCACCTAGGTTAAGTTCCGCGAGTGAGTCAACCGGTGAATGTTGAGCCGAACATTTACTAGAGTCTGGATCCAGCATGTGAAACGTAACAATTCACCGGGTGATAATCTAAGTCTGAGTTCAATAAAAAAATCGCCACATTAGATGTTGATGATTAGTCGAAAAACCGCTATTTCCAATACGCTCGCTTTTCAACTAGTCCTCAACAGTGGCAATTTATTCATTTCACATGACTAAGAATTGCGCACTCGCTGCCGAATTCGACTCAATGACTGAGGCGCAATGCCCAGATAAGAAGCAAGATATTTAAGCGGGATGCGCTGTAGCAACTCTGGTTGAGCATCCAAGAGTTTTCGATAACGGGTTTCGGCAGTTTCGTTTTGCAAGTCTTCCAATATTTGTTCTGTGTAGAACTGTACTTCTTGAGTTACTTTTCTTGATAGAAGATTCCAAGCAGGTAATTCTAATAGTTTTTGATTGTCATCATACGAGATTGACCAAGCCACGGATAGTTCTATGGCTTGAATGCTTTCGGTAGCAGGAATTTGTTCGTTAAAACTGCGCTGAGAAGTGAACAAGTAAGGCGCGATCGTGAAAAACTTGGTGCGTGGTACACCGTCTTTCATGACGAAGTAATGCAACAACCCTTTTTGCAAAAAATAGAGATGCCGACAAATTTTGCCTTCTTCTAAAATGTAGTCGCCAGAGTTGAAAGTGCGTCTATGAAAGTGAGGTTCGATTTGCTGCCAGTCGGAGTCAGAGAGGGGAACGTAAGTATTGATATGCGCTCGAAGAGAAGAAGAACTGGTACTCATATTAATTCAGTGGTAAATATTTTGGCGCGAAGCCATCTTTTGCTGCTTTCTTTAATAACTGTGCCGTCTCCTGAATAGTTTGACCTAAGGGCGTATAGGATAAATTCAAGTCTGCTATCGACTTAGAAGCGTCGTAGTAAAAGCGATTGGCAGACATTCTTGCGGTCTCTTTGGTGATGAAAGGCGTACGCCGCAATAATAAACTAGATAAAGCTGCTGCTCGCCACGCTACCTCCTGAATGATTGGTGTCACTTTGATACGAGGCGATTTCTTTCCCAATGTGCTAGACATCGCATCCATTTGCTCCTTGTATGACCAGTTCGCACCATTGATAATATAGCGTTCGGCTGTGATGTCACTTTGCATTAATCGGATAGCTGCTTTTGCCACATCTCTCACATCCACAAAACCAGTCCCGCCTTGTGGATAAAATGAAAATGCTTTCCAAGCATTCATAAACAACTTTCCAGTGCCTCGCTTCCAAAAACCTCCACCCAAAATCACCGATGGATTTATCATGGCGGCATTCAATCCTTCAGCTATACCACGCCATACTTCTAGCTCTGCCAGATACTTCGTGATGGCGTACTGTGATTGTCCTTCGTCGCCTTGCCACTCAGCTCTCTCATCTAACCGATTGCTTTTTGGAATCCTCCCCAAAGCCGCAATGGAACTCACGTACACCAGTTTTTTAATATTGCTATCCAATGCCACATCGACCACATTAGCGGTCCCTTGCACGTTGACTTCATGCATCTGATCGCGATCATTTGGGCTATAAGATACAATAGCCGCTGCATGATACACCTGATCGACATCCTGCATAGCATCTTCTAGTACCGATATGTCTAAAATATCTCCTTCTATCCATTCGATCTGATCTGCCACGGGTACGACCAGTCGCATATCGCTATTGGCACGCTTTAAGGCACGAACTCGTACACCGCCGCCTTGCACCAAATAGCGCAACAAGTAAGACCCTAAAAATCCGGTGCCTCCGGTGACAAAAATGCGTTTCATCTGCTGAGAGATTGAGAAGATTGAGAAAGTGAGAATTTGAGAGGATTGCGATGTTTCTCTCAAATTCTCATTGTCTCACACTCTCATTATCTAATTATTCTTCGCCAGATAAGCCAATCGCCGTCTCGCTTTTTCAATATCTTCCTTTGTTTTTAAGAGCACACCGATGCCGTCCATGCTCATCAATTGCTCGATGGCATCATGTTTCTTGACCGTATGCAAATACTTCAACCAATTGAGTAACTCACGTGTAGAAGGCGCGCGTTCTAGTCCCATATTTCGGAATTGATAGAAGAGATCAACGGCTTTTTCGACTAGCTCTTCATCCTGTGCTGAAAAGTGTTTGTTGATGATGTCGCGCATGGTCTTTGAGTCTGGAAAATTGATATAGTGATACATACAACGTCCTTTGAAAGCCGTTGGTAGCTCTTGCTCTCTATTGCTTGTGATGACGATGGCTGGCATATCTGCTTCGCTCACTTCTATGACGCGACCGGATTCAGGCAACACAAATCGGCGGTGACTCAAAGCATACAATAAGTCATTCGGAAACTCGCGCGGTGCTTTGTCGATTTCGTCGATCAGCAAGACGGAGTTGAGTGTAGAATAGGCTTTGGCTGCTGGACCGAGCAACACATAGTCGTCCAAGTTTTCGGTATGTCGTCCTCCCGTATTCAAACTTTGTTTCAAGCCTTTTTCTTCGCGCTGCGCATTCAATACTTCGACCTGAGAGTCCCGCAAGTATTTGACGTGATCGAATTTAGCGACGAACTGATCGACGGTGCTCCGCGAGCCAACGGGATAGACGAATAGCTCCAGATTCAAATCCTTCGCGAACTGAATCGGCAATTCTGTCTTGCCTGTCCCCGGTTCTCCTTCTATCAAAAGCGGCATTCCGAGTACGCGTGCCATGTGGAAGGCTTGCGCCAATTCCGCATCGCATAAGTAGTTTTCTGAGCCAGTCCAAATTTGTGTGTTTGCCATTTTTTAGCCGTTGGCTATTAGCTACTAGCTATTAGCTTGTTCAGTGGTAATCTTGGATGAAGCAGTTTGTACTTTGAGTATTCCTTTATCATCAAAAACTTCCAAATCTATTGTTTTTCTACTAACCGCAAATAATCTTTTACGACAGTCTCAAAGGTAGTTTTTTCTGCTTCTTTTTGAAAAATAGGAATCGTTTGTGCGCCGTAGCTCAGTTGTAATTTAGCACCATCTTGTAGCGCACGATATAGTGTCAACGCAGCATCGTAGTGGTCGCGGCGTGTCTGAGGTGTGATGATGATGGGCGTGGCTTTTTCATTTTCGATTTGCCAGTCTACAATGCCTTTATCTGCCAATCGAATCAAGAGATACGCTTCCTCTGACAACCAGTTATCAGCAATCACTGCCTGAACGATACCTGGCTCATTCTTCCAAGCATAATGGTCGATTTTGCTACTTTTCTGTGTGACGAGTTGATAATGATGGCTGCGTGTATTTTTAAAAAACAAACGCGCCGGGTCGCTAGCATAAAAAATAGGATCGTTTTCGGATTCGATGGGCTGATTTGGGGCGCATTGAATCATCAAAGAAGTGATCACGAACCATAGACTACTCAAGAGGAAAAACTGACTTTTTTGCATGGCAGTGTAACAATATAAATCAAATTTGGATGAATGAACGGCTACATTTAGAGCGCGATCAGACAAATTGGTTGGCGTTTCCCTAGAAAAAGCTACATTAGTACGACCAAACAAACACAAAAACATGCTACCGACTAATTTCTATCTCTACTTTCTGACCGCTTTGATTCCCTTGCTTATCGGAGCTATTTATTATCATCCCAAAGTACTAGGTGGCATTTGGCAGCGCACGAATAAATTTACGGATGAATACATTGCTTCTGGAAATATGCCGCTGATTTTTGGATTGACCTGTCTATTTGGGCTGATGCTCTCTGCCTTTTTACCCTCACTCATCATCCATCAGACGAATGTCGCTTCTATCATGATGCCCGAAATCATGGAAAGCGGAAGTGCCGTACAAAGCGAATTTAATACCTTCATGGACACCTATGGCGACCGCTTTAGAGGATTCAAACATGGTGTCGCTCACGGTTTTTTCACTACCTTATTTTTTGTCCTTCCTATCATCGCTATCAATGCGCTTTTTGAGCGACGTGGCTGGAAATATATAGCGATTCATAGCGGCTATTGGGCATTGGTACTGATGTTGATGGGAGGCGTATTGTGTGAATTTTTGGCGTATGTGCCGGTTTCCTAATGTACTGTGCACTAAGTAAATGAGCAGCTGCACTGTGAAAAAGCTGAAAGCTTTTATCTATGAATAGCCATCGATATAATCGGTGGTAGAAAGAATAGGATCGAACAACCGTGAAACGGTTGAACCAATTTAAATCATCGCACAAAAACACATTAATTCTCAAAACTAACCCAAAATCCGAGCGTTCTGCTCATCTTTGTATTACTTCTATAATCAGCAAACAAAGACACCTAATGATTTCACAGTATAGAAAACAATTCAACGCCAATTTTACCGAAGACAATCATCGTACACTTGTTCAAGAAATAGAAGATCGCTACGATCATCGCCCTCCTTTTCGCATCGCCGAGACGCCATTGTTCATCGGCAAAGACATGAAAGCAAAACTCATAGACGCTTGTGAGCAGATTATAGATGTGATCGTACAGCCGGATTTTAAGGAAAAATCTAAGGGGGCATTATTAAATGGGCAAGTTGTCCCCAATGAGACCGACCATACGACTTTTTTGCAAATGGACTTTGGGATTTGTCAAGGCGCAAATGGTGATCTCACTCCACAGCTCATTGAAGTACAAGGCTTTCCTTCTCTTTACTTCTATCAATATACCGTCTCTGATCTTTATCGAAAATACGGGACTATTCCAGAAGAGTTGTCGCCGCTATTCGACGGTATGAATGGTGAAGAGTATCTGGAAATGCTGCGTCGCGTCATCATAGGGGACGAAAATCCTGAAAATGTCATCTTACTAGAGGTAGAGCCAGAGCAACAAGCCACTCAGATCGACTTTCGGATTTGCAAAGAGTTATTGGGTGTTCCGTACAAATGTGTAACAGATTTGATCTGTGAAGGACGCGACGTCTACTATGAAGAAAATGGACGCAAAATCAAAGTTCATCGCATTTTCAATCGCGTTATTTTTGATGAATTGCTACGGCGAGACGACTTAAAAAGAGATTTTATTTTCACCGAAGAACACAATGTGGAGTGGATAGGGCATCCCAATTGGTTTTTTCGCATCAGCAAGCATACGCTCCCACTTTTGGGACATATTCCTTACGTTCCCAATTCCTATTTCTTGAATGAGGTCATCGACAATGTCCCGGCTGATTTGGAAAATTATGTATTAAAGCCACTGTATTCTTTCTCTGGCACTGGCGTCATCATCAACGTCAATCAGTACGACATCGAAAGCATCGAAGATCCCGAAAACTACATCTTGCAGCGTAAAGTCGAGTACGCGCCCGTGATCGAAACGCTCAATATTCCCGCCAAATGTGAAATCCGTATGCTCTGCATTTGGGAAGACGGCGAAGACCGACCAAAGATTGTCAACAACTTGGCTCGCTTGAGTAAAGGTGAAATGATAGGCGTCAAGTACAATAAGGATAAAGATTGGGTGGGCGGCAGTGTGTCTTATTTTGAATAAGTCATGATCTATGGTTCATAGTTCATGAATCATTGTACATTGAATAGGTAAGGAAATCCACTCAACTTCAACTCTGTCAAATACGGACGTCCGCTGGCATATTCAGTGACGGCTATGGCTTTGCTATTATTGATGCAGCGTAAAGAAGCGTCTAATTCGATTTCGCCGTCTAGTTTTCGGAAAGTATTCGCCAATTTTAGTTTTGTTGACTTAATCGTTCGATTCAGACGTATGGAACGAGCTTCTTCGGGTTTTTTGTCTTTCAAAAAGTCATTGGGTCGCCATGCGATGAGGTGCGTTGTTTTGTCTTTATTGCCCAATAAATAGACGTACGCAGACTGATCTTCCTGTAGTACGGAGGTCACTTCTAGATCACCTATGCTGTGCATAAATTGCAGCAAGACTTTATAAATCAACTTGGGGCGAGCGATATGTCGTCCCGGCATTTTGGCTTCAAATAGTCCCGAACTGCCATAGAGTCCTTTGATACCCGGCTGGTCGATACCTTCGTACAAATAAGCTCTGTAAAACCCCATTCGCGCCATCATCAATACATTGCGGATGGTATAGGCGGCCTGTGCAGCTTCACCTACGGCTGTGCTATCCCACCCAAATTCGGTAGCAGAGATAGCTAGGTGAGATGCTTTCATTTCGGCTCGAAAGTCAAACATCTTCTGAGCGTTTTGAAAGTCAGATTGGGGTGATTCGGGTGGCTCGATGAGCTTGGTAGTACCTTTGGTAAAGCTGTACGGATGAATGGTGATTTCTTGTAGTTGACGGAGGAGTTCTCGATCCAAAATCTTGCCGATATAGTCGCCGGAAGGATAGTCGCAGGTTTTGCATTGCCAGACATGACTCGGATCATGCGCTTGAAATGCCGCACTGCTCAGTCGCACTAAAGATCGCTTGCCGTAGTATGCGCGATGCGCGGCGATGATGCCTTTCAATACCGCCCGATAGCCAGCTATTCCAATATCGCCCCAGGGTTCATTCCCAATCTCTAGTGTCTGAATCATCGGCGCGACAACATGGTCTTTTGGGACATGCAACTGAAAAAATGCCAGCCCATATCGCTTCGCATTTTCAAAAATCTTTTCTTCACTACCTCCCCAATCTGCTTTGGAAAACCATTTATTGGGGAAGCGGCGCATCTCTAGTCTCTTCTTTTGGTGATTGTAAATCTGAATGCCTGTTAGCGATACGCGCAAGGTTTCAAAATCCTTCACCCACTGTTTGTATCTGATGGTATAGTTATTCATTCTGCCCCAACTGCCCGTCCCGGGCATCGCCACATCAGGTTTTGCAGTAGCGGGAACTTTGCTTTTTGGATAATCATCTTCCATCAAATGAAAACTCCGCACATGACTGAAGATGTTCATCAGCGGATTGTAGCCGTATTGATTGTTCTGGTTGTACAACTGATCCCATTCTTTTCCGGCGTTGATGCCGAGGAGTTGTCGGAAAGTGGACATAAATTGATTTTTGGGAAAGGTAAGCAATGTGAAATAAACTGAGAAAAATCAGAATGGATTGTCTTAGGAACGTTGAATAAATAACGGCAAACGCATCAAAAGTATGATAAGTAATAGTTGTCGTATGGAGCAAGTGTGGAACACGTTTTACTTAGGTGGCGGATGGCGAAAGGGCAGGTTCGACGGAGGAGTTTGCCATTTCTAGACCTTTTGATTCGTTTTGGGG
>JBCDHX010000197.1:0-8699 GCA_038749535.1 Bacteroidota bacterium
AATAATCTGATCGTGGACTTTGTCAAAGAACTCTTGTATATTCGTACTCAGTTTTTTTTCATAAGGCTTAGATTTTGCTTTTTTCCTTACTCTAATCTAAGCCTTTTTTCTTCCTCCTCACTTTTTTGTCGGGTAGAGAGCAATCTCCTAATTGTTTTAGCTTATAGCTATATCGAAACCTACGCTCAAAAACCTTGTCGCACACCACAGCGTTTTCAACTAAAACACCTCAAACAAAAACTCACTCCAAAGCACATAAATCAACGACCATGAGAAAATTCTTAAACATCACTTCAAACAGTGAAATACTAGGTGGAAAACCTTGCATCAGAGGTACACGTATCAGTGTGGAATTGATTATGGAATGGTTGAGTAGTGGCGGAACACCTGATGAAATTGCTAAAAAGCATCCATTATTGAAACCAGAGCATGTACTGGAAGCCATTGGGTATGCTGCTTACTTTGCTAAAAATGAAATTTTGATTGAAGCGGAAGCCGTATGACCATTCAAGAACTCAAATTCATTACAGACGAAAATATCGATGTCGAGGTAGTCCATTTCCTTCGAGAGCAAGGACTAGATGTATTCGATATTAAAGAGGAAGGTCTGTATGCTATTTCTGATCGAGAGATATTGAAATTGTCTGTTCAAAATAGTCAGATTATCATCAGCCAAGACAGCGATTTTGGTACTTTGATCTTCAAAGAGATGGCTGATTTCTATGGTATTATTTACTTACGTCCTGGTCATCACGCGGCTGTCGTTCATTTGCAAACTATACGCACGCTTTTGCAGACGAATATGGATTTGAGTCCACCCTTCTTGTTAGTAGCAGAAAATAATGATGGAAAAATCAAGTTCAGACTTCGAGAGTTTGGGAAAAAGTAAAAATGCCCTGCTATTACATTAATCAACCACAAAACATGACACCATCCAACAGAATCACGATCCATCCACAAGTTATGAACGGGCGACCGTCCATCCGAAATATGCGATTTACCGTTACTCAGATGTTGGAATTATTAGCTGCGGGAATGTCGACAGAAGAGATGTTGGAAGATTATCCATATATTGAAAAAGAGGATATTTTTGCTTATCTGCAATATGTAGCAAAAGCTAGCTAGATCATCCTACAATATACTTGTTTTACAGCCTTCTCGAAAAAATACGCTCAAAACACTCCAATGAATAAAGTAACAAAATACAAAAACATCGTCAAACCCACCGTTCAAATAGCCATACCTAACGATCCCTCACTAGAGATAGCGACGGTATTGATAGAAGATGAAGCAAGAGGACATTATATGCTGTACAATGACGGCTGGCAAGAAGAAAGACGTATCTATGGCTATGGCTGCTTTCTTCATGTCGAAGTGAAGGAGGATGGGAAAGTATGGTTGCAACACGACGGAACAGACTTAATTTTTGGAGAGTTACTTTTGGAAGCTGGTATTCAGAAAGAAGATATGGTACTTGGTTTTCACGCACCTATCATGAGAGCGGAGACGGGTTTTGCGGTCGCTTAATTCTGTCAAAAACAATTCCCCCAAAACCTCTCAAAAGCGTATCTTCGAGACAGCCAACCAATGACGTTATGAGGTATCTTCTTTTCATATTATTCCTCTCATTTGGAGCGCGGACAACTATTGCTCAGTCTCTACCGGAGCAAAATACGCTAGCACTATTACAAGGCTGGAATACCTGGAACAATCCCAGTGTTTTGTCGCATGTGCTGATGCCAGAAGGACTGAACGTACAGTTTTCCTTTCGCAAAAAACGCACAGGTCCGTATTGGTTGAGAGATGCTTATATCGCCAGTCCAAAGTACAATTTTCCAGAACAGATAGAGCCAAAAGAACATGCGTTTGATGGCAGCTATACAGCTTTGTATCTGGAATGGGAAGGCGTGAAAGCGAGCATTCAAACTGCGAGAATCGGTAATGATATTGTGTTATTGTTTTCACCCGATGATACGACAGCAGATGCCACTTTGCCGACTTTGGTTGTAGAAACCGGCTTTTTGTGGAACAAGCCAGGAACGCTTCAATTTGAAGAGAATTTGATTTCGGCGAAAATGTCTGACCAAAACATTCCAATTCGATATATCGGCAATCGAGTCGATACCAACCTTCCCTTATCGACACCTCATTTCTGTTTTGAAAGCTACGAAGAAATAGCAATCTATACTGGCGAAAAGCGGACACTAGAAGAAATAAAAGTTCTGATTGAAACAGCTAAAAGCGAACTCAAAAAAGAAGCTGAGCAATACGGAAAACTGTCTGAATCTTATCAAGCATTACAGTCCGTCATCGCTTGGAATCAATTTTACGATGCGTTTAATGATAGAGGTTTGGCATCAGTGAGTCGAATTTGGAATGAAGCTTGGGGCGGTTATATTATCTTCGATTGGGACACCTATTTCATTGGACTGATGGCAGCTTTAGAAAACAAAATACTCGCCTACGCCAATATTTTTGCCATCACCGATGCAGTGACCGACAACGGCTTCATTCCCAATGTCAAATCGACTTACTTGCGCTCCAATGATCGGTCGCAGCCGCCTGTGGGGAGTCTATGCGTCAAAATGATCTATGATCGCTATGGCGAAAAATGGTTTTTGGAAGAGGTGTATGAGGAGTTGCTAAGTTGGAATAGATGGTGGTCGAAATATCGGGACAATCAGGGCTACTTGTCTTGGGGTTCTGATCCGCATCTAGAAGGCATGAGTCCACATACCAAGCAAGCCGCGAAGTGGGAATCGGGTTTGGACAATTCGCCTTTATTCGATGAAGCGAAATTCGATAGCACGACCAATATGCTCAATTTGGCATCGGTGGGATTGATGAGTTTGTATATCGCAGATTGTAAGTACCTGGCAGCTATTTCAGAAGAATTGGAGAAGGAAAAAGAAGCCAAAGAACTCCGTAGTCGCGCCGATCAATATGCTCAAAAACTCAATGAGCTTTGGGATGAAAAAACAGGTATTTACAGAGACAAAAACCTAACGACAGGCGAGTTCTCCACTCATATTGCTCCTACCAATTTGTATCCACTCCTTGCCCATGTGCCAACACCCAAACAAGCCCGACGCATGGTGCAAGAACACCTCCTGAATCCTGATATTTTCTATGGTGACTGGATGATTCCTTCCATCGCTCGCAACGATTCTGCCTATATTGATAACAGCTATTGGCGGGGTAGAATTTGGGCGCCGATGAATTTTCTGGTCTATTTGGGTTTACGCAACTATGAATTGGAAGAAGCGCAACAATTAATTGCTAAAAAATCCGAAGCCCTCCTCATGCAATCTTGGCTCGGCAAACGCCGTATCCACGAAAACTACAATGCCGATACAGGTCAAGGCGATGATGTGCGGAATAGCGATCCGTTTTATGCTTGGGGCGCGTTGTTGGCGTTTATTCCGCTGATAGAGGAAGGGTATTTTGAGGTTCAAAAGATAAAGTGATGCGCATTTATTTTTACTTCTTTATTAGTTGTCTTTGTTATGCTTGTCAGCAAAAAGAGGTAACTCCACCTTACAACATCATCTACATCACCCTCGAAGACTTGAGTCCATATCTAGGTTGCTATGGCGACACTTTAGTACAATCACCCAATATAGATGCCTTCGCCAGAGAAGCCTTACGCTTTGAAGACGCCCACTGTCAGGTTGCTTTGTGTACACCTTCGCGGACAAGCATTCTGACAGGCATCCGACCTTCGACCAGCGATATTGTAAAAATAGATGACGACTGGCAGGCGATGCTTCCTGATGCCGTTTCCTTACCTCGACACTTCAAAGACAACGGCTACTACACTCACGCTTTGGGCAAAATTTCTGATCCTAGAAATGGGGGTATGGACGACGCTTGGCACATCAAAGAAGAAGAATGGAGCATCAAGGACAATGCGCTCATTCCGGCTACTTTGGAAACCATCAAAGCTCAAGATCAACTCTTTTTTCTAGCTATTGGCTATGGGCAAACGCACGATCCTTGGCATCCTACGGAGCAGCATTTAGCAAAGTACGATACGGCTCGAATTGAGCTATTGGGCGATGGCATGATTTATAAAAAAGAGGAAAAATCAGCAACCGAAATCAAAGACATATTGCATCGCTATTATGCGTCTATCACGGAAGTGGATAGTTTGGTGGGCGATCTATTGGCACAACTTCGAGCAGCCGATCTGCTGGACAATTCGATCATCATTTTAGGTGTATTGGATCATGGATATAGTTTGGGCTTGCATAACAAATGGGGCAAAGGCGACAACTACGACAATGAAACGCAAGTTCCACTTTTCATCCGTGTTCCCAACCATGACAGTCAAGGCAAACGAACGCCTGCTTTAGTAGAGCTGGTAGATATTTATCCAACACTTTTGGACTATTGTAACTTGCCAAATCCAACACAAACATTGGAGGGACACAGCTTGCGCGAATGGATCGAAGTATCGAGTAGCAGTGGGAAACCTACCATTTTTACCCATCGAGCGTATCATGTACAAGAAGTAGCCATCAAAACAAAAGCGTATAATTTGCTGACCAAAGATGGAATACCAATTCAATTGTTTGATCGAATAAATGATCCGAATAACCTGACTGACATTCTAAAAGACCGACCTGAGGTGGTGAAAGAGTTGATGGAGTCGGCGGAGCTGGATTAAAGAGAGAGGATAGCTGCATTTGATAAATCTTATCACTTTCTTTTCGAAGAAATCGTAAATTTGAGCAATACACTCAATTATCATCATTAATCTCCACTCATTATGAGCATCAAACAAATCATCAATCTCTTCCTTTTCTTTCTTATTGTACAAAGCAGTATTCTTGCCCAAGACACGTTTTCGATTGTTGCGGTGGATAGCCTCACCGGAGAAGTAGGAGCAGCGGGAGCGAGTTGTGTAGACGAAACCATGGCAGGAACGGGTGTTATTATTATCAACGATATCATTCCGGGAAAGGGGGCGATTAATTCGCAAGCTGCTTTAGTTTTTGCGAACAAAGCGAATGCTGTCAGAAGAATGAATTTGGGAGACTCGCCAACAGAAATCATCGAGTGGCTGGAAAACAACGATGTCCAAAACAACTCGTCTGTACGTCAGTACGGAGTAGTGGATATAGATGAGAACAATCATCCTCGTGCGGCTGCTTTTACTGGCACAAATTGCTTCGATTACAAAGGACAAAGAGTAGGTACTCATTATGCCATCCAAGGCAATATTCTTTCGGGTGCTGCTATTCTCGATTCTATGGAGGCACGTTTTCTAAGAGCTGAGGGTACACTAGCAGACCGCATCATGGCATCTATGCAAGGTGCGAATGTCGCTGGTGCAGATAGCAGATGCTTGAGTGAAGGCGTTTCCTCGCTTTCTGCTTTTATCCGAGTGGCGAAGCCTAATGATCTGCTGGATGATTTTTGGCTGGAGATAGATGTCCCTTCTACCCCATTTCGCGTAGAACCGATAGATGTCCTTCAAGAGAAATATGACGAATGGAAGAGCACCATTTCAAGTACGCGTCAGCAGACCGAGTTCTATTTCGATGTCTTCCCAAATCCCGCACAAGATCAGCTGTACATCAAAGTCTCCGCACAACAGCACACATCCCCTTTAGATGTTATTGTCTATGACATATTGGGACGACCAGTTTACACTCAGAGAATGAACGGCAATGCACTTACGATCTCTATGACAGCTTTGGGGGAGCATGGATTGTTCATCATCAATATAGTAGATGAGCAGGGTACAGTCATTGGTCAAAAAAAGGTGATAAAGTCGATCTAGCACTTTTCCAAAAAATACCATTTACGCTCCTACCAAAACCTTCTTCTCAGAATAAGCATAAAGTAGTGGCGCGGCAAGTGTCAACAATGCTGCTTTCTGGTGACTGCCATTGAACATCAGTACCCCAAATCTCGTCTACTCATTGACGAACTTCACTTGATTGTTCATTCATCCAAATCAGATCACCTATGCGCAACGTCAACCCACTCACACCCGAAGAACTCAACGACATCGAACTCAAAGAACCATCTACTTATGCCGCAGGCGCACTAGGTGTCAAAGTAGCAATGGAACACGCCATAGCAGCGATGGGTCCGACTCGCGCTTTTCAGGCACTCTTAAAGATGAATCAAAAGGATGGATTTGACTGCCCCGGCTGTGCTTGGCCTGACCCAGATGACAAAAGATCCATGGTCGCAGAATATTGCGAAAACGGAGCAAAAGCATTGGCGGAAGAGGCGACTTTAAAGCAGGTCACACCGGACTTTTTTGCCAAATATTCCATTGAAGAAATTTCGAGTTGGACGGACTACAAAATCGGGAAGAGTGGGCGTCTGACACATCCGATGGTATTGAGAGCCGGAGCTAGTCATTACGAGCCGATTGAGTGGGCAGCAGCTTTTCAGTTGATCGCTGAACACCTGAAAGCATTAAATTCGCCAGATGAAGCGGTCTTCTATACTTCGGGCAGATCAAGCAATGAAGCAGCCTTTATTTATGGTCTATTTGCGCGTGCTTTCGGGACGAACAATATGCCGGACTGCTCCAATATGTGCCACGAATCGAGTGGTGTGGCATTGAGTGAGACATTGGGCATTGGGAAAGGCTCAGTGACTTTGGAGGACTTGCATAAGACAGAATTGATTATGATTTTGGGTCAAAATCCCGGCACAAATCATCCACGTATGCTCACGGCATTGCAAAACTGCAAACAAAACGGCGGCAAAGTCATCACTATCAATCCGCTAGAAGAAGCCGGACTCAAACGCTTCAAAAATCCACAACGCGTACAAGATTATTTCAATGGTGGCACTGCCATCACAGACGTTTTCCTACAAGTCAAAATTAATCAAGATGTGCCATTGTTGAAAGCGATCTTGAAGAAATTGGTAGCATTGGATAAAGAAAAAAGTGATGTTTTTGATCATGATTTCATTCGAAATAAGACAGAAGGCTTCGAGGAGGTACTAGCCGATTTGGAGAATTATGAGCTAGATGATTTGATCGCCCAATGTGGCGTTTCAGAAAGAGATATTGATGCGGCTGTGGAATTGATTGCTCATCGAAAACGCATTATTATTTGTTGGGCGATGGGGCTGACGCAGCATAAAAATGGCGTCGAAAACATCAAAGAATGTGTCAATCTCTTACTTGCCAAAGGCAGCGTTGGCATAGAAGGTGGCGGCACTTGTCCGGTACGTGGACATAGCAATGTGCAAGGTGACCGCACCGTAGGTATCAACCATAAACCGAGCAAGAAAATACATGATGCTATTGCCAAAACTTTTGGTTTTGATGCACCTCAAAAACATGGCTATGATGTAGTGCGCGGTATACAGGCGATGCACGATGGAGACGCCAAAGTCTTTGTGTCGCTAGGTGGCAATTTGCTCTCCGCAGCTTCAGATACAAACTACACGGCCAGAGCTTTTCAAAACTGCAATCTGACTGTTTCCATCAGCACCAAACTCAATCGCACGCATATCGTTCCTGGCAAAGTTTCCTTGATACTTCCCACTTTGGGACGCTCCGAAAAGGACATAAAAAATGGTAAAATCCGTGCTGTCTCCATGGAGAACTCTATGGGACGTGTCCACAACTCTCAGGGAAATCTAGATCCAAGATCTAAACATCTCCTGTCTGAACCAGACATTGTCGCAAAGATGGCAACGGCTTATTTTGGAGACAACCATGTTGTCAATTGGGAAGAAATGGCATCCGACTATCGCATCATCAGAGACAAGATCGCCCAGGTGATTGACGGTTTTGAGAACTACAATGAGCGCATCAGCGACGGCAAAGAATTTTGGTTGCCCAATAACGCCCGAGAAGGTGATTTTTCTAAACTACCGAATGGCAGAGCACAGTTTTCCATCTGTGGGCTACCCGATCACAACTTGGCAGAGGATGAGCTGATGATGATGACCATTCGCTCTCACGACCAATACAACACCACTATTTACGGCTTGAATGATCGCTATCGAGGCGTACACAATGAGCGACGCGTCATTTTCATGAATGAAGCAGATATGCAAGCGCGTGGACTCAAAAAACTAGACATCGTCAATCTGACCAGCGAGTACGATGGCGTCATTCGTCGCGCCAATACTTTTTTGGTTGTCCCTTATGGCATCCCGAAAGGTGATGTGGCGACTTATTTTCCAGAGACAAATGCACTTGTACCAATCAATCATTTTGCGGTGGGGAGCTATACACCGATTAGTAAGTCAGTGAGGATTCGGGTGGAGAAGGTGTAGTAAATAGGCAATTGCAGAGACCTATCTACATGAAAGTGATTGACATTCTGTGTTATATTCACTATTTTTATACTAAAAAATAAAATTCAATACATGATTGCAGATAAATCCAAAAAAAGTGATACGAGTTCTAGCATAAGGGAGAATACTCCGGAAGAGTATGATCTGCAGATTAAAGTTGCATTTCTTGAAGGAAGAATGAACGAGCTGAAAACTATCAACGAAAGTTATATACATAATGCCATAAACCTTGTAATTAAGAATCAAGAAGAGATTAAAAACTTAATAAAAGAAATGGTAGTGTCACAAATGCGCACCATGATATCTATCCCAGAGCTTCTGCTGCTCTAAATTGTAATGGGCAAAAAAATACTTCAAAGCACCAATATGATTATCTAGCGATTTAGAGAAAGAGAGCGTTTTTCGTACTAATC
>JBCDHX010000198.1:0-8606 GCA_038749535.1 Bacteroidota bacterium
AAATTTTATTTTGGACAAAGCCTGCTCCGAGAAGCGGAGGCAAAATTTTTCGGCATAGCCTAGCTACGACTAAAAATTTTAACGCAGAACAGAATAAAATTTGTCCGATGTAGTCAATCAAGATGCGGCATAACAAGTCTAATAGTCAATTGGCTAGAAGATTGACAAGTGCACCTATCCAGATGAGTACTTTTCGTAGTTTCTTGATCGCTGTATAAATCTGATTATATACCGTTTGCTTGCTCTTGCCTTTTAGTTGAGCAATTTCATCGTAGCTCATGCCTTGTAAGAATCGGGCTTCGAGCATCTCTTTTTCGATGAGTGGGAGTTGCTGGAGGGCAGCTTGGAGTTGTTGTCGGCGTTGTTGATTGGTTTGAGACTGGATCAATAAATCTTCGTAGGATAGCTCTATGAGCGGCTGCTCGATGCTGGTGTCCTTTTGCCGTTTTTTGAGGTCATGGAGCAGTTGCCGACGCAGTGCTGTTCTCAAATAAGCCGACCAGTTATCAACGGATGTCAAGTCAATTTGCTTTTCCCATAATTGCAAAAATAAGGTCTGAATGGCATCTTTTGCCAGATCACGATCTCCACTAAACTGCCATCCATAGCGATGCAATGCCGCAAAATGCGCCTTGAATAGTGCTTCAAATTGCGAGAGATATGCCTTACGATTTTGCTTCAATGATTTGTTTCCATCTGATTTGAGACAAAGGTTGGATTTTAGGGAGACATTTACAAAGTTGACTGACTAAGATTTGGTTAGGAAAACAGTATTGAAACTGTAAAGAACACCTCTATTTCATCGAACAGCTACCCCAATTTTCTGATAGAAAACGAAAATGCCTATCTTACCGTCAAACCTTAGTCTGAGTTCAGTAAAAAATTTTCATTTCTTGTGTTGAGAAATAATCGAAAGGCTATTATCTACGATAGGTTTTCATTTTAATTATTTCTCAACAATGAAAATTTGCTTATTTCACGTTTCCTAGAACAAAACATGAAGCACATTTTAGACGACACCCGCTTTCAGTCCCAATTGGAGAAAATAGCTGCTGAAAGCGACCGCTCGATTGAAGAATTGCAAGCAGAAGCCCACGAATATCTGGAGGAATTGCATACCGTCCACCAGCCAGTTGCCAATCTGGTCGGCGTACAATTTATTCAGTATATTCTATCACGTGGCTACGATAAAAACATCGACACGAATCCCGACGAACTCCGCCAACTCGCCAAAATCGCGCGACAGCATCCCGTCGCCTTTGTGATGACGCACAAGACCTATATTGATATGCTGGTGCTGGCATTGGTGCTGGTGCGACATGGATTGCCCATTCCACACATTTTTGCAGGCATCAATATGGACTTCATGGGCGTCGGGCAATTTGGTCGACAAAATGGCGTCATATTTATCCGTCGAGACATCAAAGACAATGCCGTCTACAAAGCGACGCTTCGTCAGTTCATCGCCTATCGAGTCCAACAGAAAAGCGACTTTATGTGGGCGATAGAAGGGACACGCTCACGTACCGGAAAGCTCGTTTGGCCCAAAATGGGTTTACTTAAATATATCAAAGAAGCCGAGCAGTATTCTGGTCAGGAAGTGAAATACGTTCCAGTGTCGATTGTGTACGATTTAATACCGGACGTCAAAGACATGACGCTAGAAAGTCGAGGCAAACAGAAGTCACCAGAGTCCTTGATGTGGTTCATTGATTACATCCGAAAGTTAGGCGAAAAATTTGGGAAAATCTCCTTGCGCGTAGGAAAGCCGGTGACCATGCAGCAGGAAGATGTTTCCACCAAAATCTATCAATCGCCCAGTGCCGATCAGCGTTCCATTGCCGGAGAGCCGATTTCTCGTTTTGCGCTGGAGCTAGTCTATCGCATCAACAAAATTACTCCGGTCACCACAACTTCCTTGGTTTGTGCGGCTTTGATTAGTGAGTTTTCATTGACCAAAAGAGAGCTAGAAAGTAACATCTCTGTGATCATGCAAATGATAGAAGATAATAAGTCGGATGCTTTAGTAGATCGAGGCACACAGTTAGGGACAAGTATCCAACAAGCGCTCAATCTCCTACAACGCGCCAATATCATCGAGCAAAAAGGTGATGCACTTCGCTCCAAATACACCATCAATCCCGATCAATATCTGCAAGCGACTTATTACGCTAATATGTCGGTACATTATTTGTACCATCGGGCATTCATAGAACTAGCATTGCTGCGAATTGCAGATAAAAAAGAACATCGTGGCTTCCACTTTTGGGATGAAATCATGCAACTGCGACGGCTATTCAAATTCGAGTTCTTCTACTCTCAGAAGCTCAAATTTACGGAAGAAATCGAGCGCAACTTGGCGTTTTTATCTCCCAAATGGAGAGAAATTATCGAAGACGCTGACACCAACATTTCTGCGTTTTTGGGCAACCGGAAAATCTTAGTCGCCCCAGTTGTCTTGTACGCCTACATCGACGCTTATCGAGTGGTCGTACAGGCTTTGCGGACTCATGTTTCCGGTACACCCTTCGAGAAAAAAGCCTTCCTCAAACGATGTATTCTTTTAGGTGAAGAAATGCATTGGCAAGGACGTATTCAGCGACTGGAATCTGTCTCTAAGCCTTTCTTAGAAAATGGGTTGCGTTTTGCGGAGCATCAGCAAATCGTTCCGGCGACTGGTTATTTCCCTTTAGAGCGAATGGCAGAAGTAGCGACAATTTTGGATGATGTTGCCAACCGTATTCGTCATTTACAAGAGTTAACTTTACAGCGACCAAAAGATGCAGTACCGTTCGTACCTGTAGAGCGTGAAGTTGTGCCTGGTTCGCGAACAGAAAGTGTAGCCATGCACATTCTAAATACGGCAGAAGAAGGTGCGGAGGTGGGGGCATTTTTTGATTTGGATCGAATGCTCATCCGAGGTTTTTCGGCGAAACAATTTGTCCAGTCTCGCCTACTAAGTGGTCGATTTTCAACTCGTGAGTTGCTATCACAGTTTTCCGGCGTGCTCGTTTATGCACGCGGTAATGCCAATTTTGCAGGACTAGCGGCTATCAGTGCCAAAGGCGTACGTGGCGTCGATGAACAGATATTTATTCAGACAGGTGAGGATGTTTACTACAAGCATTTGGCGCACACTATTTATCCCGAAGCGCGGGCGTTGGTGGCGGCACACTTGGCAAAAGGACATACCGTTGCTATCATTTCGGCAGCTACACCTTATCAAGTCAATCCGATCGCAAGAGACCTAGGCATCGACCATGTGATGTGCACACGACTTGAAGTCGAAAGAGGAAAATTTACCGGAAATATCATCGAACCAGCTTGTTGGGGAGAAGGAAAAGTTTATGCAGCAGAGCAATTGGCGGAGCAGCACAATCTGGATTTGGGCAAAAGTTACTTTTATACTGATAGTGTCGAAGATTTGGCATTGTTAGAAATGGTAGGCAATCCGCGTCCGATGAATCCCGATGCGAAGCTGGCAGCCTTGGCGTACAAGAACGCCTGGCCTGTCTATCGCTTCAATGAAGATGCTCCAAATGGTGTTTCTGAATTGGCGCGTACCGGACTAGCGGTTGGTAGTTTATTTCCGGCGGTTATGCGTGCCTTGATTGAAGGCGCTTCCAATTTCTCTTGGCAAGAAGGCATCAATACACTCATCGCCAATACGGGCGATCTAGTCATTTCGATGTCGGGCATAGAATTGGTCGTGCGCGGTGAAGAAAATTTGTGGAATCATCGACCTGCTGTCTTCATGTTCAATCATCAAAGTGGCGTCGATTTATTTATCGCTGCCAAATTGATACGGAAAGATGTGGTCGGTATTGCCAAAAAAGAATTGCAGCGCGTCCCTATTTTGGGTCAAATGATGACAGCAGCTGGCGTCATTTTCATAGACAGAAAGAATAGACAGAAAGCCATAGAAGCCATGCGCCCGGCAGTGGAAGCTTTGCATGGTGGTTCGTCTGTTGTGATTTTCCCCGAAGGTACGCGCAGTAAGAGTTATCGACTAGGCAAGTTCAAAAAAGGTGGATTCCATTTGGCGACGCAAGCAGGTGTACCTATTGTTCCTGTTGTGGTGCGCAATGCCTATGACGCCATGCCAAGAGGCGCGAGTTTGCTGAAATCTGTGGCTATTGAAGTAGTGGTGCATCCGCCGATTCCGACCACCGATTGGCGGCTAGAAGATATGACACAACACATTAAAGAGGTACGTAGTGTATTTTTGAAGGAATTGGGACAGAAGGATAAGGTGAAGGCATAAATTCGTAGCCGCCAAACTTGTTTGGCTGGCTGAAAGCACAAGTTTTGAGCCAATTTTGCACTAACAAACCGTTATTTCAAAGAATAAGTTATCTGCAAAATCTAAGTGTATAGTCAACAACTTTAATCTGTTTTACCTCAGTATAGCTGTTTTATTTGCGAACGAAAAACAAAACTAATCTTAAACATAATGAGACTAATCATTTATAGCGGTCTCTGCTGCTTGCTACTGCTAGGCTGCCAAAAAGACGATGCCATAGTGGAAGAAGAGCAAACAGCAACCGTGATGCCCACTGCTTTGCCTTTCACCAAAGCATCATTTGATAATCTGGATTTATTTGCCGATCCAACAGCCAACTGGCAAATTGCCGGAGGTGTTTTTGTCGATCGAACACAAGACAATGCCCTTGAAATCAATGAAGGTAGCAGTATTTTGGTCAATCAACCTACATCGGATACAAACAGCGACTTATACACTGCTTTCGAGCATAGTGACATAGAACTAGAGCTAGAAGTCATGATGCCAAAGGGTTCTAACTCAGGCATTTACCTACAGAGTCGCTACGAAGTACAGTTGCTAGATAGCTGGGGAAAAAAAGAAGTAGGGGCTGGCGATATGGGTGGCATTTACGAGCGTTGGGATGATAGCAAAGCGGACGGACAAAAAGGATATGAAGGCTACGCACCCAAAATGAATGCCGCAAAAGCACCCGGACTTTGGCAATCATTGAAAATCGTATTTCATGCCCCACGATTCGATGCGACAGGACAGAAAACCAAGAATGCACAATTCAAAGAAATCCGACTAAATGGTGTGTTGATTCATGAAAATGTAAGTCTGAGCGGTCCTACAAGAGGTCCTACATCTGAGGAAGAGGTCGCTTTAGCGCCGCTCAGAATACAGGGCGATCATGGTGCAGTAGCTTTTAGAAATATGAGATACAAGCTATACGATGGTGAAAATGTTAAGCTAAACAACATGACCGTCAAAGAGTATGAAAGTGAAACAGATGGCATACCTGATATCTCTACACTTAAATTGAAAACAGAAAATAGTACAGATAGTATTTCTTATGAAGCTGCGTCAACAAGAGATAAATTTGCTTTGGTCTATGAGGGTGATTTGGTTGTTCCAAATGCTGGTGAATACCTTTTTAAATTGAATGTCAATGTAGCAGATGTACTCTTCGTCGTCAATAATGATACGCTTTTTTTGATTGAGGACGATCTAGAAATAGAGCATACACAAATACGAACTGTTGATCTGGCAGTAGGTGCCAATTCATTTATTCTGATATATAACAAATCCCGTCGTTGGTGGAAGCGTGGTCTTAAATTATCCGTGGAGGGACCTGGTATTGAACTTCATCCGCTACACTCCCCTAGCTCTGCTTTTATAGGTGCAGTTCCTGAACCTATTCTAATTAGCAAAGAAGATGAAGCCGTTTTACAACGTGGTTTTCTGATGCACAATGGCGCAAAACTTACTCATGCTATTTCAGTAGGCACCCCGGAAGGCATTCATTATTCATTTGACTTAGCAATGGGTGCATTGCTGCAAGTTTGGGGTGGTGATTTCTTGGATGTGACAGATATGTGGCACGAAAGAGGTGAAAAACAGTTGAGTGTGCCAATCGGTGCGGTCGTCGATTTTCATGGACAGCCTAGTATTGCTCGATTGGCGAGTGACAATGCCGCTTGGCCGGATAGTCTACAAGCTACCGATTTCAGACCTTTGGGGTATGAAATAGACAATGAAGGCAATCCCAATTTCATGCACGAATCGTATGGTACGACCGTTAGTCATCAACTTTTTCCTTCCTCCACAGAGCGCAGAGTTACTAGACAAGTATCGCTAGAAGGCAATGAGGCACTTTGGCTAAAAATAGACGAAGGCGTAACTATTGAACAACTAAAAGATGGTTCTTATGCTGTCAATGATTATGAGTATTTTATTGAAATGGAAGATCGACTGAAAGATAAAGCGGTCATCAGACACTCGAAGAATAAAACTGAATTGCTTTTAAAATTAGATGCGGAGACGAGGACGGCAGCTTATGATATTATTTGGTAAAATCTAGATTTGATAAGTCTCTGAGACTTGCAAAGTCTTTCTGAAATATCATTCTTACAAAGCTAAAAATCATGAAATATACAATATTTATTTTCCTAATATTTTTACTCCCACTTTCCCTTTTCGCCCAAAGAGATATTGCCAAAGCAGAATCAGAATACTACAAAATCGTAGACGTCCCCATCCCTGAAGATGTCGTTTTGGAGGTCGGCGGACTGGCATTAACGGATGATGACCAACTCGCTGCTTGTACGCGTCGAGGCGAAATATGGATGATCGATCAGCCTTATAGTAAACAACCAAAGTATTCGCTCTTTGCAAGAGGTCTGCATGAACCTTTGGGATTGGCGTATAGAGATGACGGCCTCTATGCCGTCCAAAGAGGAGAACTCACTCGCTTAGAAGATCGCAATAATGATGGCAAAGCAGATGTCTATAAAACGGTCTATTCTTGGCCACTTTCCGGCAACTATCACGATTACTCTTACGGCCCCAAATTCTTGTCCAATGGCGATATGATGGTCACACTTAATCTATCTTGGATTGGGTATGGAGAAAGTCTATCCAAATGGAGAGGATGGCTGCTGCAAATCACACCTGAGGGAGAAATGACACCCATTGCAACTGGATTGCGCTCTCCTGCCGGATTTTTTATCAACGAAAAAGACGATGTTTTCTATACCGAAAATCAGGGCGACTGGGTCGGCTCAGGTCGAATGACGCATTTAGAAAAAGGTGATTTTGCTGGCAATCCGGCTGGTCTAAATTGGATCAATGAACCCAAATCGCCCGTTTCTTTAGTCCGTAGCAGCATTCCTGATTCTACTGGAACGACACTTTATGAATACGCTAAAAAAGTACCCGGCGTGAAGCCACCTGCCGTTTGGCTACCGCATACTATTTTAGGGATTTCTACCTCGGACATCGTAACTGATAATACAGACGGGAAATTCGGACCTTATGAGGGGCAAATGTTAGTCGGCGATCAAGGACACAGCAAAATTATGCGTGTCGCTATGGAAAACGTTGAGGGTGTCTATCAAGGTGCAGCTTTCAATTTTGTAGAAGGATTTTCATCTGGTATCCTCAGACTACTCTGGGGAAGTGACAATAGCTTATTTGTCGGGATGACGAGTCGTGGCTGGTCGTCCACAGGTAAGGAAATGTATGGGTTGCAGCGAATGGTCTGGACAGGAAAAACACCTTTTGAGATGAAAACGATCAAGGCAAAAGAAGATGGCTTTTTGGTTGAATTTACTAAGCCAGTGGATCCTAAGACTGCCGCCAATCCTGAGTCTTACGCCATGACGACTTTTACCTATCACTATCACCGCAAATATGGCAGCCCGATTGTCGATCAACAAGTCGGTAAGGTACATCGTGTAGAAGTCGCCGATGATGGACTATCCGCTAGATTGTATATTCATGGGATGCGTTTGGGTTTTATTCATCAGCTAGTCGCAGATGGCGTCCGATCTCGTTCAGGAGAAACGCTTTTACATGACAATGGCTACTATACACTGAATACAGTCCCCGGCGGCGTACTCAAGTCTAAAGCAGTCGGAGAGGCAGATGCAGATGATGCAACTGCACAAAGTAAGCGACCGAATGAAATGCCCACAGCTTGGGACGATGAAGTGGATGCAGAACTAGCATTGGGGACGAAGCCGGGACTGAAATATGATGAAGAAGTCTTGCGTATCAAGGCTGGCTCAAAGGTCAAATTGACTTTTCAGAACAATGACGATATGCTACACAATTTAGTCATTGTGAAACCTGGTGAAGCTATAGAAACTGTTAGCAAAATGTCGATGGAACTAGGTCTGAAAGGAGAAGAAATGAACTATGTACCACAGACGGATTTGGTGCTTTATCATACCGGCATCATGCAACCAGGAAGTGATGAAACGATCTATTTCAATGCACCAACTGAGCCCGGCGTTTATCGCTATGTCTGCACCTTTCCGGGTCATGCGCAAGCCATGCGCGGAGCATTGATCGTGGAAAAGTAGCGATCACTGATGATTTATATCTTGTTTTGGATTGGGAGGTTTTCTTCTGAGAGAAGACCTCTTACTTATGTATGCTAAAAATGATCAGGGCAAACGCATCAAATTCCTTTTTGCTCTTTGATTTATCAAATGATTCGATTTTTCAGCGACATGAGCATGGTATTTGTCTCCCCGAGAGTCGGGACAGGCAAAGCCGACGGGCTATTCATTTTGGCATTGCCCCAAAACGAATCAAAAGGTCTAGAAATGGCAAACTC
>JBCDHX010000199.1:0-8455 GCA_038749535.1 Bacteroidota bacterium
ATACGCTTTACCCACTTACGAGGAATATATACTAAAAGGATTATATCCAAGAATTTACGACTACGATCTAAACCCGACGACGTGGCTACTGGACTACATTCAGACTTATGTAGAACGTGACTTACGTCAAGTCATTAATGTGAATGATCTGGGCGTATTTCAGCAGTTTTTGGAGTTGTGTGCAGGGCGAATCGGGCAGCTTGTCAACTTTTCAGAAATCGGGAATGCCATAGGCGTGACATACAAAACCATTCAAAAATGGACGAGTGTATTACAAACGAGCTTTATCATTCATCTACTCCGCCCTTACCATAAGAATTACAACAAGCGCATCGTCAAAACGCCTAAGCTGTACTTTTACGATACAGGTTTAGCTTGTGCCTTGATGAATATTACCTCCGTGGATGACCTTAATCGACACTTCGCAAAAGGTGCTTTATTTGAGAACTTCATTATCAATGAAATGATCAAAAATCATCTCAATCGGCAACTTCGACCCAAACATTACTTTTGGCAAGCTGCAGGTACGCATGAAATTGATTTGCTACTCGATCAAGGAGCAGATATTATCGCGATGGAAATTAAGTCGGGAAGAACCATTCAAAACCGTTTTTTCGATAGTTTGAAGTACTTTCAATCGTTATCGAATACCCCGCCAGAACAAACCTATCTGATTTATGGAGGAAAAGAAGTGCAACAGCGGAGTATGGCTCAAGTGATTGGATGGGATGCATTGGATAGAATTCCTATATGAGGATTTTAGATATAAACATCTATCCAATTGGCTTTAAATGCAGTTTTATAGGAGATATCTACTTCCACCAGATAATTGGCGGAAACACTATCAAAAACACTCATTTCCGCCAAATACAGGATATGTAAAAAGCTAAGGCGGTTGAAATTACAAACAAAACCACATCTGCTCTCATCGCTCTCTCAACTTTCTTTGCTCTTGAAGTTCTGCTAAATTTCTCCCAAAGCCGCCAATCTCGTCTGAATAGACACCAAAGTATCTTTAAACTCTTTTTGAATAATCAACATGTCTTCGCCTGTGACATCCAAAGGTGCAGCATGGCTATGGTCGTGATCGTGATCGTGTCCTGAATGGTCGTGACCTTCATGATCGTGGTCATGGTGGTCGTGAGAGTGACCATGATCATGTTCCAGACCTGGCACTTCGACTAGATTTTCTTCAAAATAGGCATAGCTATTTTCTATGCTTTCTACTTGGCTGATGTAAGTTTGCTCCGCTTCGGTGAGTTCGCGCCCTTCAACCTGTAATTGATTTTTACGCTCGATTACAGCATCTACCTTTGGATGAACTTCTTTTTCTAGCTCAATGATTTCCATATGAACTTTTCCTGCTTCTTCCATCGCAGCATCTGTTTGTTCCGTACTTTGGCAGGCAACTAATAAGCTAGCAAGGACGAAAGCGACAATTGAAATACGATACATAATTCTATATCTTGAAATGATAAAATACAAATTTACAACTGTTTTGCAGCAAGGTTGCGTTTAAGTTTACCTTTACAGCTCAGTTATATCACAAACATGAAATATTTTTCGCTCATTGCCCTACTTTTGGCTTGTTTTTCTCTTACTGCTCAGGTTACAGATAGCTCCTCACAGCTTATAGGCGTCTTTCCACCACCCAATGATCCTGTAGCAATATATGCGCAGCGAGCCGAATCGACAATCAAAATAGACGGACGACTTGACGAAGCTGATTGGGCAAAAGCATTGCCTATCGAACAGTTTTTTAAAATGGAACCGCGACAGAGCGAAGACTACTTGTATCCAACTTCGGTGAAACTACTCTATGACGAAGATAATCTGTACGTTGGTGCATTTTGTGCTGATTCTTTGGGTAAAAAAGGTGTACGTGTACAAGATTTGAGGCGCGATTTTCTATGGGGTGAAAATGACATTTTTGGTATCCAGCTAGACCCTCAAAACCTACGCCAATACGGTGTCTCTTTTCAAACGACCCCCTACGGCAATCAACGCGATCTACAAATTTTTAACGACCAAAATATTGACAACGACTGGAACTCGCTTTGGTCAGTACGGACACAACGCACCGAAGAAGGCTACTATGCAGAGTTTGCAATTCCTTTCAAATCATTACGCTACAATCGAGCAGAAAATGCGGATAGTACGAGTTGGGGATTGACGTTCTTAAGATTGGCGCGTCGAGATTACGAACAGACTGTTTTCCCTGCCATTCCGCAAGCCTTTTCGCCTTATCGAATGACATATGCCGCAGAACTGAAAGGTTTGGAATTGCCGCCGCCAAGTGCCAATGTCCGCATCGAACCTTACACCCTTTTTCAATATGACCGAATAGAAGAAGGCAGCGATGTAACCAACAAGGATCAGTTCAAATTAGGTGGTGATGTAAAATGGGCGATCTCGCCACGCTCTGTTTTGGATGTGACTTTCAACACCGACTTTGCGCAAGCAGAAGTGGATAGAGCGGTCAACAACTTGGAGCGATTCAATATCTTTTTTCCTGAGCGACGGCAGTTTTTCTTAGAAAATTCAGGAATTTGGGCAGGAGCAGGTGGTCGAGCGGTTGTGCCGTTTTTTAGTCGCCGCATCGGTTTGGATGGCAATTTCAATGCAGAACCAGCCCGCATCAATGCTGGCGCACGCTACACCAGACGCGATCAAAAGAAAACGATAGCTGGTTTGCTCATCAATCAAGCAGCTACTGAAAACTCGCCCGCTGCCAACTTTGCTGTAGGACGTTATTTACAAAACTATGGTTCGGAAAATAATATTGGGGTGATGGTTACGCATCGGTTGGATGAGGCTTCTCAAGAGCTAGGGCAAGCGCGTAGTCAAAATTCGACGCTGACAGTTGATGGATTTATGCGCCCAAAAGACGAGCTAACCATTTCCTACATGGTCTCCGCTTCTCGTGACAATTCTAATGATAGCCTAGGTGTGGCAGGTAACTTTTTTGCAGGCTACAATCGGAACGATCTTTATATAGGCTGGCTTACGGATTTTGTGAGTTCAGGCTATCAATCAGATATGGGTTTCGTTTTTCAGCGAAATGTCATTCAGCACAATCCTGGCGGCTACTATGTTTGGCGACCTAAGAATATTCCTTGGATTCGGCGCTACGACCCTGGTATGTTCGTCACTTACAACCACGATGCCGATCAGCCCGGCAATTTTCAGCAGGCCAATCTCTATATTTTTCCAGTTTATCTCTTCTTTACCGATGGTAGCTTTTTGCAATATGCCATTTATCCGACTTGGCAAAATATCAATTTTGACTTCGCACCTCTAGACATACAAATTGGACGAGATAATTATTATTACACTCGCCAACAAGTTGATTTTTTCACCGATCGATCCGCCAAATTTTCTGTTTCTGGCAGCTTGAATTGGGGCGGATTTTATAATGGAAGGCGACGAACGATAGAAGGTGGTTTGCGCTATGCGCCTATTCCGCATGTCGCTTTGAATGTCGATTATGAGTACAATGATTTGAAAGATTTAGGCATCGAAAAAGAAGATTTACAGACGCATTTGATTATCTCAGGTTTGCGACTGGCACTCAATCCAAGGGTGCAGCTTTCTACTTTCTATCAATACAATACGTTCGATGAACGCTCGCGTTGGAATGTGCGCGCCAGCTGGGAGTATAAGCCGCTATCGTTCGTCTATTTAGTGTACAACGATACGCAGATTGATGCGTTTGCTCAGCCATTTCAGGAGCAGCAGTTTGTGGGGAAAGTGACTTGGATGCGGCAGTTTTAAAATGTGTTATTTTACTGTTGGTTTTGCGGCAGGCAGACAAACGGTAAAAACAGTATGCCCCGGTTCGCTTTCTACTTTGATTTGTCCTTCGTGTCGATTGACGATTTTCTTGACGATGTCCAGACCCATACCAGTCCCTTCATCCATTGCTTTGGTGGTGAAAAAAGGCTCAAAAATACGTGTCTGATGTGCTTCCGAGATGCCTTCGCCCGTATCAGAAATTTGGATGCAGACCATGCCGCGCTGCTCTCCGATATGTACACCAAGCGTGCCACCATCCGGCATGGCGTCGATGGCATTGTCCATAATGTTCGTCCACACTTGATTGAGTTGTCCACCATAAGCGAGGACGACGGGCAGATTGATGACACAGGTCTTTTCGATTTCGATTTGTTGCTTTTTGAGTTTGTGCTTGAGCATCGTCAGGGTGTTTTTGATGCCGTCTTGCACATCTAGTGGCTCACGATGAGTAGCGCGATCCATATGCGAGTATTTTTTGACGGAAGTCACTAGCTCGGAGATGCGGTCAGCAGATTCTTGGATTTCACTGACGAGGTTTTCCATGCTAAGGGTATTCTCAAACCATTTTAGGATGGAAGAAATCGTGTGTTGTTGATCTTCGTTGAGCGTATTTTTGACGAGTTCCAGATCATCTATTGTTATCCGAAAATCGACGAATACTTCCACTAGATCATCACTATTTTCCACTTCGTGATCGTCCAGCCAGTCCAGCAATTCATCTTCCAGTTCTTGCCGCTTTATTAAAGACAATTCCTTATCGTCTTTCTCCTCGATGCGTTTGAAAAGCACGGCATTCATATCATCTGTCTGCTCCGGTGTGATCGCCATAGTCATCACTTTTTTGAAGCGATCCGGTGTCTGGTGTTGACGTTTATACAGCTCAGAAGCACTACGTACCATGGCGGCAGCCGGATTGTTCAGCTCGTGTGCTAGACCTGCGGACAACTTCCCTAATGCCATCAACTTTTCATCCTGAAAACGCAGTTGAGAAAATTCTCTGATGCGGCTGGACATCACTCCTACCAGATTTTGTACCAGCTCGTAACTCACCTGCACCATTTCTGTGAAGTGCTTTTTGTGCAGTTCTAGCACACAGCACTCTCTCAGTGCCACACCATAGCCTCCGGCTTTCTTCATTCTAGAAAAAGGCAGTACGCCAGTGATATATCCTTCTCTCCACACGCCAGCCTCGCGTCGCTTACCGTCTCGTTCTAGATAGATCACGTACTCACCTTCTACGATGACCTGCATATGATTGACTTCTTTTCCGGCATAAAATAAGGAATCGCCTTCTGCATAGCAGTAGTAGGTAGAGTGGTCGATCAGCCATTGGAGTGCTTCTTCCGGTATGCTTTTGAAGTTGTCAAAAGATTGAAGCTTGTCGAGCAGATCAGGCGTTTTTGTTATTTCTTGCATAATGGTTAGACTGTTTGGAAAAGGTAACAAGTGAAATATGGAAAAGGTGAGATCGTGGTAAGAGTGAGCATCACAATAGCACTATTTCGGTCTATTGACTTGAATTCAAGTCAATTTTTAGCTATTTTTGACTTGAATCCAAGTCAAAATACAACAATTATTATAATATCAAGCTAATCTACTGAGAAGTGTTAATGGCGACTTTACACGCTATTTGTGTGCTCATCTTACTTGGAACTCCAGATTCTTAGGAATTAAAAGGTTTCGTGGTGTCGGGAAAACAACGATGCTTTCATTCTCTTTAGACAAAAGCACAAAAATGCTTCTCTTCTGTGCCCATTTCAGTAGCAAACCATCCGCCTAGGGAATACAGATTCATTAAGTGATTTAGAAATACTGTCATCTTAAATTACAACGCCCCCATCGCCTTTTTCTTCGCCAGCTTTCGCCAGATAGACTCCAGTGGCCCATACTGATAATAGCGCAACCAAATCACAGAAAAAATAAGCTGCCCAAGATAAATCGCTAAGACGCAACAGATCAATTGAATAGGTGTCAATTGTCCATAGTAATCGAGTTCTGAAAAGAGGATAGCACAGATCAAGGACTGAGCGATATAATTGGTCAAAGAGAGTTTGCCGGGAAAAGTAAGCCAGTATTGTAGCTTCTGAATCGGGCGAATTGTCCAAAGCAAAAAGAATAGTACAATGTACAGAGCTCCATGAACAAACTCAGTGATATGAATGATCAACCCCAGCAGTATACTTTGAATGATAGAAGCCTGAAAGTCAAAAAAGCCGATGATTTGGGCTCGAAAAAAGTACATACTTCCAATCACCAATACAGCAAATATACAGAATAGAACTCCTCTTTTGACAGAAAGCTGAGTCGCCAACTGCTTACGAGCAGCTATCATCCCCAATAGAAAAAGACTGATTTCTTTGGGAATGTAGATGATGAGCTTTTCATTTTTGAAAGAAAAATAATCTTTTAGTCGAAGCTCAAAAATTTCCCGCCAACTCCCATTTCGGTTGATCTCAATGTACTGCTCCAGAGAAGCGACAGGCTGCATAAAAATGCTCGAAAAATCAATAAATCCACGCAGGACAAACTCATAGACAGGAATCAAACTAATGAGCAAAACCCAGAGGAACAGCTTTGCATTGCTGAATTTGGCGAAAAAAGGGAGGCTAAAACCGAGTAAGGCATAAGGCAACAAAATATCACCAAAAGACAGCAATAATATATGCAGTACACCAAAGCCAGCTAATACAAGCATCCGTCTGTTCCAATATCCTCGAAAATCACTTTTCTTCCGCTCGTACTGCATCCAAAAACTATACCCAAATAAGAAAGCATAAATGAACATGAACTTGCCACCACAGAAAAAAATCATATTCTCTAGTGCTGCTGCATTCGCTCCTTCAAACTCACCATAGAAAGTACTGTAATGCGGATAGGGTGCATGAAAAACGAAAATATTGACCATCAAAATGCCGAAGAGTGCAAAGCCTCGAAGGGCGTCTATTTGTTGGATTCTCATGTGATTTTTATATTTAAAATTTGCAGCTATCAGCTGCACGTATCTGTAAGATGACTTTGACTTAGTATAATTCTCAGAACAAATCTTTAAGAAAGACAACAGTATGAAAAATCTAACACTTCAAGAAAGGTTGTTCGACGACCTCAAAGACGCTTCCCTCTTTCAAAAAGCAGAATCAGCAGGCGTCAACTACCTCAGCGAAGCTTTAGAAAGACAGGTCTATCCTTCCGAGGAGGCACTCGACAATCTTTCTCAATTTGAAGAAGACTTACCGACAGAAACTGGCGATGCACATGCTATTCTGGAGCAACTTCATCAATATGGCACGCCTGCGACGGTCACAATGGTGGGCGGCAGATACTTTGGATTCGTGAATGGTAGCGTTATTCCTGCTGGCTTGGCGGCTAAGAATCTTTCCATTTTTTGGGATCAGAATACAGCTTTACAAATTATTTCTCCGATTTCATCAAAACTAGAAGTAGTCGTAGAGCAGTGGTTGGTCAAGTTGTTTGGGCTTCCCGAAACAACTGTCGCCGGATTCGTCAGCGGAACTTCCATGGCGAACTTTTGTGGATTAGCAGCTGCGAGGTATAGAATCCTGAAAAATAAGGGCTGGGACATGACAGAGCGCGGGCTATTCGATGCCCCCAAAATCAGAGTCGTCACTTGCAGAGAGGCGCATTCCACTATCTTGAAAGCTATATCGCTGATCGGATTGGGCAAAAACAACATAGAATGGGTCGATGTCGATGAACAAGGGCGAATCATCCCTGAACAAATTCCTGAACTCGATGACTCGACCATCCTCATCCTGCAAGCTGGCAATGTCAACAGCGGCGCATTTGACGACTACTCCCAAATCTGTCGCAAAGCTAAAGCAGCTGGCGCGTGGATTCATATTGATGGTGCATTCGGGCTTTGGGCAGGAGCGACCAAAAGACTCCGACACCTCACTCAAGACTTCGAGTGGGCAGACTCTTGGGCGGTCGACGCACACAAGACTTTAAATACACCTTACGATTCTGGCATCATCCTATGCAGCGATCCCGATGCGTTGACCGCTTCCCTACACATGACAGGCGGCTATATCATCGATGGAGAAGGGCGAGATGGCATGTACTACACACCCGAAATGTCTCGGCGCGCGAGAATCGTAGAGCTATGGGCAACCCTCAAATATTTGGGCGAAAATGGTATTGATGAGCTTGTTTTCGGACTTCACGAAAGAGCAAAGCAATTTGCTGACTTGCTTCATCAATCACCTGATTTTGAAGTGCTCAACGAGGTCGTTTTCAATCAAGTCATCATTCAATGCGAAACAGATGAGCTAACCAAAAAAGTGATTCAAGAAATCCAGAATTTAAGAGCATGTTGGGTCAGTGGTTCTACTTGGAAAGGGCGGAAAGTGATTAGAATCAGCGTTTGTTCTTGGGCGACTACGGAAGCCGATGTGATTCGTTCGGTGGCTTCTTTTAAGGCGGCGTTTGAGCGGGTGGGGGCTGGTGTTGCTTAGAGGAAATTCGTCCATTTTAAAGACATACTCTGATAGAAAGTCAGTAATTTGAGATGTGTTAGAAAAACAGGACACAAAACTATCTTAAATTTGTGTTACTATGAAAGAGAAAAAGCAGAACCATATTCAGGGAAATGGAAAGCAAAAACGGCGTAGTTACGATGCTGCTTTTAAAGGGAATGTACTGA
>JBCDHX010000200.1:0-8419 GCA_038749535.1 Bacteroidota bacterium
AAACGAATCAAAAGGTCTAGAAATGGCAAACTCCTCCGTCGAACCTGCCCTTTCGCCATCCGCCACCTAAGTAAAACGTGTTCCACACTTGCTCCATACGACAACTATTGATTATCATACTTTTGATGCGTTTGCCCTAAATCTCTAGCATAGACAAAGAAAGGCAGTCGGATGTTTGCTACTTTTGCAAAAACTCGACTAAATGCTTCATCCGAATCGGACACTCAACTGTAAAGGACGACTGCTCTCTTTAGAACAACCTATCGTGATGGGCATTCTGAATGTCACCCCGGATTCGTTCTATGATGGGGGAAGATTGGGAAATATAGAGGCTGTCCTTCGACAAGCAGAGCAAATGTTAGCAGAGGGCGCAAGCATTTTGGATTTAGGTGGGATGTCTTCTCGTCCGGGTGCAGAAGTGATTTCGGTGGAAGAAGAATTGCAGCGAGTCATTGTGCCTATTGAAGCCATCCAGCAGCGATTTCCTAATGCAATTATTTCCATAGATACGGTGCATGCACGTGTTGCTCGTGAAGCGGTTGCAGTAGGCGCAAGTTTGGTCAATGATATTTCCGCAGGACGCTTGGACGAAGCGATGTATACTACCGTCGCTGACTTGCAAGTCCCTTATATTTTGATGCATATGCAAGGACGACCAGAGACCATGCAAGATGCGCCTACTTATGATGATCCAGTGGAAGAAGTATTGGATTTTTTCATTCAAGAAGTCGGGAAATTGAAAGCGTTGGGGGTCAAAGATATAGTGCTCGATCCGGGATTTGGATTTGGGAAGCGACTGGAGCACAATTATTTGTTGTTAAAAAAGATGCACGTTTTCCAGATTTTGGAATGTCCGGTTTTGGCTGGTATATCTCGTAAGTCAATGATTTATAAATACTTAGATCTGACACCAGAAACGGCTTTGAATGGAACGACAGCATTACATATGATCGCTTTGCAGCAAGGCACGAGTATACTGCGCGTGCATGATGTGGCGGCAGCGGTGGAGTGCATTAAACTATGGCAATTACTAGGAAGTGTTTAGCATCAAAATGAAGTTTACAAAAGTTTCCATCCCACTTAGCTCGTCCACAACTTTCGCAAACTCTTTTCTTTTACCTTTGCTCTAGTCTGAGTTCAATAAAAAATTCGCATTCTCGGTGTTGAGGAGTAGCTGAAAGGCTGCTATTTGCGATACGCTCCATTTCAACTATTCCTCAACAATACGAATTTATTCATTTCACGTTACATGCAAACTTTCATCAACAACATCAAAACACAGTCGATTCCACGCCCATTACTATATTGGGGCAGCTTGACTGTTTTGGCAGTATTGTTGGCGATAGTTACTGAGTTTTACTACTTAGCTACCTTGCCTGCTGCGGTATTGATGGCACTGTGGAGCGTGACGGACTACCGGAAAGTCTTTTATTTGCTGCTGTTTTGCATTCCACTCTCTACCGAGTTTTTATTTCCTAATGGATTTGGGACGGACTTGCCGACTGAGCCTTTGATGATTGGGCTGATGGGGATTTTTATTATCCAACTAGCGCATCGTCCGCAGCTCATTGATCGAGCTTTTTTTTATCATCCCATTAGCTTTTTGATACTCTTACATTTGGTTTGGATTTTCCTGACGACTTTCTGGTCGGACAATCTGCTGGTGTCCGTCAAGTATTTATTGGCTAAGCTTTGGTATGCCGTTGTTTTCTATTGGTTGGCTGGTCAGTTATTGAAAAATAAACGTGCTTTGGTTACCTCATTTTGGTGTGTGCTGAGTGCGTTGCTGTTGACACTGATCGTCGTCAATATTCGGCATGCGATGTATGGCTTTTCCTTTGATACGATCTTTCGCGTACTTGATCCTTTTTATCGGAATCATGTCGCTTATGCTTGCATCATGGCGGTGGTCTTTCCCTTTGTGGTACTTGCTGTTTATTGGTATCGGAAGCGTCCTATAGTGAAATGGTTTCTAATCTTTGCTGCCTTATTTATAGGCGTCTCGATTTATTTATCTTATACGCGGGCAGCCTATTTGGCGGTCGTCCTATCGGGTATTTGGTTCGTCATCATGCGTTACAAAAAGACGTTGCATTCGATTTTGTTGGCGTTGGGGGTAGCTGTCGTTGCTATTGTCTATTTGGCAGATCAAAACAATTATTTGGAGTTCGCGCCGGACTACGACAAAACGATTTCGCATACCGAGTTTGATGACTTATTGGCAGCGACTTATCAGCTAGAAGACATTTCCTTGATGGAGCGATTCTACCGCTGGGTCGGTGGTTTTTATATGGTACAAGCGCAGCCATTGGTAGGTTTTGGACCTGGCAATTTTTACAATTTTTACGAACCCTATACCGTCTCTAGTTTCCGGACGTATGTCAGCGAAAATCCAGAGCAGTCGGGCATTCACAACTACTATTTGATGGTGGCAGTGGAGCAAGGTGTGCCGGGCTTGTTGATCTTTTTGCTGCTTTGTGTTGGGACATTGTTAATTGCTGAACGTGCCTATCATCTTTGCCGACATCCATTACGAAAATCTTTTATCGCCGCGACGACTTTGTCTTTTTTCACCATTTTGGTCGTCTTGATTATTAATGATTTGATTGAGACGGATAAGGTGGGAACGTTTTTCTTTTTGTGGCTGGCGTTGTTGGTCAGGTTTGATTTGGAGAAGGGGGAGATGGGTTTTGAGTGAGAGTTTGTGTATTTTTGAAACACCTGAGGGCATCTAAGGCATCTGAGAGGTTTATTTATAAAGTATTGAACTGTTTTCTTTGATTTGATGCTAGAGCATTTGAGTGGATTCTGTAGCTTTCATTTATTACTAGAAAAAACCAGTCGTTTTCCTATCTGAATATCGCTATCTTGTCATTTCAATCATCCATTCTAGTATGCGCACCTTCACCACTCATTTAGTTCAATTATACGATAGCTCGACGATTTATTATGGTGTTTTCGTACCGGCTCAGGAAGCAGACGATTTCATTGACAATGATCGGCGAGTAGTGTGTAGTATCAATAATACAAAAGGATTTCAAGGTGCGCTAATGCACGACGGGAATGGTGATTTTTTTATTAATTTGAACAAGGAAAAACGGCGAGAACTGGAACTAAAGCCTAACGAACCATTTGAAGTCACCCTCAAAAAAGATAATAGCAAATACGGCGCGCCCATGCCAGAAGAACTGGAAGTATTATTGGAGCAAGATGAAGAAGGTAGTCATTACTTTCATGAATTGACGCCCGGCAAACAGCGATCGTTGATCTATCTGGTCTCCAAACCCAAACAATCCGATACACGCTTGCGAAAAGCCATCATTATCGTCGACTTTTTGAAAACAAATAAAGGGAAGTTAGATACCAAAGCACTGAATCAAGCATTTAAGGAATACCCAAGATAACAGCACAGAACATGGCAAATACAAAAACTACTTGGCTATCCGCGCTCTACTTACCCAATCGCTTTTTTTGGTCGCTGGCAGCTATCATCAGCTTGTCAGCTATCTCTTTTTGGGTCAGTTTTTTGTTTCCAATAGTGCTCGCCGTTATTGCGATTTCAGTGGTCATCATTGGCGTCGACCTGTATCGAGTTTTTAGAAAAGAAGTGACTATTGAAGCGAGTCGTCAGACACCAAAAGTGCTATCCTTGAGCGATCAAAATATCATTTATATCAATTTGCACAATCATTCTGAGCGAGACTGGAAAGTGCAATTGATTGATGAACTGCCCGTACAATTGCAAGAGCGGAACTTTGAAGTCAGCCTACAACTCTTAGCCGATCAACCGCAACGCTACTCCTACCCTATTCGTCCTCTGGAGCGGGGCGATTTTTTGTTCGGTGACATTCAGTTGTTCGTGCGTTCGCCTTTGGGTTTGGTAGAGCGGCGCATCACGATTTCGGCGGCGGAAGCAGTGGCGGCTTATCCTTCTATTTTGCAGATGAAGCAAATTGAGTTGGAGACTTTCAATCGTTCTTCTATGCTCCAAGGTGTCAAAAAGATGAGACGAATTGGGCATAGCTATGAGTTTGATCATATCAAAAACTATGTGCGTGGAGATGACTATCGCAGCATCAACTGGAAAGCAAGCGGTCGGCGCGCTAGCTTGATGGTCAATAAATACGATGACGAACGGTCGCAGCAAGTCTATAGCATCATCGACAAGAGTCGGCATATGCATATGCCTTTCGATGGGTTGAGTTTGATGGATTATGCGATCAATGCGACTTTGGCACTTTCCAATGTCATTATCAAGAAGCATGATCGCGTAGGTCTATTGAGTTTTTCGAATAAGTTAGGGACAGTTCTGAAAGCAGACAATCGGCCGGAACAGTTGCAGCAGATCTTGTCAGCTCTGTACAAGGAAAAAGCGCATCTCGTCGAATCCAATTACGAATTGCTCTATTTCGCCACTCGCAAACTCATTCGTGGCCGCAGTCTCCTCCTCCTCTACACCAATTTTGAGAGTATGTACGCCCTAGAGCGTGTCCTCCCCATGTTGCGCAAAATCAATGCCATCCATTTGCTCGTCATCATCTTTTTTGAAAATACAGAAATTCAGTCTTTTGCCGAAGAGCGCGTCCGTACTTTGGAAGACATTTATCATCAGACGATTGCCAAAAAGTTCGTGACGGATAAGCGTGCGATGGTGCAAAAACTCCGTCAACATGGTATTCAGGCGGTGCTGACGCCGCCAGAGGACTTGTCGATTCAGGCAGTGAATAAATATATGGAGTTGAAGGCGCGGGGGTTGATTTGAGTTCAGTGTGCAATGAACAATGAACAGTGGGCAATTTGCAAGCGATTTTCTCATCTCTGTAACTATTTAAGATGATAGCGATAAGACGTTTGTGCTTTTTGGTCATACTAATAACTCTAACGAGCTGTCAAAATAATCAAGCGAGTGGTAAAGGGTTGGAAACCAAAAAACAGAAAATTCTCGCGTACTCTAGTCAACCTCATGATAGTCTTTCAAGAAAAACTGATGGTAATTGGATCAGAAAAACATATTATAAGAGTGGTCATCGGCTCTACGAAACGCTTAATCGGGATAGTTTTGTAGGAGCAATAATATTCTGCAGCGAAAATGAACGATTTGAATTAAGAAGGGAAACTAATCAAGATCATCAATTATGAAAATGAGGAGTTTATGAATAGTTTGAAATTGATCAAGTTACTAAATTTTAACATAGAATATTCAACATCCACCACATGACATTCAAAAACAAAACCGTCCTCATCACGGGCGCAGCCTCAGGTATCGGTCGCGAAACAGCTTTACAATTTACAAGAGCTGGCGCGAAAGTCGTCGTTGCAGATCGGCAAGTAGAACAGGGCAAGCAGACCGTTGATTTGATTCAGCAAGAGAATGGCGAAGCCTTATTCCTGGCAGTCGATGTAGCGAATTATGAGTCTGTTCAAGCGATGATAGAGCAAAGTGTCGCTCATTTCGGACAACTCGATATTGCGATCAATAACGCTGGCATTGGCCCTCAAAAAACTGGGAAAACGCATCAGCATGGTCTCGAAGATTGGGATCAAGTGATCGCTGTCAATCAAACAGGTGTTTTTTACTGTATGCAAGAGGAATTGAAAGTGATGCTAGCACAAAACAATGGCGTCATTATCAATATCGCTTCTGTGGCTGGACTCAAAGCTTTACCCAACAATATTGCTTATACCGCTAGTAAACACGCTGTCGTCGGGATGACCAAAACCGCCGCTTTGGAGTATGCGCGAAAGAATATCCGCATCAATGCCGTCTGTCCAGTTTTTACCCATTCGCCGATGCTGGAGCAGTTGTTTTCATCTAAATCAGGCTTGCGAGAGCAGTTGCAGCATACTATTCCTTTGGGTCGCTATGGAGAAGCCAATGAGATTGCAGAGGCGATTCTATGGCTGAGTTCGGATGGTGCGACTTTCATTACTGGGCAAGCATTTCCCGTGGATGGTGGTATGATGGCTGGTTAGAGGAGGTTGTCGTTTCCCACGACGACCTCCTTTCCATTAGTCTACTAATCTCATCACACTTCCTTCCAGCAACTCACTCGTTCCATCTACATAATTGAGTTTGATGAGATAAACGAAGACGTTCGTATTGACACTTTGATTGTTAAAAGTGCGCCCGTCCCAGCCTGACAGTGGATTGTTGATTTCTACGTTGGTTTGCTCAAAGACTTTGTCACCCCATCGATTATAGATTTGAAGAAAATCAATGGACTCGACGCGTGGATCGACGATTTGGGGATAGAAATAGTCGTTGACATTGTCGCCGTTTGGAGAGAAGATATTTGGCACATAGATCGCATCTGTCACTTCCACAAAAATCTCGATTTGGTCTTGAGCCACACAGCCATCTTCATCTTCTACCTGAATCTGGTAAATCGCATTCTCCGTCACCCGAATATTTGGCGATAGACAATCGGGACAACTCAAACTATCTTTGCCAGAAGTCACCCATCGGATCAGCAGTGGATCACGATTGGCAAAGGCATTCAAGGTGACAGAAGTGCCAGGACTGACGATCAAATCTTCGCCCAAAGTCACAGTCAAATCGGTCGGTGGATTGATCGTGATCGTACTATCCCACTCACAGCCTTGCGCATCTTGAATCCGCAATGTGTAGCTCCCAATATTCAGTCCTGTAAAGGAAGGATTGGTAGAAAAGGCCTGATCATCCAATGCAAAAACATAAGGTTCAACACCTCCATTCACCTCGCCAATCCGAATCGCGCCAATATCTGCTCCCTCACAATTGGGCTGCTGAATGATCAACTCCACATCTTGGATAGCCGTCGAATCGGCACTAATCGTAATTTGAGTCGTATCCAAACAGCCTCGGCTGCTACTCACTTCCAAAAAGTAAGTGCCTGCTGTTGCGATGCTCAAATCTGTATCGTTTCCTAACTCACTTTCTCCATCCGACCATCGAATGGTTTGAATACTGGAATTGGCAGTGGCAGAAAGGGTGATTTCTGATAAATCGCAGCCCAGATTTGTGCCATTGGCTTGTATAAAAGCTTGTAAATCGTCAATTTTGAGTTCCAAAATCACAATACTATCACAACCTGAGTTGGTTTGGAAGGTGTCTCGATAAGTACCTGCTACTGTCAAAAGCTGTCCATTGAAATCAAATTCGCTGCCCGAACAGATACTTTCACTCAAGTTTTGGGTGATTTGATTGTCGACCGTCAATTCTAAAATGACGATGCTGTCACAGCCTGAACTCGTTTGCAAAGTATCGCTGTAAGTGCCTGCCGCTGCCAAAAGCTGCCCATTAAAATCAAATTCACTGCCCGAACAGATGCTTTCGCTCACATTTTCTGTAATTTGGTCTTCGACACTCAGTTCTAGAATGACGATGCTGTCGCAGCCTGAACTCGTCTGTAAAGTATCACTGTAAGTGCCTGCCACCGTCAAAAGCTGCCCATTGAAGTCAAATTCACTGCCTGAGCAAATGCTTTCGGTGAGGTTTTGGGTGATTTGGTCTTCGACACTCAGTTCTAGAGTGACGATGCTGTCGCAGCCTGAACTCGTCTGTAAAGTATCGCTGTAAATGCCTGCCGACGTCAAAAGCTGCCCATTGAAGTCAAATTCACTGCCTGAGCAAATGCTTTCAGTCAGGTTTTGGGTGATTTGGTTGTCGATTGTCAATTCTAAAATGACGATGCTATCGCAGCCTGAGCTTGTTTGTAAAGTATCGCTGTAAGTTCCTGCCGCTGTCAAAAGCTGTCCATTGAAATCAAATTCGCTGCCCGAACAGATACTTTCGCTTAGGTTTTGGGTGATTTGATCGTCGATTGTCAGTTCTAAAATGATGATGCTATCGCAGCCTGAATTGGTTTGCAAAGTATCGCTGTAAGTTCCTGCCGCTGCCAAAAGCTGCCCATTGAAATCAAACTCGCTGCCAGAGCAAATACTTTCGCTCAAGTTTTGGGTGATTTGATCGGCGACTGTCAGTTCCAAAACCACAATGCTATCACAGCCCCTTTCACTTGGCAGATCCGCTTGATAAGTACCTGCGTCGGTCAGTTGCTGCCCATTAAATTCAAAAGTTTGACCAAAACAAATTTGCTCGGTCAAAGTATCACGAACTTCATCGGCGACTGTCAATTCCAAAACCACAATGCTATCACAGCCGCTTTCGCTTTGCAGATCAGCTTGATAAGTGCCTGCATCAGTCAATTGCTGCCCGTCAAATTCAAAAGTTTGACCAAAACAAATTTGCTCGGTCAAAGTATCACGAACTTCATCGGCGACTGTCAATTCTAAAACAACGATGCTATCGCAACCGCTCTCACTTTGCAGATCGGCTTGATAAGTGCCTGCGTCGGTCAGTTGCTGTCCATCAAATTCAAAGATCTGTCCGAAGCAAATTTGCTCCATCAAGGTATCGCGGAGTTCATCAGCAACCGTC
>JBCDHX010000201.1:0-8395 GCA_038749535.1 Bacteroidota bacterium
CTTCTGCAATGTTACCATCCTTCCCTGCCCAATGATCTAAAGCAGGCTGTTGAATTGCCCGAGCATAGGAGAACGTTACCGGCCAGGGGCACTGTTCAGATCATTGCTCCTAACTTGCATATCTGCTTTGAATTGCACCGAAAGGAATTGAAACTTTTTTCTGTGGCTCGGGTCGTGGCTCGGGCGTTCGTCTTTGAATTGCACCGAAAGGAATTGAAACCACTGTCAAAGACCTTGTTCCTAAGAACACTATAACTTTGAATTGCACCGAAAGGAATTGAAACATCCTTTTTGGTCGCATCTGCTGATCTTTCCACTAGCTTTGAATTGCACCGAAAGGAATTGAAACCAAATAGCTCGTTCGTTTTATCCCTTCTGGTCAGTCCTTTGAATTGCACCGAAAGGAATTGAAACTTGCCGATATCCTGTCTTGCATACACCTGTTTCAATCTTTGAATTGCACCGAAAGGAATTGAAACGATGCTGAACCGTCATCTTCGTTTCTAGTACCTTCCTTTGAATTGCACCGAAAGGAATTGAAACAGAAGTAACAAGCCTTTTTGTACTGATAAATGTTTTGCTTTGAATTGCACCGAAAGGAATTGAAACGATATTGGTGTCGTTCTCGCCGAATGGTGCGTAGTAGCTTTGAATTGCACCGAAAGGAATTGAAACTCTTTTACAAGCTGTTCGTGTAGTAGCTTGCATAGCTTTGAATTGCACCGAAAGGAATTGAAACGTTCTACAGAGTTTGGAGAGCTAGGAACGTTTAGAGAGCTTCGAGAGCGGAAATCAATTTGTTGACAGAGTAATATCTGAAATGAGATACTTTCTCATCTCTCGCGTATCACTTTTCGCCTCTTGTCCAGCACCGAAAGGAATTGAAACCAAAAAACAGAGCTTCGAGAGCAATGAGCGTTTGGAGAGCTAGGAGAACCAACCATTTTACAATAGAAGCTACGCTTGAAATGCGATACTCGCGCTCACTTCTCAACCATCACCGCTCACCTCTTTTCAACTCTTCTTCCCCAGCTTCACCACGCGTTGCCCAAACACAAAACGCGGCGTCTCTTCGTACAACTGCTGATACAACTGATGCGCAATTTCGCGATAGCCATCCTCCTCTGGATCCATCAAGTGTAGCGCATAGTAGATGGCAGATTGCTGATAGACTTCAGTATATTTAGCGAGCATTTTGTCAGCTAGGGCTTTGGCGGCTTCAATTTCGCCTTGTGCGTCATGGAGCTTAAAGACCAGCATATTGGTCTCGAAAATGAGGTCAGGATTGCCGAGTTCTTTTGCGATTTCGAGGACTTCTTCTTTGATAGGCACGATTTCGTCTATCTTTCCCCAAGCCAGTAACGAACGCCCTTTTTCCACCAAGCTCAAGCCCAGCACCAGCTTATGGTCGATGTTGCGGGTGATTTCAATGGCACGATCATAATACTGTATAGAGATTTCGTAGTTTTCGAGATAGTAGTAGATATCCCCCAGTGTATTGACGGCTTTGGCAGTTCCTTTTTGGTAGCCCAAAGCCCGACAGATCGCAAGTCCACGCTCTATATTCTGAATGGCTTCGTTGAATTCACCTTTAGCACTATGCAAATCACCGATCAACCCCAAAACAATTGCTTTGCCTTGCTTATCGCCTAATTCTTCACAGATTTTTAGGTCATGAATATAATGATCCATCGCTTGTTCATAGTCACCTTTGCGCTCATAGATTCTTCCAATGCAGCCAATGGAGATCGCCACCGTTTGTTTCTCTCCCAACTCTTCTCCTAGCTGCAATCCATGCTGATGGCAACGCAACGACTCATCGTAGTCACCTTTTTCAAAATAGAGAATCCCCAAACTCGTATGCAAGTCGGCTAGCCCCAATTGATCGTTTCGCTCTTTGGATAAAGCGATGCCTTCCTCCTGCCAACGGATGCCTTCTTCGTAGTTGGCTTGATTCATATAGGTCAGCCCGAGATTGGCGACGATTTTCGGGTCGGGATAGATTTTATCGGAAGCACGCGCCAAGTTGATGCTTTGGATCAAATAGGCTTTGGCATCTTCATAAGAACCTTGACGGAAAAACAAATTACCCAAACTGCCATAGACCTGCGACATCCCTTCCCGATCATCTAGAAACTCAAAGAAGGTCGCCGCCACTTCCAGATGTAATCGGGCATCTTCATAGTTGCCTTGTAGGAGTAGGAGTTTGCCATAGCTATTATTGGTGTAGCCGAGCTGTGCTTTATCGTTCAGCTCACGCGCGATATTCAGGGCTTCTTCATACACGTCTTTTGCCTTGTACCACTCTCCTACTCGCTCTAGCAACTGACCTTTGATCTGTAAAATACGGATACGTTCTTCATTATCGGGCAGCGACCGTAGTAGTTTGGAGTAGTGTTTGATAGCTGCTTGATTTTGGAAGTTACGACGCGCATGATCGGCTGCTTTCTCCCAATAATATTGCGTTTTGTCAGCTATCTCTGCTTGTTCATAATGAAATGCCAGATCTAAATATCGCTGCTGAATATTATCGGCATACAGTGTCTCTATCGCCTCTGCAATAAGTCGATGCAACTCTTTGAGCCGCGTGTTGACCTGCATGGTATAGACTGCTTCGCGCAGTAGAGAATGTTTGAAAATATATCGCAATTCATTGACTGCTTGCCAAATCTGTCCTTCCTCTGCTTGCTGAATTTGGTCTTTTAGCATCTGCTGCAAATCACCATTTCGGATCGCAAACTCTTCCTGCGCCTGCATCACTGCCGACAGCACAGGCAATTCAAATTCTTGTCCGATGACAGCCGCTGCTTTCACTGTTTCTTTTACCAATAAAGACAATCGATCAATGCGAGCCGTCAAAATTGCATTGATGGAGCTAGACAATTCGATGTTTCTGTCTTTGATGTTCCACTCACCGTCTTCTTCTTGCACTAGCAAATTGCTTTCTTGAAAGTACTCAAGCATTTGCTCCAAATAGAAGGGATTGCCATTGGTCGTCCGAATCAATAGCTTATGCAAATCTTTACTAATGATGCCCTCTAGCTTGTTCATCGTAAAGTTGCGAATGGCTTCCGACGACAACATATTGAGGTCGACGATGAGCTGAGGCACTTCATTTTCTTCTATGACTTCCGGAGCCACGATCTCCGGTTTGCTTTGGTTGTCTTCGTAGCGTGACGTCACCAGCAGTACAATAGGGTGATTCCGAATTAAGCGGACAAAGTCATTTAAAAAATTTTTGGACTGCTCATCCATCCAATGTGCATCCTCAATGAAAAGGACAACAGGTTGCAGCATGGACTCGGCGATGAAGAGTGCCGTCAAGCTAGAGACGATGTTCTGATAGCGACCTTTGGCATCCAAATACTCCCAAAGTGAGTCTTCATAATAGACATTAATCATGCCCGCCAAAATGGACTTGGTACGCTCCAGTTCTTTGATGACTGCCTGCACAGGGACGAGCAATTCCGGCTGTTCTATATCTCGCAGATCATCTATGAGCCCCTCAAAATCATGCTCAAAATGAGTTTTATTAACTTCTTTGGTTGCCTCCGTAGACTGAGAAAAATAGTATTTTAGAAAATAGATAAAAGGGTTGAGTCCTTTTCGTAGTATCTGATCGGATTTGCAGACATACCAGCTTAGAGGTCGCTGGTTGACGAGATTTTTGCGAAGCTCATAAGCCAATCGACTCTTCCCGATACCCGCTTCTCCATATATGTATCCGATTCCAGTATGCTCTTCCTCTATGCAATTTTCTAGGAAGGTAGACAAGGACTCCAACTCTTCTTCTCGCCCGATGATGACGCCATCAAATGAAAAGCTATTTTCTTTGCTATGCCCGATAAGTAAATAAGTCGGAATGTCGCCGACGATGCCCTTGTATTGAATGTTGCCTTTGTGCTTGAAGACAAATTGCCGCGTTTGTTCTATATCTTGATCGACCAACACTTCTCCCCAATCAGCTTTCATCATCAGCCGCGCCGCCAAGTTGACTTTATTCCCGACAATGGCGTATTGGCATCTTTCTTTGCCCCCGATAAATCCGGTATAGGCAGTACCGATCGTCATCCCGAAACGACATCGGATGTATTTACCAAAGGTTTCTTTCAGCGCTTCTATGACCGATAATGTAAATTCAACGGCACGCTCAGCATTATTTTCATATGAAATAGGCGCACCGAAAAAGACAGGAATCACGCCACCTTTGTCGCCATAATCTATTTCTTTGAAGTAGCCGGAAAAGTTGCAAGCACGATCTAAGATGATGGTCGCAAATCGGTCGAGTTGCTCGTGGTTTTCTAGTCCTTCAAAGGAAATGAAGACGGTAACAATCGTCCTGAACTCTCCAATATCAGGTAGATTCAGAATGACCCCAGGATAAAACTGTTGCAGTGTATCTTCTGAAATATCTTCTTTCTCGTAAGGTTGATCTTTGCCTGCCTCTTCGATATTATTTTCTAATAAATAATGCCCGATTTCTATCAAACTTACTTGACATCCCGGTGGTAGCTGCTGCTTTAAGTCCGAATGTAGGATGATCTGTAGATTGTTGGCTAAAGTTTGCGCTTTGGCGCAGCGATCAATGACTTCTCCTCGAAAATAGAAGCCTTTATTTTCATCTCCGACGACGCCCCATTTCAAGTTGCCATGTGCCAGTCCGATTTTGATACCGATTTTGATGTCATCCAAAAAGACTTCATCTCGGAAAGAAGCGCGTGCTTTCTGAGCTGTCACCACTAGACGTTTCACAGATTCCTCAGACCGCTCATAAGGAAAGATAGCGATGAAAGAATCTCCGGCAAAATAAGGAATGAATCCACCTCGATCATAAACCAAACTGACCAGCGGCTCGAATATCTCATTCAAGATAATGGACAATTGTTCCGCACCTGATATGCCTTCTTCCGTCAGTTCCTGTGTCAACTTCGTAAAACCGGACAAATCCACAAACATACCATAGGCATCTAACCGGCCATGATCTTCTTCTGTTTGCAGTTTTTGTTGTATAAAATATGGTATCAGGTCGCGCACGCTATAGTTGAAAGAGTAGATTTAGAAGTTAGAGAAAGTCTTTTTGACTGCTCTCAGACTACAAATTTACACTTAATCCTTTCTTTTCCAACTGCTATTCTAAACTACTGTCTTTTGATGTTTCATCCTCTAAGCTTACTACCATTCATACTCAGTGTTTTGAGCAAATTTCAGGTGTTTTTTCCGCTATTGCAGTAACTAAGATTTGCCACACGCAATTACACAAAATCTCATATACATTTTTCCAAAAATTGTATTTATCTGATTGTCAATCAAATAAGCTCAATTTAATATTTAATTAATCTAAGGTTAACCATATCATAAACATGGCTTAAAGCACAATTGATGTGTAAACATGTTATTTGCGGCGAAGGCAGTACCTATGTTCTGCTACTCACATTAAAACTAAATTATTCGCTATAATTATGAACAGAATTTACACATTGCTTATCGCTCTATTTGCTTTTTCACAGCTTCATGCACAAACTGAAGTAACTGTGACGGACGCAGATTTGGGTAATGCAACTTACACTTGGACGAACGATAATGTCTACCTGTTAGATGGCTACGTTTTCCTAGAAGAAGGCGGTTTGTTAAACATCGAGCCGGGAACAGTCGTCAAAGGTGTGGACAATCCGACTACTGGTAATGCTTCCGCTCTCATCATCACGCGTGGTGCGCAAATCAATGCCATTGGTACAGCAGATGAGCCTATCATTTTCACGGCGGAGAGCGATGATGTAGATGATCCTGAAGATTTGGACGACAGTCGTAAAGGACTTTGGGGTGGTATCATCATCTTAGGGCGTGCACCAGTTGGTGTCGACGGAGACGAAACCAATATCGAAGGTATACCTTCGACTGAGGGACGGGCAGCTTATGGTGGAGACGATCCGGCAGACAATTCAGGAACACTACGTTATGTTTCTATCCGTCATGGTGGCGACAAGCTAGAAGCAAATAACGAAATCAATGGATTGACATTGGGTGGTGTTGGTTCAGCGACTACTATCGACTATGTAGAAGTATACGCGAACTTGGACGATGGTATCGAGTGGTTTGGTGGAACAGTAGATGTGAAGCATGCTGTTGTTTCTTACTGTGGTGACGATTCTTTCGACTACGATCAGTCTTGGGATGGAAAAGGTCAGTTTTGGTTTTCTCTACAAGATGAATTGTCCAACCGCGCAGGTGAGTGGGACGGTTCTGAAAAAGGTGATTTGACACCAAAAGTAACACCGGTCATTTCCAATGCTACTTTCATCGGTGCAGGCGAAACGACTGTCAACGAAGACAATAACGATGCACTCCGCATCCGTGACGACGCAGCCGTCAACTTACACAACTCTGTGTTGACAGGTTTTGCGCGTCGTGCGATAGTACTAGACAATGATAGTGAGCAAGATACCTACCAGCGTTTCCTACAAGGCGATGTGATCTTCAATAGAAATATCTTTTTCGACTTCGGTGCAGGTGATGCTTTTGCTGACATCATCACTACTGATGGTGGCGACGATAATCTGTTGATTACGCAATTAAATAACAACGACAACAGTATCACAAATCCATCTCTAGGTGGTATTTCTCGCAGCGTAGATGGCAATCTCGATCCTCGCCCAAATGCAGGCTCGGCAGCCTTGAGCGGTGCTTTTTTAATCAATGATGATTTCTTCGATCCAGTTCCTTACCGTGGTGCTTTTAGCAATCGCGACAACTGGGCAATGGGTTGGACGGCACTATCTGACAATGGCTATTTCGGTGACTTGGTTTCTCCAGTTCAAGCGGGTGAGGTTGTTGTCACTGATAGTGATATTGAGGCAGGTCAAAACGTCCGCTGGACAGCTGACAATGTATATATTTTAGATGGTTATGTATTTGTAGAAAGTGGTGCCACTCTAATCATTGATGCAGGTACTGTAATCAAAGGAATCGGTTCTCCTTCTAACGGAGATGCTTCTTCTGCGCTAATCATCTCTCGTGGTGGTAAAATTTTCGCCAATGGTACAGCAGATGAGCCAATCATCTTCACAGCAGAGCTAGACGATATTGACGATCCAGAAGATTTGACGAATGCCCGTAAAGGACTTTGGGGTGGAGTGATCATTTTAGGAAATGCACCTGTCGGTGTTGATGGAGATGCTTCAAACGTTGAAGGGATTCCATCAACAGAAGGTCGCGCTCAATATGGCGGCGATGATGCTGACGACGATTCCGGCGTATTCCGTTATGTTTCTATCCGTCATGGTGGTGACAAACTAGAAGCGAATAACGAAATCAATGGTTTGACGCTAGCCGGTGTTGGTAGTGGAACTTTAGTAGATTATGTAGAAGTCTATGCGAACTTGGATGACGGTATCGAACTCTTCGGTGGTACGGTAGATGTGAAGCATGCCGTTGTTTCTTTTTGTGGCGATGATTCTTTCGACTACGATCAGTCTTGGGATGGTCGCGGACAGTTTTGGTTCTCTTTACAAGATGAATTGTCTAACCGCGCAGGCGAGTGGGATGGTTCTGAAAAAGGTGACTTGACACCAAAAGTAACACCTGTCATTTCCAATGCCACTTTCATTGGTGCAGGTATGAGCAGTGTAAATGAAGATAACAACGATGCCCTACGTATCCGTGACGACGCAGCTGTCAACTTACACAACTCTGTGTTGACAGGTTTTGCGCGTCGTGCGATAGTACTAGATAATGATAGTGAGCAAGATACCTATCAGCGTTTCTTGCAAGGCGATGTCGTATTCAACCGCAACGTATTCTTTGACTTCGGCGCAGGCGATAGCTTCGCTGACATCATCACAACAGATGGTGGTGACGACAACTTGTTGATTACACAATTGAACGATAACGGCAACACGATCACTGACCCAATTTTGGGTGGTATCTCTCGTGAAGCAACAGGTGATTTAGATCCTCGCCCAGATGCAGGTTCTCCACTAAATGGTGGTGCTTTCATTTTGGAAGATGATTATTTCGATCCAGTCCCTTACCGTGGTGCATTCAGCAACCGCGACAACTGGGCAGCAGGTTGGACAGCTTTGTCTGACAATAGATATTTCGCTGACTTGGTAGATCCAGCAGTAGCGAATCAAATTACAGTCGTCGATAACGATATCAATGCAGGTGATGATGTCACTTGGACAGCAGAGAATACTTACTTATTGGATGGCTATGTATTTGTAGAAAATGGCGCAACATTGACCATCAATGCAGGTACAATTATCAAAGGTGTAGGTTCTCCTGCGAATGGTGACGCTTCTTCGGCTTTGATCATTTCTCAAGGCGGTCGCATCATCGCAAATGGTACACAAGAATTGCCGATCATTTTCACAGCAGAATCTGATGATGTAGACGATCC
>JBCDHX010000202.1:0-8288 GCA_038749535.1 Bacteroidota bacterium
AACGAATCAAAAGGTCTAGAAATGGCAAACTCCTCCGTCGAACCTGCCCTTTCGCCATCCGCCACCTAAGTAAAACGTGTTCCACACTTGCTCCATACGACAACTATTACTTATCATACTTTTGATGCGTTTGCCCTAGTATTGATACGATAACGTGTGAACTTCGTAATATTACTGGAGCAGAAAATAAGTATACATATGAGCCTCAACAATAACTTTTATATTCTACCAAAATCTAACGTTAGCAAAGAAATCGCTCAAAAAATAGGAAACAAGCTAGATGAACTTATACAAGTTGTATTCGAGCGAGAAATACAAAAATCGGAAGACCTCAAATTTGATAAATACTTTACAAAAGATTGGTTAAGAAGCTTGCTTATTGATCGATATTTTGCTGTTAACCGCTTCCTTGGTGATTTTGACTATTTTTTTGTACCTGATGACAGCGACCAAAACGAAACATTTCAGCTCAGCGAGTATGCGAGAGAAGATTTCCGAATTGTTCCTTGTCCAAACTGTTCCTACAATTTAAGTCAGAAAGTGGAAAGTGGCATTTTACACAACGCTTTTAGAAATCCTACCAAAAGCTTGAATATAAATTGTTCTTTGGGCATTCTTTGTCCAAAGTGTGGCAGTATTACAGATGTATCTGAAATACTTGATCGCAAATTATTTGGAAACTTTGTTATTGCCATTAGCGAAGTCATGGTTGACTATACTGGCACAAAAGAGATCCTTCTTCATCTTAGAGAAGTTAAAGGAGTCGAGTTCATAGTAGAACACTATATGTATGTCTGATAGAATGAATGACATACATATAAGAGCATCCAGCTGATCGGTCAACCCTGATTCCTCTTGATAAGTATATTGGTCTAGATAAATTGATAGTTTACCTTCGTTCGGGTCTAATTGATCTAGTGTGAATAGAGGCATTGAGTCATTTTTATTTTTTGCATATACGCCCGAAATAGAAACGAAGTTACAAAGTGATATATAGCCTCTCAGTAGCTGCTTAGGTTGCTGTTACAAAAGCTATATGCAATGTTTAAGTAAGCTTGTAAAGTGATATTCCGTAGAAATCATCTGTTTATAGAAAATGAAAAATTCAGGTATTAGCGTTCTGTAGGAACAGCCTATATGAATACTTATACTCAATTCAGGCTGTTCCTACGGAACGCAAGGACATCGACAATAGACATTGCTATAAACAGTTTGTCTCTATGGGACATCCTAAGTAGTTACGCCTTTCAATAATTTCCAACAATAGCTGAAAACAAAATCTATGACCTATTTCAACGAGCAAACTTTCGACCACGTCGACTTTTCCGAGCAGGCACTTGAAAAAGGAGAATACGAGTACTGTCACTTCAAAAACTGCAGCTTCGCTGATACCAATCTGACGAATATTAGATTCTTGGACATTACTTTTGATGACTGCGACCTCAGCAATGCCAATATCAATCGCGTTGCTTTCCAAACTGTCCAGTTCAATCGTTGCAAACTACTCGGCGTTGCTTTTGACAATTGTAATTCATTTGGATTGACTATACAATTTGAAGACTGCAATTTACAGCACGCTAGCTTCTATGAAATGAATTTAAGAAACGCATAATTCAGCAGCTGTCTGCTCCAATTCGCCGACTTCACCCTCGCCAACCTAGAAGGTATCTCACTCAAAGGCTGCCAACAATAGCATACCATTTTCGAGCAAACCAACTTGATTAGAGCTGACTTACGCGAGTCTGTTCATTTTTCCATCGACCCGGAGCGCAATCGTATTCAAGGCGCGAAGTTTTCGCAAGCGAAGTTGATAGGACTGTTGCGGAAGTATGAGCTGGAGGTGGAGTAGCATACAGGGTTTTATGCAACTGTTCCTGTAATCGATTCACATATACATGTGCTGTCTCCACTTATTCATTCGCGAAATTTGAAAGTAAAGCTCATCACTAGATTTGAGCATTACATCATCCATTCAATAGCTCATCTAATGAGAACAACACGGAGCACAATTCCTATTTTCCTATTCCTGATCTTTTGCATGGTTTCACGTGCTGCTGCACAGCAAAACCAATTGGAAAGTCTGAATCTATTTATTGAAAAACTAAAAGGAAACAGCCCTGAAACAGCAGTGGATACTTTCCCAACAATAGAAGCTGCCTGCGCCAGCGAATTTGTGACTTGCGACAGCATTCAGCAGATCACAGAGCTGGATTTTCAGTTTTGTAACTTAAACGGTACGATCTCTAGTGTGATCGCCAATATTTCTACCCTGCAATCTATCAATATGGCATATAACTACTTATATGGTGGTCTTCCCGATGAGCTTGACCGTCTGACAGAATTGAAAAAGGTCTCCTTGAAAGGAAATTTTTTATCCCGTACATTCAATGATACTTCGAACTATCTATGCAGGAATGTCAAATTTGATCTTACTCAAAATATTTTTGCCCCCGGAGGCAAATCAATCGGTCGCTTTAAACCATACGACCAGATCCAGCTACCCCCTGACATAGTGGTCGATAGCTTTCTGTTGCATAATAAAGCGGATGTAAAACGGCTCAGTAGAGACAGATCCTCAAAAGTAACTGTATCGCCACGAACAAAAAACAGAGAAAGTCTTGGCTTCTCCTCTTTGGATGATATTTGGAGGTATATCAACCTTCATATTAAAATTCCAGATATAGCGCGTAAAAATCAGATACAAGGAAAAGCTTATGTCGGCATTTATATCACTAGAGAAGGCAAGATGAAAGGTATCAACCTTATAAGAACAACATATCCAAGATATGGGAATTCAGCTTTTTGGACAATGAGTAGATTGAGTTTCAAGTCCGAATGGATACCGGCTAGCTATAATGGGGAGACTGTCAATTTTTCAACAATTTTCCCCTTTGAGTTTAGGATTGAGTAGAGATCAAGATATAGTAAACCGTCATCTCCGAAGGTATGGTAATATCTTAAATCGTCACGACAGTCGGTAGACTAAAAAGAGGGAAATATAAAAAAGCCCTTCCCCGAAACCCGAGGAAGGACTTTTTATATCATAGAAGATCGCTAAGTCTGTAAAGATGAAAGTGCTGAATCCAAGCAATAAAGAACTGAAACAGTCTAAAAGCGAGGAACGAGCGATCTAACATCTAAAAGCGAAGCGATTTCATCATCTACACGCACAGCGTGGCTTACATCATACCACCCATGCCACCGCCAGGCATTCCGCCATGTGCATGCGCTGCTTCTGGCTCAGGCTTATCGTTGATGACACATTCTGTGGTCAAGACCATACCAGCGATAGAACCAGCATTTTCCAAAGCGATACGCGTCACTTTAGTTGGGTCGATGACACCAGCTTTCTTCAAATCTTCGTATTTGTCGGTGCGCGCATTGTAGCCTGTGCTACCTTTGCTGTTGGCTACACGTTGTAGGACGACACTGCCTTCTACACCTGCATTGTTAGCGATAGTACGCAATGGAGATTCCAATGCTTTGCGGACGATGTCGATACCGATGTTCTCATCATCATTCGCACCTTTCACATTTTTTAATGATTTGATCGCACGAACCAATGCTACACCACCACCTGCAACGATACCTTCTTCTACGGCTGCACGAGTCGCATGAAGTGCATCATCTACACGGTCTTTCTTCTCTTTCATTTCTACTTCCGTAGGCGCGCCTACATAAAGGACAGCTACACCACCTGCCAACTTCGCTAAACGCTCCTGCAATTTCTCGCGGTCGTAGTCAGAAGTTGTGGTTTCGATTTGCTGCTTGATCTGACCGATGCGAGCGTCGATTTGAGCTTGCTCGCCACCGCCATTGACCATAGTCGTGTTGTCTTTGTCGATGGTGATTTTCTCTGCTTGACCTAGATCATGCAAGTCCGTATCTTCCAACTTCATACCTTTCTCCTCAGAGATCACAGTACCGCCTGTCAAAATGGCAATATCCTCCAACATCGCTTTACGACGATCGCCGAAACCAGGAGCTTTTACAGCAACTACTTTCAATCCACCACGCAAACGGTTTACTACCAATACGCCCAGTGCTTGAGACTCAATGTCTTCTGCAATAATCAATAATGGACGACCAGACTGTACCACTTTCTCCAAAACTGGCACGATATCTTGCATATTGCTGATCTTCTTGTCATGGATCAAGATGTACGGATTTTCGTACTCTGTCACCATTTGCTCCGCGTCTGTCACGAAGTATGGAGACAAGTAACCACGATCAAACTGCATCCCCAATACTTCCTCTACGTAAGTATCTGTACCTTTTGCTTCCTCGACAGTGATGACACCGTCTTTAGACACACGCTGCATCGCGTCTGCGATCAACTCACCGATCTGCGTATCGTTATTGGCAGAGATAGAACCAACTTGCTCGATTTTCTTGAAATCATCGCCGATCACTTCAGACTGATCTTTCAAATCGTTGATGATCTCACCAACTGCTTTGTCGATACCACGCTTCAAGTCCATTGGATTTGCGCCGGCAGTTACGTTTTTCAAACCAGCTGTAATCATCGCCTGTGCCAAAACAGTAGCCGTCGTCGTACCATCACCTGCCAAATCAGCAGTTTTAGACGCCACTTCTTTCACGAGCTGTGCGCCCATGTTCTCGACTGCATCTTCTAGTTCGATTTCTTTTGCCACTGTCACACCATCTTTAGTTACAGAAGGCGCGCCGAAGCTTTTTTGAATGACGACGTTACGACCTTTTGGTCCTAGTGTCACTTTTACTGCGTTCGCAAGAGCATCTACACCGTTTTTCAGTTTCTCTCTTGCATCACTATTAAAGCTAATTTCTTTAGCCATGTTGAGTGTATTTTTTTAGATGTTAGACATTAGACACTAGATTTTAGGCTTGATACAACATAGGCATCAAGTATTTAAAATCTTTTCTTATCCAATTCTATACATCGCATTAGTTAAAATGAATGGTTTGGAATAATAAAAAAGCCTGTTCAATTATGACAAGCTAGATTTAGTCCAATACAACTAAAATATCATCTTCGCGCATGATGAGATAATCATCGCCATCGTAAGACAATTCCTGACCAGCGTATTTGCCATACAATACCGTATCGCCAACTGCTACTGTCATCAAATTTCCATCTTTTCCAGGTCCTACAGCGATCACTTCACCACGTTGTGGCTTCTCTTTTGCTGTATCTGGAATGATGATCCCACCTTTGGTCTTCGCCTCTGCTGATGCAGGCTTCACGACTACACGGTCGCTAATAGGTTTCATCGCCATGTGTACAAAACTTTTTAATTCGGTTTATTAATTAATTTTTATTCCTTGTCAATGTGTCATCTGCCATTCAGCAGACACATGATTGACTGACATTGCACAGAGTATGCCAAAAAATGCAAAGCTGTCATTTTTTCAGTCAGCGACCGTCATTTTTGCTTCAAAGGTGGTAGAAAAAGTGTTAAGACAAGGATCAAATGAATTGAAGTGGTACTCAAAAAGTGTTAAGACAGAGATTTTTTCAATTTTGTGAATCCCAATAATTTGTAAATAAATACAGATTTTTCATCAACTTACCCAACCACTTTAGCTATGTAATAAGTCTAATGAGATATTACTTTGACCATTTAATCGAAAGTAATGAAGACCGTTTATTATATTTTACTCCTATGCATTGGGACATCTTGGAGTTGCGAGCGAGAGAAAATTGATCTGGTGGTAGTCGAAGATCTGTCTCTATATTGGGATCATGAGGTTTTCGGAGAAGGAGGTCGACGATTGAGATTTGAGTTTCAAGAGACGCAGCAGTTTGATGAAGATATTGACTTGGTATTTGATTATATGGTTGCTGACGATAAAGTTATCATTTCTCTAGTGGATAAAATCATTGTCAAAGATTGTCCTGACTATCCATCCCCGAATGGAGTTGAATATAGATGTACGCCAAGAGGTGGTGTTGAGATACCGGATAGTTTGTTGGGAGGAAAAAGCTATGCTTTGTATCTACAAACGCCTACTTTTGAAATAGAGGCAATATTGAAGTACGGAAGTACGATGGAGAAAAGTATACTTTGAATATTCCTGAGAATGACCACTTTTATAGTTTTACAGAGGAAGTATTCCCCATCCCTAAAGGCTTATTGTTTGGAGGTATTATTTATCAAGGCAGCGAATATATTGAAGCTGCGAATCAGTACTTTGATGCCCTAGATAGTTTGGGACTTATCGAAACGACTGTTCCCAATTATAAATACAGGCACTTACAAGTAGAGACTGATGGGCGTCCCGCAGATAAGCATTGGGATACAGATGAGCATATTTTGGGTCTCTTTGTATAGTTTGGAGGGAGTGAGTTTTGAAACTGTTTTTGAACTCTCTAAGGATTATTTCGAGCAGACAGCACTCAATATCTATTTGTACAGTAGTCAAGGCGATCAGGCTAGAATGAATGAGCAAGATGGTATTGTTGTGTCTTACGGAGGTTGATAAGCTCGTCTAGTGAAGTCACCCGCTGAATATCAAGCTTAACGACAATCAGCCGCATCAATCTGACATTTTGAACTTAGTTAGTCAACGACTGACAAGTTGATTGCGATCACTTTTCTTTCTGAAATTGCTTCGCCGTTCTATCATATCTCAACTCTATAGTCCCGAATCCATTTTCCAGAATTGTCCACTCGTCCTCAGTTATATCACCTAGGCTGTCCGGCAGATACTCACAAAATCCGAGAGTAGCGATCAGTGCCGTTCCTATTCGAGGTTGTCGGTAGATAATTTGATAGAACTGAGCTAAAAGCGTCTCCAAAGCAGCAGCTGCATTTGGTGCATTGTCTCGCACTCCGGGTATATACTTTCTCAAAATGGTCAGGATTTCAGTACCCATCACAAATTCACTTTTCCGTAAAATGGGTAATAGCTCACGATTGGGAATGATAGTAATCTGATTCTTTGATCTAGCTATTTCATAAAACGTAGTTTTATAATCTAAGCAAGCAAAATCCCATGTAGTAATCGAAATACCAAGTGTCCTCGTCCCGTCATCGTTATGAAATATGGCAGCTTGCCGAATGGTCGAATGGTTGTTAGCTCCCCAAGACATAAATTCTTCATAATAGCCATTTCGGATGTCGATCAGGGTATCATTTGCCGCTAGTTCGCTTTCAAAGTATTCGCCGATGGAGTCATTTTTTAATTGTAGGGCTTGGAGGATGGTTTGGGCGGTGGTTGCTGTATTTATTGAGAAGAGTAAGAGGAAAAAGTATAGATTTTTGTACATAGATTTAGATTTAGCAGTCGTTTTGAACTTTTCAGTCGAATCAATTTTTCTCCGCATATTTACTGAGAATAGCTCATTCATTCTCCGCATATCAGTTTTATTTCAATCAATTACCGTCGTCAAACTATCCGGCAAAACGCCTGCTACTTTGCTTTCTCATGCAATAAAGTCATCCCACTGACGCGAGTAATAAGCTACAATCGAGTCACTCATCGTCGAGGGAGCGACCTCTATATTTTTATACTTTCCGGGAGGTAATCCTTCTGCTGCGCGATATTGATTCCATACTTTTTCAGGTGACCCCAGAAATTGTGCTCTGACGCCTCTGATAGCGAGCTTATTTTCATTTCATGAACGATTAGTTTGGCAGAGAAAGGGGTAGCATCACAACGGTTGTTCAAAGAGTAGAAAATCGCCGTTTCAGCGATGCCATTGGAGTCGATATCTGAAACGAGCGGAAAGAAATGAATCAACTCAATATCCAAGTCACAGCCGTAGCCATCCACAAAATCATTGATCTGCCAAAGCAAATCCTGAGTCGTATCTCGCTGCATATAATGATACCCAAATAGCTCTTTTCGTCCATTGCCACCATCATACTTTCCCTTTTCAGAAAGTACTAAGGTGTGCTCTCCCAATCGATCCGCCCACGCTAGCGCAGATAGAAAACCCCCATTGAATGGTAGCACTTCTCGATCAACTTTTGCCAGCCGACGCACTGCTCCCACGCGACAACTAATTGAGCGATTTTCTTGCGTACGCGGAATCTCTCTTTCCTCAGTTTGCTCAATGACTTCATTTGAATTGTCTTGTCTCTCCTGACAGCTCAGACAAGCACCCAAAGCAAATAGCATGAGTACATAGATCGACAAATGTACGAGCGTATCTTTCATAGTCAATTGGTTAAGCAAATACGATTTCAGATATAGCATTATAACATCATATTTCAACGTGAATATTGAGATGGATTCGTTGATTATCAGGCAGTTATAAATATATCTGACAAGTTGTCATAGGATTATGTAATAAAAACATT
>JBCDHX010000203.1:0-8164 GCA_038749535.1 Bacteroidota bacterium
CTTTTTGCTCTTTGATTTATCAAATGATTCAATTTTTCAGCGACATGAGCATGGTATTTGTCTCCCCGAGAGTCGGGACAGGCAAAGCCGACGGGCTATTCATTTTGGCATTGCCCCAAAACGAATCAAAAGGTCTAGAAATGGCAAACTCTTCCGTCGAACCTGCCCTTTCGCCATCCGCCACCTAAGTAAAACGTGTTCCACACTTGCTCCATACGACAACTATTGATTATCATACTTTTGATGCGTTTGCCCTAATAAAAAAGACCCGCCACTGAGGCGAGTCCAAAAATGCTATTTCACAAAAAAGAATTATGTCTTGTGGTTTGTGGATGAGGCTTGGATTTTGATGATTTTAAGAAATTAAAGGAGACTTGGCAAGTTTTTGGATTCTTTAAATTCAGAAAGTAGGTGGTCGTAGGAAACGACCACCTACTACTTGTTACTGCAATACAATCATCTTACGCGTCGCGGAAAAGTCACTGGTCTCAAACGTGTAGTATAGAATGCCATTCGGCAGATTCGCTGCTTGCAGTTCTATCACTTGCTGTCCGGCATCCCAAAGCTGTTCTTGTCGATATACGATGCGTCCCGTCAAATCTTGAATGCTCAAGACTCCTTCTTGTGCCTTTGGCATATAGATCGAAATAGTCGTCGACTCACCAAATGGATTCGGCTGATTCTGAGCGAGTTGTATACTTTCAGAGACGATGTCTAGTCTCATTTCTAGTGGTGTGCGTTTCCAATCGTAAGCAATGCTCATCGTGCGATCATCTGTCAATTTTAGACATTCGCTCAATAACACATCGCGCTCTGCTCTCAAAACTAGCGTAAATGCCAAGTCGTCATCTGCAGTAGTTTCTTGATGCCAACTGACCGTCAATGCATCCTCGAACAGTGCATAGTTTCCTTCTTTCACTTCGGCAGATTCTACTTCCATTACTTGTGCGTCGTTCAGTGCCAATGTAAACTGATAACCTTCTACCAACTCAACATCGGCAGTGATCGGGATGCGGTAGGTTTGTCCGGCTTCGAGTAACTGTTCTTGTGCTTGTAGCGCAAAAGGTGTTTTTTGACTTCTACCTTCTATGGCAGAAGCATTATTGGCTTGTGCGCTACGATTCAGGTCTCCGATTTTGATAGCGACGAAGTTGGCAGCCATCTGATCGTTTTCTAAGTCGTTCAAGTTGATGATCTCCGGGAAGTCTTCATCGAACGGATGAGCCGGGTCAATGAACTCGTAGTTCGCATCCACAAATCGCCAAGACGTATTATTGGTAAACTCATTGCTGTGTCCCAATATCGCCTTACGTAGCGAGACGATATCAAAAGTCGTGATGCTACCGGAGTTATTGACGTCTGCTGCGATCAGCGTATACGGATCGGTGATGACGTCGTAACCAATGATGTGCTTAGAGATCAAAATCAAATCCAAAGTAGTCACTCCATTTAATAAATCATCATCTTTTTTCGGTGTCAGTGAGTAATCAAAACCCATCTCCAGACCACCGAAGTAGAAACTGCCACTGCCGTCTGTCTCATACATCAGTTCCTCGCTGCCACTGAGTTGTACGTCTACGTTTTGTACGGTCTCTGTATTCGTCGTTTGTATCACACCTGCGACGGATGCTGCGCTAGAGCCTGCTGCTATTGGGCAGTTGTCGACTTGATCGCCATTCTGTGGATTCTGATCGATGCGGATGAAAGTATTACAGAAAGAAGTATTTCCGGCTTCATCTCTAGCATAGATTTCAACTTCTACGATGCCTACTTCACCGTCGATACATCGGAATGTTCGGCTGATAGAATCAGGATAGATATTCGGATCGGCGAAGAACAATTCAACATCTGAGCAGAACTCGATGACGTTGCTTTCAAATTCTGTTGCTTCTATTGTCACTTCTCCATTGACCATCACATCTGAGGATAGTCCGTAGTGGCATACCAATGTAGGTGCTTTGCAGTCTTTCACTTCAAAGTCAAGGAATGCTTTGCCGATATTGCCACAATTGTCGCCTGCTTTGATGACCAACTGATGGAAACCAATCGGATAATCGCCTTCTAACTTATAATCTTCTCTATCTTTGAACAGCGTACCGAATGGATCTTCTGTCAATGTAATTTCCTGTGGTGTACCAACAAAGGCAACCAATTCATAAACGATGTCTGTATTAGGCGAGCACAAGTCCGTCACTGTAAATTTCAACTCCACTTCTCCACTACAGATACCATCTACACCTGGATCGTCATAGCCACCGCAGAAAGGTCCACTTTGTGTCACGTCGATATTTGGAGGTGTCAAGTCATTGACTTTCAAAATCTGACGGTACAATATGTTGCCGTACTGTTGTGCGCTGACATAGTGCTGCTCCACATTCGTAAACTGTGACCTGCCCGGGAACGTCGAGATATTTTGATACGGGAAATCTGCAAAATCAATCACCACAAAGTCTGCATCAAATTCATAGTCGGTCACATCATAAGGATCGTAAGTCGTCGCTTCATCTGCATCAGCAATGCGACGCAGTTGACTACCGGAGAATGGAATACTGATCGGTGCGAATCTATCATAACGATCATCTTCGCTTTGGTACAAGTAGAATGGATCGCCATCTTCGTTGCCATCATCTAGATCATTTGTACCATCCGCTGCTACTATATCCGTACTATTGACGAGGCGATCTTGATAGCGCAAAGCGACCGTGTAGTAAGGGTCAAGGATTAGTTCTTCAGGACGCTCTACAACTGCTATTTCTGTATTCGACGGATGCCAAGTACACCAGTTGATGAAGTGATATTCGCGAATGATTTTGGAACAACTGCCACCCGGTCCAGTGAATTCTTTTTCATCTACTTCCAATGCCCAAAAGTCACAACCATCATTAGTCAAAATATCGTCGATAGATGTTGCTGCCGGTATAGTCAATTCATCTTCGCAGAACACTTCTATATCCATCGGAAATTGCATTGTCCAGTCGCTTCTATTGGTCAAAGTGACTGTTGCGATCTGAGGGGAAGATACATTACCACAAGCGTCTATTGCTTGATAGAAAATGCGTAGATCGCCTTGCTTACAGGTTCTGTCAAAATTATCTGTATCCACAAAATCGACGATGAAAACAGAATTGTCGCAATTGTCATTCAGGACGCGCAGGTAAGACAAGCCTTCTGCACTGACGAAGCCGTCTACTGAGTTGAAAATGGCAGCTAGTGCCGTATCAGGATTTTCGGATAGGGCAGCACCGATCAGTTGAGCCGCTGCATGATCGTCACAATCCAAAATGATATCTACATCTGCTATACGCGGAGGCAGTTTGTCTTGTAATTCTACCTCTACCATACAGAAGTTGCTATTGCCGGAACCATCTTCGACACGGAAGACGACTTCTACAGTTCCAGTACAGTCAATTAAATCGTCTCTAGTGAAAGTAATTGTAGGTCCAAACACATCTAAATCTCCTTCTACCAAAAAATCAAAGTCTTCATCGAATAATAAGTCTCCAATATCATCCATGCGAGCAACGCTAAAGCTAATTTGTCCACAATTGTCATAAGAGCCATCATCGAATACTTCTGCTGGAACAATCACTTCACAATCGACGCCCATAGAAACGGTACGGAAAGATTCGCAAATCGCTACTGGCGGAATATCATCATTCAAGATCGTCACGAATGGTCCGCTTACTTGGCTATTGAAGCATTCATCAACTACACGGATAGTAAATTGAATTTCATCTCCGATAGGTACATCTTCAACTAAGATACCACCATCAACTACTGGGAACAATTGCTCCGGTAGACCATCGCCGAAAATATCTACAAATGCCTGAAATTCATCTGAGCAATCATCAATAATATCTACCTGAATAAAAGCATCAGATACACAGTCATCATAAGGACTTCCGGTACCGACGATACCTATGAATTCAACTTCCGGTGGACGCGAATCACCTACTGTGATGACTTGTGGTACGAGATCGATGATTTCTAAATGACCATCACAAAAGTTGAAGACTGTCCATTCTCTAAATATCTGGTATGCTTCGGCACAGACTTCGACAGGACGAGAGTCCAACCAATCAATAGCATAGCCGCAGGCACCACCATCAGGAAATACAGGTACTTCGTCGCCGCTATCATCTGTAAAATAAGTGTCGTCTAGATTTCCGAAGAAGCTAAAATTACCATTCAAATCTAATGGTGTTGGGTCGTATACTGGGATGAAAGTGGCATATTCTTCATTTGCGACTGGATCGCTCAGCCATATATTGTATAAATTGATCGGGTCAGGATCGACACCACAAGGTATTTCTATGTCTACAAGTGGAAAAGTGACATCTGGCTGCGCCACACAGACACGCTGTAGCGCTAAGTCTGAAGTATTGCCACAGTCATCTATTGCTTTAATGCGACGATAATAGCAACGGAAGAGTGCAGGCGTGCCACCTGTGCCATTGGGATCCTCTACCTCTATGTCCATGAGTGCCCAAAGCGGATCTTGTGCGACGGGAATCTCAGGTGTATTTGGATCATTGTCATGATCGAATGTGCCATATAAATCAAACTCATCTGTTGAACAGTCAAACTCAACCACTTCCCAGTCACCGATCATGAACTTTGCAGCACAGTTGTCTTCAATCGCAAAAACAGATTCAACAGAATTGACAACTAAGTCATAATTATATTGATTGGTCAAATCACCCACGCCGATTGGAGCTAGCGATATAGTTGTATTGCTACCATTTCCAGCTGAATTTAGATAGTCCAGCAAATCACCTGTTTCATAGTAACAAGGAATCAGGTAATCATCAAGTACTTTGCTGATGACTGGATCAACTCGGTCAACTAAAGTCATCTTAGCGATACATTCAGAAAATAATTCATCTTGACCACAGTTAAGGCTGACTGTTTTTTGAACGACGACATCAACTATTGTACCACAAGGAACACCTGTAAAGTCGACAAGTGGATAACCCTCCGATGTCATACCGACTACTGCCATATCAGAGAAATCATCTCTATTTGGGTCTAAAAATGCAATTGTATAATCATAGTCCGCTCCAAAACAGGGGTCTTCCAGCAACATATCTGGCGTCAAAGGAATAATACAGTCGCCCGACAGAGATACTTCCAGTGCTAAATTGCAAGTCAAAGGCAAAGGCAATGTTCTAATCACTAGATCGAATTGCTGATCTGGAAATAATGGACTTGTGAAAGTGACTGTTGTCGTTCCTAATCTCACATTGGCAACTAGTTGATTTGGATTGTCATTACTGGTGAAAAAAGCATCATCGCAATCTGCGGTCACGATTAGTTCACCACCATTACAATCACTGTAAAAAGGAACATCAATGACCACAGGAACCAAATCGACACAATTGTCATCTGCTGAGGTAATTTGTAGACTCTGTCCAGCAAATGGAAAAGAGTAACTCTGTCGTGCTACACAAGTTGCCTCAAATGTCCAGCCAGCTGCTGTTTTTCCATTATTGTCACGTGTGAAAGCTACAGTGATGCATCCGCTTACATTCTCGCAAGAAGCGCGTGTGATACCTCCACCAGGAGCATCTGCCACAGAACCGCCAACGCCTGAGCCATCTGTACCATTAGCAGAACTGATGAGTAAATCTGGCTCCGTCGTGAGACCATCATAAGCTAACATTAGGTCTCCATCTGCGATATCGCATTGGTTGAATTGGATTTGAGTAACTTGATTAGTTGGGTCATCTGGACAGATGTGAAATACATCTGTAGTAGAAATGCCACTGTTGTCTTCCTTGTAGTTGCGGGAAGCTCCACCATCATCGAAGAAGAGTTCTCCACAAGTGGACGTAGTGGTTTGTGCATTTAATAATTGTAAAGCGAATAGCATCATCAGAGCACTGATCCACCATTTTATGGCTACAATTTTTCTTTCTGTGTTGATAGATTTGCTTTTCGTAATGACAGCCTCTTGCTGTTCTGATAGAAATTGAAGAAAATTTAACTTTTTCATCTTTTGTGATAGCATTTTGTAACTTGAAGAATCTGTCCATTGAGTTGAGATGACCGCATAGTTCTTCCCATCTTGTAGTGTCTACTACACAGCCAGGACTCGATAATGAACTTGATTTGGCGTACCCTTTTACTTGCGTGTACGCTTTGTTTTATGAATAGAAAATAAGAATAAGGTGAGTATAGAGGTGCTATCGCTTCTGTAATTATCTGCTAATGCCTTATGCCCAAACCCAATAGTTTAATACCTATTTACCTGCAACAGCAATATGGATAAAGACATAGTAATCCTACAGTGGTGCGCATCCACTTTAGAAAATTGCTACAGTTGATAATTAATACGGAATAATGAATGATCTGCTACGTCTGCGTCACATCTGTATTTCGAGTTGATACAACTAAAGCAACACTAGAATGATAAATACCTATTGAAATCAATAGCACTCTAAAACCCAACTTGATAAAATATGAAAGTGAAAAAGTGGTAAGTGTTCCGCTGTTAGAGTAGCGGCTATTTTTGTAGTACAATGCAAATATATAGTATTCTTATATAACTGCAAATTATTATTTGAAATGTTTTGAAGATTAGATAAGATATAAACGGTAAAAATCTGATTATCAGTAAGTTGAGAGAATATATTTTTTTAGTTTAAGCAATAGCTTCATTTTTTTAGTGATATGCACAAGTTCGTTCAAATGGTCTGTTGATACTTTCGGCGCGTATACATAGATAGTAATGGATCTACAAAAACAAGCAAAAATAAGAATGCCAAACCTGCACCCAATGTTAGATTACGTTTCGACAAATCAGGCACACTTTCCAATTCGCCAAAAGCACTCAACAAAGTATCGCCATAGAAAAATAAAACGATAAGCAGTCCCATAGACAAAAGTGTCAGAATGACCAACCACCGCAACGACTGCATACGCGCTGCTCGCCTGACTCGATAATTTCGGATGTCTTTCATCACATTTTCTTCCAAGTGCATGGGCGGAGTAGGTGTCTCCGTCAGTTCCAGATATTTTTTGATTTGGTTGTTAGTCATGGCAATAATTCTTGATAAATGTCAGTGGGTAATAAATCTTCAAAACTCTTTCTCCCTCTATACAGTAGTACCTTCACATTGGATGTAGAGAATCCAGTTTGCATAACGATTTCTTCTATACTTTGTTCTTCCAAATAGTGTAATTGAAGGACTAGTCGTTCTTTTACTTTCATTCGGTCGAGCACCGATTCGATGAGTTGCTTACGGTCATCCGTTTCTATCAAATGCGCACTATTCTGACTTGGATCGCCTTGTTGTGCCACCACTTCTACATCGACTGTATCTAGTTTTTTCTTTCTCAAATGCGACAACGCTTGGCGCGTCACGATAGGATAAAACCAAGTCGTAAATTTAGAACGCTGTTTGAAATGCTGCAAGGCTTTGAATGCTTTCAAAAAAGCATCTTGGACTACTTCTTCGGCATCCTCCGGACGTCGTACAATGCGAAAAGCCAGCGTATAGGCATACTGCTGGTATTCGCGCACGAAATAGCGAAAAGCATTGGCATCACCTGCCAAGATACGTTGTATGTGTTCACTTTCGTTAGACATGAGTTTCCGCCTTTTGGATGCGGTTCATCTCTATCAAATAGGACGCCACTAAACTCAATCCGCCAAATAAGAAGATACAAGCTACATATGCTACTTCGTCATCTACACGCAGCGTCGTTTCCATCATATAAGCAACAAAAATACCGATGCCAACGGCCGCCGCGACAATGCCTGCTCGCAAACCAAACGGAAATTTGCCTGGTACTAAATCTTCATGAAGCGGCATTCCATTTTCTATCTTCGCCATTCGCTCTTTGTGGCGCGTGTTGAAGAAAATGTAAATCAGATAAAAGGTCGTCACTCCATTGACGATGAGAAAGATAGCGGCGACTACAAAGGGTCCTATTTGCATGGTATTTATTTTAGTTGTGATGAATGATTTGCTTCCTTAGAGTCATTGATGAGCGAGTAGGTTACAAAAAGAATAAGTTTTTTCACTCTAGGTGACAAAACTTTCCTGCAAGCGAAAAGCATGATCGACCTTGTCGAGTAAGGCTTGAATTGGTCTGAAAAGCTGCCTCAAGTAGTTTTCATCTTGATGAAATCGTCGAATCGCTTTTTCCAAACAATCTC
>JBCDHX010000204.1:0-8114 GCA_038749535.1 Bacteroidota bacterium
AAAGCAGCCAAAGCAATCTTTGACTTTTGTTTGCTACTGAATGTCCTCCTTTTTTTACTCATTTTTACCGTAATTTTTTGACCCTAAAATTACGCTCTTATCACCTTATTCACCTGTTCAGATTTCGGGGAGTACTTCACGTGGCTTCTAAAAGAAGGCTACAAAAAATATCAACTCCCTCTCGAAGACTTCGCACCGCGAGGATCATTATTCAAAAAGACACGCTTTCGTCGCTGATCTCTTCCTTCCTTGAAAATGCTTACCTTTGCGCGCTGAATTTGAACAGTAGACGTAAGGATATGAAAACAAAAACGCTAAAACGCGACAAAGTGAATGTCATCACTTTGGGTTGCTCTAAAAATATAGTTGATTCTGAAAATATCATCACTCAACTGCGTGCTAATGACTACGAAGTGGCGCACGACACTGGCACGAACGATCTGAGTGTACAAGCCGTAGACGACGCCAATGTCGTTATCGTCAATACTTGTGGTTTTATTGATCTCGCCAAAGAAGAGTCCGTCAATACCATCCTAGAGCAAGCAGGTCGAAAGACAGAAGGAGAAATAGACAAGCTCTATGTAACTGGCTGTCTTTCAGAGCGATACAAAAAGGACTTGGAAGTTGAAATTCCAGAAGTCGATGCTTATTTTGGGACGATGGAGTTACCATTTTTGCTCGAAAAATTCAAAATAGACTACCGGCACGAGCTCATCGGGGAGCGTGTTACTAGCACACCGATGCACTATGCTTATCTCAAAATTTCAGAAGGCTGCAATCGTACTTGTTCTTTTTGTGCCATTCCTCTGATGCGTGGCAAACACATTTCTCGACCGATAGAAGAACTGGTCAAAGAAGCTCAGAATTTGGCGAAAAGAGGTGTCAAAGAAATCATGCTGATCGCTCAGGAATTGACTTATTATGGTCTTGATTTGTACAAAGAGCGTGCATTGCCTAATCTACTCAACGCCCTCGCCGATGTAGAAGGTATCGAATGGATTCGGTTGCATTATGCCTATCCGAGTAAGTTCCCTTTGGAAGTATTGGAAGTAATGGCAAAGCGCGAGGAAATCTGTAACTACCTAGACATTCCACTACAACATGCCAATGATGCTGTCCTAGCTAGAATGCGGCGTCAAATCACACAAACTGAAACCCGCGAGTTGATCGCTGCTGCTCGTCGCATCGTACCAGACATTACGATTCGGACAACGATGCTGGTCGGTTTCCCAGGTGAGACGGAGGAAGAATTTCAGGATTTATTGGATTTTGTGAACGATATAGAGTTTGAGCGAGTTGGGGTGTTCCAATACTCTCATGAAGAGGATACACGTGCCTACGACTTAGAAGATGATGTCTCCGCAGAAGAAAAAGCAGACCGAGCTAATCGTATGATGGATGTCCAGCGTGATATTTCATTGGCAAAAAATCAAGCGAAAATCGGGCAGACGCTTCGAGTGCTTTTTGACCGAAAAGAAGGTGATTTTTTCTATGGTAGAACGGAAGGCGATTCGCCAGAAGTGGACAATGAAGTGTTAGTAAATGCTACCGACAATTTTGTGCGAATTGGCGATTTTGCGGAGGTCTTGATTACGGATGCGACGGAGTATGATTTGCATGGAAAATTGATAAAGGAATAATATCAACTCTGTTTATTTTTCATCAAAAAAAAAGCCCATCACTCGCACGAATGATGGGCTTTTTTAATTTTCTAATAAATCACTATCTCCCCGCCAGTACATTCCGATAACGTCCCTGATCTTTCAAGACATCAATTGCTTCTTGTACTTCTGGATCATTGCGCAAGCCGATTTGGACTTTTCCTTTTTGATAATAATAGCGTCCGGCGATCTGCTTTTCGATCATATCGACGATACTTGCTTCATATTGCATCAATTCGGCACGCTTGGTAGCGGCAATATTGGCACGCAGCGATTCTACTTCTGCGCTGATCCGGTATCCATCTTCTGCTGCGGCTTCCTCTAGCTTTTCTAGCAAGTCTTCCGTAGAAGAATTATAATCAAAATTGCGGTCACTGACATACTGCAAAAAATCATTGAACTCACTGAAACGCAAAGACTCGACAGGTGCGACGCTCCCTTTATTTTGACAATATTTGGTGACATAATCAAAGACCGTATGACTGCGATCTAATGTTTTCAGTAAATTGGAACTACCATCTTTGTCAATGACGACATCCGGCTTCACACCACCACCGTCATAGACGACACGACTACTATTCAAAGTCTTAAAAGCAACTCTTTTTTCTTCTGCGATGTCCACAGGCTCTCCATTTTCATACTCTACAGCCTGAATGCAGCGACCACTTGGGATATAGTACTTTGCGGTCGTCAGTTTGACCTTTGCATTGTATCCGAGATCACGATGATTTTGTACCAATCCTTTTCCATAAGAACGCTGCCCCAATAACACACCTCTATCATAATCTTGTATCGCGCCACTCACGATTTCAGAAGCGGAAGCAGAGCGATTATTAATCAAGACGACCAATGGAATTTCTTCATCTACAGGTTCGTTGAGTGTATTGAAATCACGATCCCACTCTTGTATTTTTCCTCTGGTGGAAGCAACCACTTTATTTCTAGGAATGAAAACGTTGGTGACATTCACAGCTTCTGTCAAGAGACCTCCACCGTTGCCACGCAAATCCAAAACGACCCCTTTCATGTCCGGCTGCTGCGCTTGTAAGTCGCGTAGCGCATCTGCCACATTCGCTCCGGCTTCTCGTGTGAAAGTTGTCAAAGCGATGTACCCGATCTGATCGTCGATCATGCTATAATGCGGTACATTTTTCATCTTGATTTCTTCGCGCACAAGTGTGACGGTTCGGTTGCCACTTTCGCCCGGACGATGAATCAGTAGGTCAACTTCTGTGCCAGGAAAACCACGCAAAATTTCTTCGACAGCGTCGATGTTTTTGCCACGTGCATCTTTGCCATCGACTGCCATGATCTGGTCGCCTACTTTGAGGCCGGCTTTGTCGGCAGGCTGATCTTGATAGAGTTCCATGATGGTGAGGACGCCACTGATTTGCGCACTTTCTGCACCTATACCATTGTAGCGACCTTCGCTGATGAGTCGATAGCCTTCAATCTGCGATTCGGAGAGATAATTGGTATATGGATCGAGCGAGTTGACCATCGCATCAATACCAATCTTCATAAATGCCGAAGGATCGATTTCATCAACGTAGAAGGTGTTGAGTTCTTGGTAGAGTTTGGCGAAGATTTCGATGTTCTTCGCGATCTCAAACATCTTGTCATTGTTGTTGATGGTCGTAGCTGCGACGCCGCCCAAAAGGACAACTGCTAGTGCTAGTATCTTTATTTTTTTGTGCATGATTTAGCTTTTTTATTTGAACGAAAATTGGGTTACAGTTAGTGCGAAAGTCTAATAAACACTCAACTTATGTACACTCAAATGATTATCATGTTGCAATTTCAAATGATACACACCTGCCGGATAAGCTGCAAAATCGAGTTGAGTATCACCGCTAATTTCGCGCCTTTCTAATAGTCTTCCTTTGGCGTCATACAAGCTCATCGTATAAACTTGTCCATCTGTTTTTAGTTGCACAAGTCCATCGCTTGGATTGGGAAATAGCTCGATATTGTCTTGCAAAATAGAGTTGGTATTGACAACTTTCTCTGTACGAAATTGGAAGACTTCGGACACTCGATCACCGCAGCCCGTTCTCGCAATCACTCGCCAGAAGTAGACCTGATCTGACACCAAACTATCCGGTACTAGCCAAGACGTAAAATTCCCTTCCAATGCGACTCGATACAGCAAACTATCAAAAGTCGCTGTTTCACTGAGCTGGACTTCGTACTCATCTGCTTCGCCTTCCCATTCCAAAATAGTGGAAGCTAACATGACCGCTTCGCTTCGATCTTGAGGTGAAGTCAATTGTACCTGTGCTATAGGATGCTTGACAAGTACAAATGGTTTCTTGACTAGAAAAAATTGATCTTCCACACGTAGTTCTAGGACATAGCCGCCTGCGTTGAGATCGCTCAATTGACTGAAAACGACATACCCGATGGTATCTTCTGGTGCTCTTACAATTCTATAATCGAGTCTAGACGCTGCATTTCCCTCTAAATCAATAAACAACGACTCTTCATCAAAATTTTGCCCTATTTGGAAGGCAACAGAATCTACAGACGCACCGCAGTTAAGTACTCGATTTTCCTGCACTTCTACATGTACATCAAACTGCTCACTCACTTGACACACTTCTACGCCCCAGGCTTGCAACTGTCCACCATCTTGGAACTCATTGTCCCGAAAACGCAATGCCCACTCCCCTAGCATTTCTTCTCCTCGGAATGCGGACAAAGCTTCTACTGGACGGTACGCACGACCATCGTCAGGTGGACATTTTAAACCAACAATATTCGACTCATCATCTAGCTGCAAATCGAAATTTCGGTCATTCAAACAAGGTCGATCTAACAACTGAACACGCGTCCCTCTGGGACTTTCCAATTCAAATTCTAAATCTTCTATCCAAGTATGCCGTCCGCGTAGTGTTGATACATTCAAGTCGGCAATGACACCTGCATGAGCGATATTGAGTGTGGAGCGATAGCTATTTGGAGAACCAGAACTGATGCTGATGGGAACATTATTGGAGCTAAAAATCTCACAAAATGCAGTGGTAAAAACAAAAGGAGCAGACCATTCGGAAACACCACAGGCTTGTCTAGCGCGTACTCGCCAGTAGTAAGTAGTTCCTGCTTGTAACTCACTGATTTGCAAACTATTGGTAACTATTTCAGAGACAGCTATGTTACCATCAAAAATAGAATCTGTACTGATTTGTACTTCATAATTTGGGTCAAAAGGAGACATTTCCCACTGCAAAAAAGGATTGTTGGAAACTGCAGGATTGCCACTTAATGGAAAAGAAAGTGTAGGTGCTGACAATTCATTGGGAAGGACAGTCAGCTTAAGAAATGTTTCCAATTCATCTACTGTGACTTTGAAAACCGAACTGCTAGCCGGCGCATTTTCCAATCCTGTGATGACTAAAGTAGCCTGTGTAGTATTCTCTGAATCTATCAACAAATCAGTTTGAAAAGCTTCATTCAGATCGGCTATGCTTACAGTGGCATCCGAAGCAAATCCATTTTCGTTGATTAGTTCAAATCGAGCCGTATCGCTCGTACACAACTCTAAATTATAAGTCAAGGCGGTCAATTGCTGCCCACATTCGCTTTGCCATTTTCCTGACAATCTTTCCAGCCCAAATCCATCTCTATCCAACCAATCAGCAAGTCGAGTCGCAGCAGTTGTTCCACTTGCCCAAGAAGTCGCAAAGCTACCATAGCTATCGTAGCGATTATTACCGCAGGCAGCTTCTCCACCAAACAACTGCCCGATCACTTCGCCTTGCATATTGAAAAGTGGCGAACCAGAAGAACCACCTTCCGTAGATCCCACATCCCAATCTTGGACGATCATAAATTGTCCGTTGTCGCTCGCATTTCCGATAGGCGAACCTCTTAAAATAGATTGATAGGTGAAAGAAATGCGCTTTTCTTCTGTATTTGGATGGTGAATACAAATTGCGCTATCCGGTGTTTCCTGCATTCTATTCCATCCGGCGAAAAAGACACCTATACTGTCAGCAATCGGGTCGTCCAGTTCTAATAACATCATATCGCTAGCCGTACGACTAGCGCGTAGTACAGCTCCTGAATTGAACTGTTCTAGATTACCGTTGCCAGGACGACTATTTTGAGAGGTGTTTGGCGGTCGGCAGGTTGGATTTTCGTAATTCCAATAAGCGACAATACTTGCTGCATTATTGGCGGTGATGCCGCAGTGATCGGCAGTCATATAATAAGGGGTACAATCTTGGCGTGTATTGTTAACCAAAAATCCAGTGCAGGCGCGTGTCCCGCGAATGGAGTACATGCTCACCGATTCGATGATGTCACGGTAGCGATTGACTTCTGGAAATCCTTCGAGCGTGCCGCAATTGACATCGATATGGCAACGCTGGGAAAGTAAACTTTCAAAACCAATAAAATCATGATTGACGCTGCTCAATGTGAGTCGTAGGTCATCACGATTTTTGGTTGGTAGCTGAACTTCGATGAGTACATCATCTCCGTTGACGATGGGCGTCCAAAGTTGATTATGAATATCGTTGTCGGCAGGCGTAAACGGACCTCTTTGACTACCATCTTTCGCGCTGTACAGGTAAAGTTCGCCGTGTTCAGGTATGAAGAAGTCCGTAAATCCAAAGTTGAGAGAATGGGCTTTTTTGGAATGGATACGAAGTTGCCAAATGGAGGTTTGCGTTTGTTCATCAGTGCTCCATTTTCCTGCTGATGAAGGCGTTATATTCACTTTATGACTGACTGCAAACTCTGGTACTTCTTTATTTTCCCGGCGTTCCAGTTCTTTGGCACGTAAGTCCGCGTTGTCAACTTTTGGCATTTCGACGATAGGAATCTGCTTCCAGTCAATATTACTTATCGACTGTGCAGTCAGTATAGACCAACAAAAAACAAGTAGTATGGAGAATAAACTAATACGTAATACGGTGAATGGACTCTTCATAAATTGAGTTGTGAATCTGATAGATAATCCACAAGATAAAAAAGAAGAGTATTTCATTCGTATCGTCTAGCGAATCATGACGCCTTTCTTATCTATCAGTGGAATCCGTGTAAAATTGGAGGTGTCGATGCTTCCTATAACGAAAATGTACTTTTTATCGTACATATAGTCTTGCTCTACAAAGCTCACCCAATATTCGTTGGTGATTCCGAATAGTTTGGCTTGTATCGGCTCGATCTGTACGGCGCGTTGTGGCCCTATTTCTTCAAAGAAGTGGCGCAAAGTGGTCGTTTTGATGTCTTCGCCATCTTTACTACCATAGCCTTTGGAACTAATTAACACACTTTTGATGGCAACCTCTTTCAGATTGATAAGATAAGTGTCCCAAAGCTCATCGTCTTTGTCTACGCGAGGGACAACAGCTATGGCAAGATCAGTTACTTTATGCTGTGGTATATCGGTTTTCATATTTACTGTATTCATTGTTTGTTTGGATAAGTTGTTGTCTGATAATTAAATTCAAATAGTTCAGCGAATTGCTGTTTAACCACTTTTTTAATGTCGTCCATATCTACAGCACGACCGAGTTCTTTTTCCAAACTCGTCACTGCTTTATCGTCTTCTTGGATGCCACAAGGAATGATGTGTTCAAAGTGTCTTAAATTCGGGCTGATATTAAAAGCAAAACCGTGCATACTAACCCATCGACTCAGATGAACACCTATCGCACAGATTTTTCGCTTGGGCTGCATATCTGTAGCGGAAAGCCAGACGCCGGTATAGCCCTCCTCTCGATGTCCCTGTATCTCATACTGTGCCAATGTCTGAATGACGACTTCTTCCAAAGTGCGAACGTAGCGATGCACATCTGTGAAAAAATCTTCTAGATCGAAAATGGGATAGGCGACCAGCTGTCCAGGTCCATGGTAAGTAATGTCTCCACCCCGATTGATTTTGTAGAACTCAATGCCTTCGCTTTGCAGTTCTTTTTCGTCTAGCAGCAGATGTTCTATTTTCCCTTTTCGTCCCAACGTGTAAACGGGTGGATGCTCGCAAAAGAGTAGATGATGGATAGGTGTCTGATAGTCGGCATCAGTAGGTTGCAGTCCTCGATTTTGGCGTTTTCGAGCAATAACAGCGTCTAGTAAAGACTGCTGATAACTCCAAGCTTCCTCATAGCTGGCGACGCCTAAATCCTGAAAATTAACTGTTCTGTGCATACACAAACTCACTCGTGGCAAAATTCGAGGCGCAAAGGTACGCTTTTTGGAAGAATGATGTTTGGGAAAAAGTCCGATGTGAGTCCATTCTTAAAAAAAATACCGTCAATTAAGATTAGTCAGGTCGGCTGGGTGCATTAACTTCTTATGACATAAACTGAGATGTGTTAGAAAAACAGGACACAAAACTATCTTAAATTTGTGTTACTATGAAAGAGAAAAAGCAGAACCATATTCAGGGAAATGGAAAGCAAAAACGGCGTAGTTACGATGCTGCTTTTAAAGGGAATGTACTGA
>JBCDHX010000205.1:0-8058 GCA_038749535.1 Bacteroidota bacterium
GGCAAACGCATCAAAAGTATGATAAGTAATAGTTGTCGTATGGAGCAAGTGTGGAACACGTTTTACTTAGGTGGCGGATGGCGAAAGGGCAGGTTCGACGGAGGAGTTTGCCATTTCTAGACCTTTTGATTCGTTTTGGGGCAATAGCCTGTCCCGCTTGCGGGGCCAAAATGAATAGCCCGTCGGCTTTGCCTGTCCCGACTCTCGGGGAGACAAATACCATGCTCATGTCGCTGAAAAATTGAATCATTTGATAAATCAAAAAGCAAAAAGGAATTTGATGCGTTTGCCCTACTATTCTAATTTCATATAGTTCTCCACCCAAAATATCGTATTTTACCCCCAACAAAATCAAACTACTTAGATGTCAAATCAACTACTTACTACACTACTTTTTAGTGTCCTGTTACTCCTGTCAGCTTGCGAAACAGCAGAAAAATCAAACGCTGATCTCATCCTCCACAATGGTAACATCTATACCGTCGACACCGATCAACCGATCGCTACTGCTGTCGCTGTACAAGATGGAAAAATCATAGCTATAGGTGATGACGATCTAGTCGATGAATACAAAGGAGAAACAACTAAAGTCATTGATCTGGAAGGACAATTCATGATGCCAGGTTTCATCGAAGGTCATGCGCATTTCTCAGGTTTGGGAACTAGCTTGATGAATTTGAACTTCTTACGCTCCAAAAACTGGAACGAAATCGTCCAAATGGTGGGCGACAAAGCCAAAACTGCCGAAGCTGGCGAATGGATCACTGGTCGCGGCTGGCATCAAGAAAAATGGAACGAAGTCCTAGATCGTCAGGTCCTGGGGTATCCTTATCATGATGAACTGAGTGCCGTTTCGCAAGACAATCCAGTCGTGCTGCGTCATGCTAGCGGTCACTCGCTATTCGCCAACGCCAAAGCTATGGAAATCGCTGGCATCAATGCGGAATCCCCCAATCCAGCAGGTGGCGAAATCGTAAGAGATAGTCGTGGAGAAGCGATAGGCGTTTTTGAAGAAACAGCCATGGCGATGATTATGGATGCCTATAGCGACTATGTCAATAGCCTTTCGGAAGAAGAAAACTTAGCGAAATGGTATGAAGGCATAGAGCTAGCAGAAGAAAACGCTTTAAGTAATGGAATTACTTCTTTTCAAGATGCAGGTGCGAGTTTTGCGGAATTGGGACGCTATAAAGAGATGGCAGAAAATGGTGAACTCGATATACGCCTTTGGGCGATGATTAGTAGCTCTCAAGACGATTTTGCGGATGGCATTCGAGCCTATCCACTCGTCGGAGCTGGCGACAATTTCTTTACTGTCCGCTCTGTCAAAGCATACATGGATGGTGCTTTGGGTGCATTCGGTGCTTGGATGTTGCGACCGTATGCAGACAAGCCAGAAGCAGTCGGGCAAAATGTGACGCCCATCATCAAAATCAAAGAAGTGGCTGATTTGACCATCGCGCAAGACCTGCAACTTTGCACCCACGCCATCGGTGATCGCGGCAACCGCATGGTGCTCAATTTATACGAACAAGCTTTTGAAGAAAATCCTACAAAAGAGAATTTACGCTGGCGAATAGAGCATGCGCAGCACATCGACACCACGGATATTCCGCGCTTTCAAGAACTGGGCGTCATCGCTTCTATGCAAGGCGTGCATTGTACGTCCGATGCGCCATTTGTCGTTAAACGATTGGGGGAAAGTAGAGCACGATATGGAGCATATCCTTGGCGGTCATTGATAGATGCAGGAGCCGTCGTCACCAATGGAACCGACGCGCCCGTAGAAGACATCAGTCCCATAGAATCTTACTATGCTTCTGTCACGCGCCGCCGCGACAACCCCGAAATGGTCTTTTTTGCTGAACAAAGCATGACGCGAGCAGAAGCGATTCACTCTTATACGCTCGCTCCTGCCTATGCAGCTTTTGAGGAAGACATTAAGGGCTCCATTGAAGTCGGAAAAGTGGCAGATTTTGTGGTCTTGTCTAATGATTTGATGACTTGCGATGAAGAGGCCATTTTGGAGACCAAAGTCGTAATGACGATAGTAGATGGGGAGGTAAAATATGAGCAACGAGAAATGATAGGAAGAAGATGATGTGTGATGTGTGATGAAGTTGTATCTATGAAAATTTGATCGTCCATGCATCTCAACAAAGCGATGTAGTGTTATCTTTTAAATAACCGACCGAACATGGAGCAGCCATTTTTAGAGAAACTTTTCCAAGCGCATCAGCAGCGAAAAGCTATGCCTTCGCCCAAAGAAGTATGTGATTTTTTGAATGGATTGTTGCAACTGCTGTTTCCAGAAATAGCCGATCGGAAGTATGAAAGTTTTCGAGAACTGGAACTGGACTATCAACGCATGAAGTTGCAGCTTGCTAACATCCTGGAAGACCTCAAGTTTTATCTAGAAAAGAGTCCACAGTTCATCGAAAAACGGTTCTTCGAGCGCGTACCGGGTATCAGAGAAGCCTTGCTCTATGATGCATATGCGATATCGAAAGGCGACCCGGCAGCCAAAAATACTCAGCAAGTCATCCGCACCTATCCGGGTTTCAAAGCTATAGCTGTTTATCGTTTGGCACATGAATTTTGTCAGCTAAAAGTTCCTTATGTTCCGCGTATCCTGACCGAATATGCGCACAGTCAAACGGGCGTTGACATTCATCCGGCAGCGCGCATCGGGAAAGGATTTTGCATCGATCATGCGACCGGAATTGTCATTGGAGAGACTGTGACCATAGGCGACGATGTCAAAATTTATCAGGGTGTCACGCTAGGTGCATTGAGTGTCAAAAAAGAACTTGCCAAAGTCAAACGGCATCCTACCATAGAGGACAATGTGGTTATTTATTCGGGGGCGACCATTTTGGGAGGCGATACGGTCATCGGGAAAGGCAGCATCATCGGGGGCAATGTTTGGCTGGTAAAAAGTGTACCGCCACATTCTAGGATTTACTACAAAGGTCATTTGCAGCAAGAGTCTTCTGTTGTGGAATGACGTAAAGCGAAAATATTTGAGATTCTTACCGATAGCAAACTTATTTTGGTCGTTTTTTCGTTTTGACCAATAAAATTATCGTTGCTTTCGCAAAATAATTTACCTTAATGTCCTTTTTAGAAGTAATCAGACCGATGACTAGGATCAACGCATCCATCGCGGTCATTCCTATCTACACCGCCCTACACTGACTTGATTCATCACACTACTCACAAATGTTTTTGTAGCTATGCACCGATTGCGACTCCTGTTTCTGACTTTGAGTTTCACTGTTTTATGTGCTACCATAGGGCAAGCACAAGATCCTGTTTTTAGTCAGTTTTTCAGCATGCCCATGCAGCTCAACCCAGCATTTGCAGGCAATACGGCTGCCCCTCGTTTGGCATTTAGTTATCGCGATCAGTGGCAGTGGGCAGCACCACTCAATGTCTACAAAACTTATGCGGTCAGCTACGGACAGTTTTTTGATCCCATCAATAGCAGTTTGGGCATTATGATTCAGGCAGATGATGCGGGAGAAGGCGTCTATCGCAACAATTCATTTAGTGGTATTTACGGCTATCGCTTGCAGATCAATCGCGAGCTATTTGTCAAAGTGGGTGTAGAGGCAGCGATTATGCAGAGCAATTTGGACTGGAATAAACTTGTTTTTCTAGATCAAATCGACCCGATAGATGGTGTAGTGAAAGGTTCAGAAGAATCGGCAAATGGCAGACTGAGCCAAGTGTCGGGAAGCGTAGGTGCAGGTATGTTGTTGTACGCTAAAAACTATTATATCGGATTTGGGGCTAAACATTTGAATACACCCGATGAGTCCTTCTTGGATGTCAATAGTAATTTGGCAAGTGGTCTACCTATGCGCATCGCTTTACAAGCTGGAGGTCAGTTTACCTTACAAAAAGGCAGTAGCCGACAGACTGCTTCTTTCATCTCTCCCAATGCCACACTCGTCCGTCAAGGCAACCTGATGCAGGTCAATGCCGGTGCGTATCTTGGCTATGGTGCTTTCTTTGGTGGCGCGTGGTTTCGTCATGCCATCGGCAATCCTGATGCAGCGATCTTTATGGTTGGTGCGGAGTACGATATTTTTCGCATCGGTTATAGCTATGACTTTACCGTGTCCGGCTTATCTGCTTCTCAGGGTGGTTCAGGCGGGACGAGCGAGATCACCGTTATCTTAAATTTTGAGAATAGTGCCAACTTCAAGCGACAACGCCGCTCCAATCGATATAATGATTGTCTGAAGATGTTTAGGTAAGTTTTAAGCTAATTTTCACACCCTCCCTCACAATACAAAACACACTTTTCAGTTATTGATGGGTGCACGATAATTCAGTGAAATATCGACAATCTCTCAAGGATTTTTTGGGAAACAGATTTCATGATAAATTAAGCATCTGCACAAGATAACGAACTAAAACCGCGTTAGTGTGGAGAAATAGCTATCTGCACTTTTCGATTACAATATAAACTGAAATTCAAAATTACACAGATGAGATTATTAAAGGTATTGGTATTCTCTTTGGCTGCCATGATGACGATCGCTTCTTGTAGCAAAAAAGAACGCTCTTCGGCTACAGGTTGGGCATACAACGATCAAAAATGGGGTGGCTTTGAAAAAGTAACCGATTACGAAGGTCAAGAGACCGGTCCCAACTTAGTACCAATTGAAGGAGGAACTTTTACTATGGGTAACACCGGAGAGGATGTCACCATGGACTGGAACAACGTCCCTCGACGGGTGACCGTCAATTCATTCTACATGGATGAAACAGAAGTGTCTAACATTGACTATCGCGAATATCTATATTGGTTGCGTAGAGTCTTCGGTGAATCTTATCCTGAGGTTTATTTGAATGCCTTGCCAGATACCTTAGTTTGGCGAGAAGAGTTGGCGTATAACGAACCAATGATCGAAACTTACTTCCGTCATCCTTCTTTCGACGAGTATCCGGTAGTAGGTGTCACTTGGCAGCAGGCGACAAAATATGCAGAGTGGCGTACCGATCGCGTCAATGAAATGATGTTGATCGAGCGCGGTATTTTGAACCCCAATATGGAACAAACAGACGAAGCTAACTTCAACACAGAAGCTTATCTAGCAGGTGTGATGCAAGAAGGGGCTGTCAATCGCCGCAAGGGAATGAAAGATTTCCGTAGTGGCGGTGAGCGTGATGTACGCTTCGAAGATGGTATTTTATTGCCTAAATATCGCCTACCGACAGAGGCAGAATGGGAATATGCGGCACTAGGTCTACAAGGCAATATGGCATCCGAGCAAGACGAGCGTATCTCTGATCGCCGACTATATCCTTGGGACGGCAATACCGTTCGCTATCAGAAGCGCAATAAGTATCAAGGTAGCATGATGGCAAACTTCAAGCGCGGCTATGGTGACTATATGGGTATGGCAGGCAACTTGAATGATAACGCTGCTGGACCTGCATTGGTACGCTCTTTCATGCCAAATGATTTCGGTCTGTATAATATGGCTGGTAATGTCAACGAATGGGTAGCAGATGTTTATCGCCCTATGCAGAGTGTGACCCTTTCTGATTCGGAAAATCACGACTTGAACCCATTCCGTGGTGGTAAGTTCCAAACACGTGTTTTGGATGAAGAAGGAAATCCTGAACTAGATAGCCTAGGTCGTTTGCAGTATACGGATATAGATGATAGCACATTGGCTGATCGCGAAAATATCAAGACAGCAGATGCTTTTGACTATCTCGACGGTGATGAGCGTTCTTCTGCTTACTATGACTCCGGTCGCCATACTTTGATCTCTAACAAAGCTAGAGTATATAAAGGTGGTTCTTGGGCAGATCGTGCTTATTGGCTACAGCCTGGCAGACGTCGATTCAAAGACGAAGATCGTGCTGATCGCAACATTGGTTTCCGTTGTGCAATGACCCGTGTAGGTGCGCCCGGTGGCAACGATGGCAATAGCGGTAATCAGTTCAAAGTAAAAAGAAAGAAAACGAAGCGTCGTTATTAATAATTAATAGAGACGTTATTTAACGCAACATCTTTAGCTGCCAAAGTCAAGCTCCATGTGAAACAACTAAATCGACCTGTTTTAATTTGATTGTCAATCAATCGTATTTATAAAGAGAGATTGATAATCAAATTGAAACATTCAAAAGGGCGATTTATTATTGAACTCAAACCAAGATTTATAAATGTTGATACCTGGAAGGTCTCTTCGTGTGATGCGAGAAGACCTTTTTTCGTTTTGTTAGGGTTTCGTTCTAACTTTGTAATTGATTTTTTAAACACATAGGCACATAGAAGGCATAGGTTATTGATATACAATACTTTATGTGCGTATTATTTCTTTTCCTAAAGTGATAAGAATCTATGTCCACTACTATCAAACAACTCTATCAATTATTTGAATCTTGCACTCAAATCTCAACGGACAGCCGAACCGTAGAGAAAGATACGCTCTTCTTTGCGTTGAGTGGCGAACGTTTCGATGGCAATCGCTTTGCCAAAAATGCGCTGGAAAAAGGAGCGAAATATGCTGTCATAGACAATGTAGAATATCAAGAAGATGATCGCTATATTTTGGTGAAAGATGCACTGAAAAGCTTACAGGATTTGGCGTATTATCATCGGCAGCAGTTCAAAATTCCGATCATTGGAATCACCGGTAGCAATGGCAAAACGACTACAAAAGAACTCATGGCAAGTGTCTTGAGCAGCCATTATCGCACTCACTTTACAAGCGGCAATTTCAACAATCATATCGGTGTCCCGCTGACGCTACTAGCTATGCCAAAAGAAACAGAAGTTGCCATCATTGAAATGGGGATGAATCATCTGGGAGAAATCGCGGCACTCTGTGAAATCGCTGATCCAACTCATGGACTCATTACCAATATTGGAAAAGCACATCTGGAAGGCGTAGGCGGCATAGAAGGCGTCAAAAAGGCAAAATCGGAGCTATACGATTATTTGAAAGCTAAGAATCACCTGCTTTTCGTCAATCGAGATGAGCCATTCCTTTGGGAGCTGGCAGGCGAGAGCTATCGCAAAAAACTAGCATACAGCAGTCATCCTGAGAAGGCAGCACATAGTATTTATCAAGCGATACCGGAGTCGCTAGAACCTACAGTGAAAGTTAGATTTAGAGATGATTTGGGGAATAATGTCCCAGTACAGACGCAGTTGATGGGAGCATATAATTTTCAAAATGTGATGACGGCGATCACCATTGGTCAATATTTCAAAGTGCCACCGCTCAAAATCAAAGCTGCCATAGAGCAGTATGTGCCAACCAATAATCGCTCTCAATGGATAGAGAAAGGCAGCAATATTTTCCTATTGGATGCCTACAATGCCAACCCGAGCAGTATGTCGAATGTGCTAGATTATTTTGAGCAGTACAAAGCAGAACGAAAAGTGGTCATTTTGGGTGATATGCTGGAGCTAGGAAAGGAGAGTTTGAGTGAACACCAGTACATCGTGCAGCAAGCCAAGAAGAAAGGCTTTGATCAGATTATTTTGGTTGGTCAGCATTTTGGAGCTTGCAGATCAGATCAGTTACATTTTGATACGGTGGAGGCGTTGATCGAGTGGTTTTCTGGTCAAACATTTAAAGAGACTGCTTTTTTGGTGAAAGGGTCACGAGGAATTCAGTTGGAGCAATTGCTTGAAACAATTGACTAGCCTTTATCTGCTTGAGGATTAAATTCTAGAATAGTTTGAGGATCTGTTAAGTCCTTCACTTTCTGATAAATGTCTGCCATTTTGAGGGTTGCATCAATTGAGCCAAGCGCGACTTCTTTATCCAATCCAATATAACTTTTCATCAACCAGCCATCTTCTGTGCGTCGAAAGACATCAACGATAGGTGTTTTTTGACTTACTAAAACATATTCTTGAAAAGAAGGAATTGTCTGATATTTTCTAGGGCAAACGCATCAAATTCCTTTTTGCTCTTTGATTTATCAAATGATTCAATTTTTCAGCGACATGAGCATGGTATTTGTCTCCCCGAGAGTCGGGACAGGCAAAGCCGACGGGCTATTCATTTTGGCATTGCC